>NZ_JBICXQ010000044.1:0-48914 GCF_043200375.1 Streptomyces sp. NPDC048434 | reverse complement strand
GGCGCCGCCCCCCCCGCCCCCCCCCCGGGGGGGGGGGGGGGGGGGGCCGCGGGGGGCCCCGCCCGGGCGGGGCCCCCCCCGCGCGCGGCGCCCCCCCCCCCCCCCCCCCACCTCACCCTCGCCGGGGGCCCACGCGTGGTGTGTCGGGACCCCGGCGAGGTCTGCCCGTAGGGGCCTCCGCTACCGGGTGCGTTCGGCTCCTCCCGGCCGTGGTCCCTGTCGGCGGAGGCCGGCGGGCGGTACGGGCCCGGTCAGTCGGCGCTGCCGTGCGGGCACGTCGACGGGGCCGGCGGCGAGGCGTGCGGGCGTGCCGGGCGCAGCGGCTGGAAGTAGTGGGTCAGTGTCCAGGCGCCGATGCGGCCGCCGGCGTCGCATCCGTCGATGTCGGCGGTGCGGAAGTGGATTCCGCCCCAGACCCGGGCGTTGATCATGTCCTCGTTGAGCCGGCCGGCGTCATCGTAGTGCCGTGTGGTGCCGGTGGCCTCGGAGGAAAACGTGAGGTCGAGGTGGGGGGTGCCGAGGATCCCGGCCAGAGTCCGGGTCACGGCGCCGGTGACCGCGGTGTGGCCGCTGAGGTAGTCGGGGTGCGGAGGGGTGACGAGCAGCGGCTGCCACTGCGGGTCGGCTTCGGTCGCGGGGTTGCCGTCGGTGTCGGCCAGCTGGACAGCGGTGATCGGCCGCCAGAAGCCGTAGTGGAGTTTGGCGTCCCATGCGGTGACCACGGCGTCGGTTGCCGATGCGTTCGCCGCGGCGACCAGCCGGGCTGTCTCGGCGATGCGCAGGTGGTGCCGGGCGGAGTGGTCCCGGAACGCCGATTGGAGCTGGACCGTCAGATTGCCCCCGAAGAACTGCGCGGTTTCGGTCTGCTGCGGGGTGCGGGGCGATCCGGTCCTCGCCCCCATGGTCTTCACCTCGTTGAGGTCCTGGGCGTAGCGGGCCGAGGACAGGGCGGGCGGCCCGCCGGGACGGAACTGGGCCGGGGACGTCAGCAGCATGGGGCGCAGTCTGCCGAGCCAGGGGTCGATGAAGGGCAGATGGGCGGGCGGGGTGGGCCGCCAGACGCCGGGCGCGGGCGTGGCGGTGAACTCCACCGTGGCGAAGCGGCCGTCTCCTTCGCGCAGTTCGACGAGGTGGTCGGCGGCGCGTTCCCCGAAGGCCACGCCCTGCCGCTTCGCCGTGCCGTCGGGGATCCTGGCGAGGGAGGCGGCGTACGCGGTATCGAGCGGGGCCTGGGAGGCGGGGAAGTAGGTCAGCAGTACGCGGTGCGCGGCGGTCACGGCCGCCGCCTCGGGCGAGGCCGTGGAGGGCCCGCGCGCTCGCCATTTGTACGGGGCGTAGCGGCCCTGGATGCCGACCACGGCGTTGTAGACGGCGGCCGAGACGAACCCGTGCCAGATGACCGCCTGCCCGGAGGGGCGGGTGGCGCCGAGGTTGGCGCTGATGGTGTCGGAGGCGATGGCGTTCCAGTCGCGCACCGCCTGGGGGTCCGCCGCAGGCGGCGCGTGACCGTCGGCGGTGGCGGTGGCGGTGGGGCCGGCCAGGGCCGTGAGGACGAGGAGCAGGAGTGAGGCGAGGGCGCCGACGACGGCCCGTCGGCCCGAACGAGAAGTATCCATAACTGACTTAACAGCTAAAAGGGTGAACGGTCACCCCGATTCGCCAACGGGAAGGGGTGCGCCGGCGCACCCAATCTGCCGGCCGGCCCCGCCCGTTGCTCCCCGGAGATCCCCGGACACCCCTACCCGAGCACCTCGCCCAGCGCCGCCGCGAACCGGTCCGTCGTGGCCCGGTCCCGCACCGCGAGGCGCAGCCAGCCGGGGCCCAGGCCGGGGAAGGTGTCACCACGGCGGACCGCGAAGCCGCGGGCCCGCAGCGCGGCCCGTACCGCGTCCGCGTCCGGCAGCCGGATCAGCACGAACGGGCCCGCCGCCGGGCCGGCCGCCCGGATCTGCCCGAACTCGCCCAGCCGGGCCAGCAGATGGGCCCGGTCCACGGCGATCTGCCCGGCCGCCGCGGCCGCCTCCGCCAGCGCCTGCGGTGTACAGCACGCCTCGGCGGCGGCCAGCGCGGGACTGGAGACCGGCCACAGCGGCTGCGCCCGCTCCAGGGCGGCGACGGTGTCCGGGGCGGCCAGCACATAGCCGATCCGCAGCCCGGCCAGCCCCCAGGTCTTGGTGAGGCTGCGCAGCACGACCAGCCCCGGCAGGTCCGTGCGCCCGGCCAGCGCCTCCCGCTCCCCGGGCACCGCGTCCATGAAGGCCTCGTCCACCACCAGCGTCCGGCCCGGCCGCGCCAGGCGGGCCAGCTCGTCTGCCGGGTGCAGGACCGAGGTGGGGTTGGTGGGGTTGCCGACGACGACCAGATCGGCGTCCTCGGGCACCGCGGCCGGATCCAGCCGGAAGCCGTCCCGTGCGTCGAGCAGCACCCGCGCGACGTCGTGCCCGGCGTCCCGCAGCGCCGCCTCGGGCTCGGTGAACTGCGGATGCACCACGACCGGCCGGCGGGCCCGCACGGCGCGCGCGATCAGCACGAACGCCTCCGCGGCCCCCGACGTCAGCAGCACCCGTTCCACGGGCAGACCGTGCCGCGCCGCGACCGCCCGGCGCGCCGCGCGGCCGTCGGGGTACGCGGCGAGGCCGTCCAGCGACGCGGCGATCCGCGCCTTGAGCCAGGCCGGGGGAGTACCGGTGCGGACATTCACCGCCAGATCCGTCAATCCGCCCTCCGCGCCCCGCACTTCGGCATCGCCGTGGTGCCGCAGATCGGGCTCGTGCGGCGGTGCGTCCGGGGCGGGGTCGCGGAGCGGCGCGGACCCGGTGTGCGCCGGCATGCTCACCGCTCCCCGGCGTCCGTGGCCGGGAGAGCGGTCCGCCCCGCCGCGCCGTCCGTCTCCCGGGCGTCCTCCGCCGCCGCCCGGCAGCCGCACGACGCGTCGCTCAGCAGCGCATCGCCCGCCACCGTCGCGCGGTAGCGCTCCATGACGACCTCGGCCACCTCGGCCTCCGGGCCGATCACCTCCGCGCCGATCACCTCCGCGCCGGGGTGGGCCGCGGCCCACCCCTCGGCCTGCATATGCAGTCGCTCCAACAGGCCGCCGGGGAAGAAGAAGTAGGGCAGGACCACGATCCGGCCCGGCCGGCCGGCTGCCGCCGCGGCCGCCAGTGCCCGGCACCGGTCCAGGCCCGTCGGCACATCGGGCGCCGCCTGCGAGACGAACGCGGTCTCCACGCCCGCGAAGCCGCGACCCTCCCACAGCAGCCGCGCGGCCCGCGCCACCTCGGCGTTGGCGTACGGATCGGCCGCGCCGCGCCCCACCAGCAGCACCGTGGTGCGGGCCCGGTCCTCGGGCCTGCGGGCGCCGCCGCCCAGCGCCTCGTCCAGCCGTCGTTCCAGCACTTCGAGGACCTTGGGATGGGGCCCCAGCTCGGCGCCGCAGGCGTAGCCGAGCCCCGGGTGGCGCTCCGCCGCCCGTTCCAGCGCCGAGGGCAGCGCCTCCGGCACCGGCCCGGTCGGGGCCAGCAGCAGCGGTATCACGGCGAGCCGGGTCGCGCCCCGCTCGACGAGCCCGTCGACGGCGTCGCCGAGCGGCAGGGGAGCGGCCGGATGGCCGAAGAACCCCCCGGCGACGGGCACGTGGGGATGGCGCTCGCCGAGCACACGCACCAGCGCGCGCAGAGCCTCGGCCCCGCCTTCGTCACGGGTGCCGTGACCGGCGATGAGCAGTGCGGGAGGAGTGGTCACTGGATCTCCTTGGTACCGGGGGTTGCGCTGTCGGGCGCCGGGTCGCCGACGACCGCCGTCCGCCGATCCGGGCCACGGCGGGGCGGGTTGGGAAGGTCATTGACGATAACCGCCCCGGCGGAGGGCACGGCGGCCGCTCCCTCCCTACCAGCGGTAAAGGCACCGCTGTCCGTTACTGCCGGTCCGGCGAGCGCACAGGTCGCCCGGGCCGGCGGCGGTGACTTCCGCTTGCCGACGGCCAACGTGGCACCCGGCCCCGCGGCCAGCAGCGCGGCCGCCTCGGCCACGCTCGGCGTTCCGGCGGCGGCCGCCGCGGCCGCGGACGGCGCCGGTACCCGTACCGCCGCCAGGGCCGCCGCCGGGAACGACCGCAACGGCACCCCCAGCTCTCGCGCCGCCCCGGTCAGCCCCGGCTCGGCCGCCTTGGCCGCCACCGTCGCCAGCGCGACGACCTGCCGGGCCGCGTACCCCGCTGCCGTACAGGTGGCCGTGATCAGCTCCAGCACCTCGGACACCGGGACGCCACGGCGCGCCCCCACGCCGGCGACCAGCGGCACGGCCGGCGCACCGGCCTCGTCGGCCGCCCGGTCCCTCATACCGCGACGGCTCCCCGGCCGAAGGCGACCGGTCCGTGCCGGCCCGCCAGGACCGCGGTGAGCCCGGCCGGCCCAGCCGTGAGCGGCTCCCCCGGCCACCGGACGCCGAGCGCCGCCAGTTCGGCGCGGGCCGCCCCGGGGTCGGGGTACGAAGCGGTGAGCGAGACCAGCGGCAGCTCCGGGAGCCCGCCGCCGGACGGGTGCGGGGTCCCGCCCCAGTCGAGCAGGAACGGGGCCGGGCCCGTGCCCGTCCCCGGCGGGGTCAGCTGCCAGGCGAGGCGGCCGCCGTCCGGGGCGCGCCGGGACATGGCGAACGGGGTGCCGGGGTCGTAGCCGCGCGCCCGCGCCGCCGCGACCCGGTCGGCGATGCCGGTGACCCGGACCGCCCAGGTGACCAGCCGCGGCCCGGTCAGCGCATCGATGCCGAACCACCGCGGCCCGTCCGGGGCGGGCTGCTCCGGATCGAGCCCGACGATCTCGAAGTACGCCCCGTCGCCCAGCCCCAGCAGATGGTTGCGGGTGCCTCGGCCCGGATGGCTGCCGCCTGGCACCGGCCGTACGCCGGTCAGTTCGGCGACCTCGGCGACCGTGCGGTCCAGATCGGGTGTGGCGTAGACGAGGTGGTCGAGGACGGCCGGGGCCGCCGGATCCTGGCTGCCGCTCCCGGGCGTCACCGGGCGGCGCTCCCGGCCGGAGCGCTCCGCGCCGCGCTCGCCACCAGACGCCCGGCCAGCGACGGTTCGGCGGCCCAGTGCACATGCAGATACGAGGCATGCACCCCGCCGGACACAAAGCCCTCCACCCGCCGCTCGGGGTGCGTCAGCCCCCACGCCGGGTCCGCGCCCGCGCCCGGCTCCAGCACCGTGCGGTGGAACTCATGGCCGCGCACCCGGGTCCCGGCCGCCGCCAGCGCGTTGTCCCGCAGCGCCACCGCCTCGCGGTAGCCGAGGGTGAGCCGTTCGGTCATCCGGGCCTCGGCGGGCAGCACCCCGCACATCGGCTTCCCGTCCAGCGACCGGGAGAGGTAGAGCAGCCCGGCGCATTCGGCCGAGACCGGTGCCCCGGACGCGGCCAGCGCGGCCACCGCCGTGCGCAGCGGCGCGTTCGCCGACAGATCCGGCGCATACATCTCCGGGAAGCCGCCGCCGATCACCAGACCCTGGGAGCCGGGCGGCAGTTGCTCGTCCCGCAGCGGGTCCAAGGGGGCCACCTCGGCGCCCGCCGCGGTCAGCAGCTCGGCGTGCTCGGCGTACGAAAACGTGAACGCGGCGCCGCCCGCGACGGCGATCAGCGGCTTGTCCGAGGGGGCGGCCGCGGCGGTGGTCCCCGCGGCCGGCGCCGCCTCCGCCGCCGGATCCCAGGGCGCGTCCGGCAGCTCGGGCACCGTACGCGCCAGCGCCAGCAGCGCCGGCAGATCGCAGCCCGCGCGGACCCGCGCGGCCAGCTCGCTCACCGACTCCACCGCCTCGGCCCGCCGTTCGGCGACCGGCACCAGCCCCAGGTGACGCGACGGCGTACCGGCCCGCCCGTCGCGGCGCAGCGCGCCCAGCACCGGCACCCCGGAGGAGTCCATCGCCTCGCGCAGCAGCTCCTCGTGCCGGTCCGAGCCGACCTTGTTGAGGATCACCCCGGCGAGCCGTACCTCCGGGTCCCAGGAGGCGAAGCCGTGCACCAGCGCGGCCACCGACCGGGACTGCGAGGACGCGTCCACCACCAGCACCACCGGCGCCCGCAGCAGCTTGGCCACGTGCGCCGTCGAGGACAGTTCGCCCATTCCGGACGCCCCGTCGAACAGCCCCATCACGCCCTCGACGACCGCGAGATCGGCGCCGGCCGCGCCGTGCAGGAACAGCGGCGCGATCCGGTCGGGCCCGCACAGATAGGCGTCCAGATTGCGGCCGGGACGGCCGGTGGCCAGCGAGTGATAGCCCGGATCGATGTAGTCGGGTCCCACCTTGTGCGGCGACACCACGAGCCCGGACTCGGCGAACGCCGCCATCAGTCCGGTGGCCACCGTCGTCTTCCCCGCGCCCGAGGACGGTGCGGCGATCACCAGCCGGGGGATCGAACCGCCGCTCATCCCGCGCTCACCGCCGTCACCATTCGATGCCCCGCTGGCCCTTCTGGCCCTCGTCCATCGGGTGCTTGACCTTGGTCATGTCCGTCACCAGATCGGCGAACTCCAGCAGCGGTTCGGGGGCGCCCCGCCCGGTGATGACGACATGCTGCGTACCGGGGCGGTCGCGCAGCGCCGACACCACCTCCTGGGTGTCGATCCAGCCCCACTTCAGCGGGTACGCGAACTCGTCCAGCACCAGCAGCTTGTACGTCTCCGCGGCCAGGTCCCGCTTGACCTGCTCCCAGCCCTCGCGCGCCGCGTCCTCACTGGAGGCGATGTCGCGCTGCACCCAGGACCAGCCCTCGCCCATCTTGTGCCAGGCGACGGTGCCGCCCTCGCCGGAGTCACCGAGCACCTTCAGCGCCCGCTCCTCGCCGACCTTCCACTTCGCGGACTTCACGAACTGGAACACCCCTACCGGCCAGCCCTGGTTCCAGGCGCGCAGCGCCAGCCCGAAGGCGGCGGTGGACTTGCCCTTGCCCTGGCCGGTGTGGACGAACACCAGCGGGCGGTTGCGGCGCTGGCGGGTGGTGAGCCCGTCGTTCGGTACGACGGACGGCTGTCCCTGCGGCATTACGCGGCCTTCCTGTTGCCTTGTACGGTCCGTACGAGCGCGGAGACGCTGTCCGCGCGCAGCTCGTCGAGGGTGATGGCGGTGCCCTGCAGCTCATGGGCCAGCTCGCCCGCGAGACCCAGCCGCACCGGACCCGCCTCGCAGTCCACGACCACCGAGGCGGTGCCCTCACCCGCCAGCAGCCGGGCCGCGCGGGTGGCCCGTACGACGGGCTCCGGGCCGCCGGTCGCCCGTCCGTCGGTGACGACCACCAGCAGCGGCCGCCGCGAGGCATCCCGCATCCGCTCCACCCGCAGCACCTCATGGGCCCTCAGCAGCCCCTCCGACAGCGGCGTACGGCCGCCCGTCGGCAGCTGCTCCAGCCGCGCCGCGCCCGCCTCGACCGAGGACGTCGGGGGCAGCGCCAGCTCGGCGCCGGTGCCACGGAAGGTGATCATGCCGATCTTGTCGCGCCGCTGATAGGCGTCCAGCAGCAGCGAGAGCACCGCGCCCTTGACCGCGCTCATCCGCTTCCGCGCCGCCATCGACCCGGACGCGTCCACGACGAACAGGACCAGATTGCCCTCCCGCCCCTCGCGTACCGCCTCGCGCAGATCGTCCCGGCGCACCACCAGACCCCGCCCGTGGCGGCCGCGCGCCCGCTGGTGCGGCGCCGCGGCCTGCACCGTCGCCGCCAGATGCAGCTTGCCCAGGGTGCCGTGCGGGCGCCGCGCCCCGGTCGTCCGGCCGTGTGCGGTCCGCGCCCGCGACCGGCGGCCGTCCGCGCCCTCGCCCAGGCCCGGCACATCCAGCCGCCGGGTACGGAACGGCTCGGTGGCACCGACCGCGGCCTTCTCGCCGCCCGCGGCAGGGGCGCCCTCCTGGGCCTGCTCCGGGGCCGCGGGCTGTTCCCGGGGCTGCTCGGGGGCCTCGGGAGCCGGGGGTGCCTCCCCCTCCTGCTGGTGCGGGAGTTCGGGGCTCTGCGTCAGGGGCGACTCCTGCGGCCCGCCGTCCCCGCCGTCCTGCGGTGGCTGTCCGCCGCCGTCCGGACCGCCCCCGTCGGGGCCGCCGTCCGGCCCGTCCGGGTCCCGATCGTCCTCGCCGTCCGTGCCCTCGTCCGCCCCGCCGAACTCCTCCAGCGTCTGGTCGAGCTTGTCCTCGTCCAGGCCGGGCGCGTCGAAGGGGTTACGGCGCCGGCGGTGCGGCAGCGCCAGCAGCGCCGCCTGACGTACGTCCTCCTCCAGGACAGCGGTCCGCCCCGCCCACGCGGCCAGCGCCGTGGCGGTGCGCGCCATCACGATGTCGGCGCGCATCCCGTCCACCTCGAACGCCGCGCAGGTCGCCGCGATCTGCCGCAGCGCCGCATCGCCCAGCGTCACGCCCGGCAGCAACTCCCGTGCCGCGGTGATGCGGTGGCGCAGCTCGTCCTCCTCGGCCGCCCAGCGTGCCGCGAAGCCGGCCGGGTCGGCGTCGTACGCCAGCCGGCGCCGGACCACCGCCACCCGCTGGTCGGGCTCGCGTGAGGCGGCGACCTCGACGGTGAGCCCGAAGCGGTCCAGCAGCTGCGGCCGCAGCTCGCCCTCCTCGGGGTTCATGGTGCCGACGAGCAGGAAGCGGGCCGCATGCCGCACGGACACGCCCTCGCGCTCCACGTACGAGGCGCCCATGGCGGCCGCGTCCAGCAGCAGGTCCACCAAGTGGTCGTGGAGCAGGTTGACCTCGTCGACGTAGAGGATGCCGCGGTGCGCATCAGCCAGCAGGCCCGGCTCGAAGGCCTTCACGCCCTCCGACAGCGCCCGCTCGATGTCCAGCGCGCCGACGAGCCGGTCCTCCGAGGCGCCGACGGGCAGTTCGACCATCCGCGTCGGGCGGTCCTCGACGGCACCCGCCTCGTGCGGCCCGTCCGGGCAGCCGGGGTCGGGCGCCTCCGGGGCACAGGCGAAGCGGCAGCCGCTGATCACGTCCACATGCGGCATCAGCGCCGACAGCGCCCGCACGGCGGTGCTCTTGGCGGTGCCCTTCTCCCCGCGGACCAGCACACCGCCCACCGCGGGGCTCACCGCGTTCAGCAGCAGCGCCAGCCGCAGATCGTCCATCCCGACCACCGCGGTGAAGGGGTACTGCTGGGTCGTGTTGTGAGCGGTTGTCATGCTGTGTCGTCCTCCACGTCGTCGGCCGGCCGGATCTTCTGCGTCTGTCGCGGTCCTCCACTGCGTACCCTCATGGCGCCCCCGGAGGCACGAACGGCAGCCCCTCCGGTACGCCTTCCTCGATCAGCCGCAGCAGGGCGCCGGTGTCCGCGTGCTCCTCGATCAGATCGCCCAGCCGGTCCAGCTGCTCCTCGCGCAGGGTGGCGAAGCTGGTGCCGGGGGCCGGTACGAAGGCCCGGCCCGCGTCCGCCGCGACCCGTCGCAGGAAGGCCCGCCGGAAGCCGTCGCTCTCCAGCGAGCCGTGCCAGTGCGTGCCCCATACGGAGCCGGTCCGGCACCCGTCCAGGAACTCTTCGTCCCCGCCGGTCACTTCGGCGACCCCGTGGTGGATCTCGTAGCCCGTCACCGGCTCGCCCAGCGCCTCGCCGACCGGCCGCGCCAGGGTCTTCTCCGCCGCGAACCGCACGCGTACGGGCAGCAGCCCCAGCCCGTCGACCGCGCCCGCCTTCGACTCGACGTCGTCCTCGATGCGCTCGCCCAGCATCTGGAAGCCGCCGCAGATGCCCAGCACCGGGCGGCCCTCGGCGGCCCGCCGGGCGACCGCGTCCGCCAGTCCGCGCTCGCGCAGCCACTGCAGCGCCCGGACCGTGCCGCGGGTCCCCGGCAGCACCACCAGGTCCGCATCGGCCAGCTCCTCGGCCCGGTCCACGAACCGCACCACCACGCCCGGCTCCGCGGCGAGCGCGTCCACGTCCGTGAAGTTCGACATCAGCGGCACGGCGGCCACCGCCACCCGCAGCACCTGGGCGCCGTGCGGCGGCGCCACCACGCTCTCGCGCACCGCACCGCGCAGGGACACCCGCAGACCGTCCTCCTCGTCGATGCCCAGACCGTGCGAGAAGGGCAGTACGCCCAGCGTCTGCCGCCCGGTGAGACCGCGCAGCATCTCCAAGCCCGGCTCCAGCAGCGTGACATCGCCCCGGAACTTATTGACGAGATACCCCGCGACCAGCGCCTGGTCCTCCTTGGACAGCAGCGCGGTGGTGCCGAAGAAGGAGGCGAACACCCCGCCGCGGTCGATGTCGCCGACCACCATCACCGGGATCCGGGCGGCCCGCGCAAGGCCCATGTTCACGATGTCGGTCCGCCGCAGATTGATCTCGGCGGGGCTGCCGGCGCCCTCGCAGATCACCGCGTCGTGGGTACGCCGCAGCTCCTGGAGGCAGTCGGTGACCGTGCCGAGCAACTGCTCCTGGCGCCCCTCGTGGTAGCCCCGGGCGCTGAGCTCGCCCACCGGCTTCCCCAGCAGCACCACCTGGCTGCTGCGGTCGCTGCCGGGCTTGAGCAGTACGGGGTTCATCAGCGCGGTCGGCTCCACCCGCGCCGCGGCGGCCTGCATCGCCTGGGCCCGTCCGATCTCCGCGCCCTCGCGCGTGACGAACGAATTCAGCGACATGTTCTGCGCCTTGAACGGCGCCACCCGCACGCCCTGCCGGGCCAGCCAGCGGCAGATGCCCGCCGTCACCACGCTCTTGCCGGCGTCGGACGTCGTACCGGCCACCAACAGGCCACCGCCGACGGCCCCACCGGATGCCTTCAACCGCCCGTTCACCGGGTCCTCCTCATGCGCCGGGACCCCGGCTGTCGTGAGCCGTACGCGCCACCGCACGTGCGGCCCTGCGCGTCACTGCGCCTGCGGCCGGGCGGGTGGTGCGCAACAGGGCCCGGCGTAGCGCGCCGGCCGCCGGCCGCGCCGCCACCGTCGTCACCAGCGCCAGCACGCTCACCCGGCGCGAGAGCCGCACGGCCCGGGCGATGTCGGGCACCGCGACCGGCGGCGCCCCGTCGTTGAGCACCGGACGGTGTTCCACCCGCCCGCCGTACGCCAGCGTGCCGCCCAGCCGGACACCCAGCGCGCCCGCGAACGAGGCCTCCACGGGGCCCGCGTTGGGGCTCGGGTGCGCGCCGCCGTCCGCCCGCCAGGCCCGCAGCGCACCGCGCCGGTCGGGGCCCGCGAGCACGGTGAGCGCGGCGGTCAGCCGGGAGCCGGGCCAGCCGGCGAGGTCGTCGAGCCGGGCCGAGGCCCAGCCGAAGCGGCGGTGGCGCGGCGACTTGTGCCCCACCATCGCGTCCAGGGTGTTCACCGCCCGGAACGCCACCAGGCCGGGCACCCCGCCCAGCGCGCCCCAGACCAGGGCGCCCACCACGGCGTCCGAGGTGTTCTCGGCGACCGACTCCACCACCGCGCGGGCCATCTGGGGCCCGTCCAGCGCCTGTGGATCGCGCCCGCACAGATGCGGCAGCCGCTCCCGCGCCACGTCCAGGTCGCCCGCCGTCAGCGCACCGCCGACGGCGCGGGCCTCGCGGCCGAGTGAGGTGCCGCCCAGCACGGCCCAGACCGTCGCCGCGGTCAGCGCGATCCGGGCTCCGCCGCGCAGCGGAGCCGGGGCGGCGGCCCGTACCGCGCGCTGCAGCAGCGCGGCACCGGCGGCGGCACCGCCCGCGCACAGCACGGCGTGAGCCGCCCCGTATCCGCGGTGATCGCGCCACAGCCGGCGCTCGACGGCGCCCGCGGCCCGGCCGAAGGCGGCCACCGGATGGCCGCGCCGCGGGTCCGCCGCGATCAGGTCACCGAGGAAGCCGAGGGCCGCGCCGCACGCATATCCCGCGTGTTCGCCGCGCATCGGATCAGACCGCCGCCAGGGCGTGCCGAAGGGGCCCTGCGACAGCGGGCAGTGGAGATCTCGAAGGGCGGCCGGGCATGGCGGTATGTCCTCACTCAGGGTCCGCGCCCTGGCTCGACGTGACGGCGACAAGAGTCTCCTGGCTCCCCGGATCGGCGAGTCCTCCGGCCTTCCAGTCCCTGCGTACGTCATCGGACGTACGCGAGGCGGACCGTGGCCTTCGCTGGAGGAACGCTCCCCGGTGACAGTGGCGGGACCGCGCCGGATTCTCACCGGACTTCCTCATCTGTCGCCGAATGGCTCCGGCAGTCCACCACGCCCCGCGAATGCCCGTCAACTCACCCTTGACCTGCGACGGTGCCCTGTGGCACGCCCTGTGGTGCACGCCACAGCGTGGCAGTCGTGTCACAGACGGTTGCCTGCGCCCCTGATCTCACGTCACTATCTGGTGCACGGCGGCGATGGGGCCGCCGGAAGGGGGCCGGGGGATGACGCAGCGCGCTGACCGCCACGAGATCCGCATCAGGATCACGGGCACGAACAATCCGGAGCAGGACATCGAGGACCTCAAGGCGTGGCTGGAGCGCGAGCCGTGGCTGGACCGGCGCCGGCACGACTGGGAGCTGCGGCCACGGCCGGCGGACGAGAGCGACGACGGCCCCCGCGACATGGCCCTCGGTGTCGACGATCTGATCCTGGTCATCGTCGGCGCCGTCGCCGCCGAAGTCAGCAAAAGTCTCAGCATCGCCCTGCAGGAGTGGCTGCGACGGCGCCGGGAGGAACGCGACACCGGCGAACGGCCCGCCGTCGCGGTCGGGGGCGGCGACGGGGACCTGCACGCGCTCGGCGACGCGGGGCCGGGCGCCGTGGCCCCCGAACGCCCCGATCCCGGCAGCCCGGCGGACGAGAGCGGCAGCACCGCAGGGGACTGAGCCGGATGTCCGAATACGACGCACGGGGCAAGGTCAACCGGGCGCTGCTGATCTGTGTCGACGACTACCGCACGCTGCGCCCGCTGCCCGCGGTGAAGGACAACGCCCGGAAACTGGAGCAGGCCCTGCTCGCCCCCGGCACCGATCTGTTCACCAAGGGCGAGGTCATCACCTGCCGGCCCCAGGAGCCCTGGGAGGTGGAACAGGCGCTGGACGCGGTCACCCAGGAGGCGCGCGGCCTGCTGCTGGTGTACTTCTCCGGCCACGGCCGGGTGGGCCGCGACGGCGGCAATCTGCAACTCATGGTCGGCGCCTCGGAACGGCGTCACAAGACCGTCTCGTGGCAGGACACGGTGCTGTCCTATGTGGACAACGCGCGGGCCGACCGGATCGTGGTCGTCCTGGAGTGCTGTTACGCCGGCAACTCGAGCGAGGCCTTCTACGCCTGCCGCAAGCCCACTTCGCTGCTGATGGCCGCGCAGCCCAACCGCCGTATCTTCAGCGGCGAGGAACCCACCGGAGGCAGCGTCTTCAACCGTGCCCTGGTGCAGATCCTGGAACGGGGCATCCCCGGCAAGCGGTTCGTCACCTTCGAAGACCTCGTCCGGGAACTGCGCGAACAACTGGCCGGTGAGCGGACCCCGATGGGCGACGTCTGGGAGCCGCGCTCGGCGAAGCAGAACACCGTCGACGACGTCATCCTGTCCTTCGCCACCCCCGAGACCCGCCCCCCGACCCCGCTGCGGATCCGCTTACGCCGCTGGCTGAAGTCGTACTTCCGGCACTGGTTCAGATTTCTGCTGATCCTGGCGATCATCTTCGTACCGGCCACCACGGGCGTCGTCCTGCTCAATCTCCCGAACGGCGAAGCGCCCTGCCCGCCCGCCCTCGAACTGCGGCTGCTCACCGCCCCCGAGGCCGAACCCGCGCTGCGCCAGGCGGCCTTCGACTACGAGATGTCCGAGGCCAACACCCGGCCCCTCAGCGGCGAGGGCGACCTCCCCGACGGCTGCCGGCGCGCCCAGATCACCGTCTACTCCGCCGCCAAGGACCAGGTCGACCAGGGCTTCGCGGCCGCCGACCGCTGGCAGGGCGAGGCCCGCGGCACCCGCAAGGACCGTCCGGAAGACCAGGGCATCGACCCCCTCCACCGGCCCGGACCACAGCCCGACATCTGGATCCCGGAATCCACCGCCGACTACTACGAGGCCCGCCGCGGTATGCCCGCCACGGGATCCCCGGCGACCCTGCACTACTCCGCCCCGGTCGCCTACACCCCCCTGGTCGTCGGCATCCCGGCGCGCCGTCGGCTGGACGACGTCGAACCGGCCGCCGCCACCTGGCAGGAGCTGCTCACCGGAACCGACAGCAGCCACCACGACCTCAAACTCCTGCGGCCGAGCCCCGTGCTGTCCGGCACCGGTCTGCTGCACACCATCGGCCTCTACCTCGCCCACGACGGCTCGGGCACCGCCGCGACGAGCGCGCCCGACCCCACCCTGGCCCGGCACGCCGAGGAGCGGCTCTCCGCCCCGGGCAGCCAGTACGCGGGCAGCACCGAACTGCTGTGCTCGCTGCGCCCCGACACGGACGCCGCCGGCTCCGTCGACCGTACGAAGTCCGCGCCCCTGGTGTCGGAGAAGTCCCTCGCCGACTACAACCTCGGCCGCGCCATCGGCAGTTGCCCGGCCCTGGACTCCCCGCTCCCGCTGCGCAACCGGTACGTCGCCTACTACCCGCAGAACGTCCCCGCGCTCGACCACCCCCTGGTCCGCGTCGACTGGCACGGCGCCGTGGACTCCACCCCGCGGCAGGCCGCCGTGGCGCGCTTTGCGCAGTGGCTGCGTGCCCCGGACGGCGGCGGGCGCACCCTGACCGCGCAGGGCTACCGCGGGGTGCCGGACGGCGGCCCGGGGCGGGACTCACCCCTGCTCGACAGCCACGCGGACGTCAGTCCGCTCGCCTCCACGGTCCCCTTCACCGCCGCCCCGGACCAGGTGTCCCGGGTCCTGGACGGCTACGACAAGGCACAGCGCTCCAGCCAGGTGCTGATCCTCATGGACACCTCCACCTCCATGGCCGAGAGCGGCAAGCTCCCGGTCGCCCTGAGCGCGGCCGGCCGCGCCATGGAGCTGGCCGGCGCACGGCACACCTACGGCCTGTGGACCTTCCCGGACCGCGCACACCCCCAGGACCGTGCCGCGGTACGGGAACTCGTCCCGCTCGGCAGCGCCGACCCCGCCCCGGGCAAGGCCGCGCTGGACCGGATCGCGGGCAGCCCGGACGGCGAACTGGTCGACCACGGTGCCGCCATGGAGGAGGCACTGACCCGTGCCGTCCGGAAGATGAAGACCTCCTCGGCCACCAACAAGGCCATCCTGCTCATCCTCGATCAGGACGACGGCGCGGGTCCCGGGCGGGCGGCGAGCGTGGAACGCACCCTGAGCGCACTGGTCAAGGAGGGACCCCATGTGCCCATCCTGGCGCTGGTGATGGGCAAATCGGGGTGTGACACCTTCGCCCTCCAGCAACTGGCCGGCGCCTCCCGGGGCCAGTGCGTGCCCAGCGGCCCGCAGGCCGTCGACACGCTGGCCGGGCGGATCGCCTCCATCGGCACGGCCACGAAGGGGGACCGATGACCGCCCCGCGCACCAGGGCGGCCGCCGCGCTGGCCTGTCTGGCCCTGCTGCCGGCGGTGAGCAGCTGTACGCCGGAGGAGCAGACCCTCCCGGAGCGGGGCGCGATCGTCCTTGCCACCGGCAGCGACCTCAGCAGCTCCGGCATCCGCCAGGATCTGATCCACGCCTGGGAGAAGGAGCACGGCCGCACGGTCCGGATCGTCAGACTCCCGGACACCGCCGACGGCCAGCGCAGCCAGCTGCTGGCGGCGGGCCAGTCCGGCAACGGCGGCTATGACGTGCTCAACCTCGATGTCGCCTGGACCGCGGAGTTCGCCGAGGCGGGCGTGATCCGTCCCTGGGCCACCCGTCTGGACGGCGACTTCCTCGACAGCGTGGCCAAGACGGTGGAGTACGACGGCAAGGTGTGGGGGGTGCCCTTCAACACCGATGCCGGGCTGCTCTACTACCGCAAGGACCTCCTCAAGGAGTACCACCATGCCGTCCCGTCCGACTGGGACGAGCTGAAGAAGACGGCGCAGGAGGTGGCGAGCGCCTACAACCGCAAGGCCGCCGAGGGCACCGGGAGCCACCGGACGAAGCCGCCGACGATGTACGGCATGGTCGCCCAGCTGCGGCCCTACGAAGGGCTGACGGTCAACACCCTGGAGTCGGCCTGGGCCAACGGCGGCGACCCCGACGCCACCAGCTTCACCAAGGGCGAGCAGATCGGTGCGCTCCAGCAGGGCGTCACCGACCTCAAGGGCCGGCTCGACTCGATCATGCCGCACGAGGCCACCACGATGGACGAGACGGAGAGCCGCCGCTGGTTCGCCGACGGCCGCGCCCTGTTCATGCGCAACTGGCCGGTCGAGTACGCCTCGGTCGCCGAGAAGCTCGCCCCCGGCGAGCAGTTCGACGTCACCCAGCTGCCGGCCCGCCGCAGCGACGGCAAACGGATGTCCGTACTGGGCGGGCAGAACCTCGCGATCTCGGCCGGCAGCAAGCGCCCGGCCGGGGCCCGGTCCCTGATCGAGGCGCTGACCGGCCCGCGCAGTGAACGCTGTCTGCTGGAGCGGGGGTTCGCGGCGACCCGCGACTCGGCGTACCGGGAGACGGCCGAGGCGCCGCGCTGCCCGCTGCCGCCCGCCGACGCGGAGCGCGGTGAGCACGGCGCCGCGGGGCAGCCGGAGCCGCGGCCCGACACCCGCACCCTGCACGAGGCGCTGCTGGCGGCCGAACCGCGCCCGCGCAGCGCCCACTACCAGACCTTCAGCAAGGTCGTGCAGCTCGGGGTGTCCGCCTTCCTCAACGGCCGCGGCGGCACGGCCATCGCCGACCGGCTGGCCCGGGAGGCCGATGACGCGCTCGGCGGGCGGGGCGTCCCACCGACGAGGGGCCCGGCGGACGACGGCTGATGCCGTGGTCCGCCGGGCCCCTCGTCCTGCCCGTTGCCGCTGCCGTCCCCGGTGGGGTCAGGCGGCGACGATCAGATAGATGCCATAGGCCACCGCCGCCGCGCACAGGGCGAAGGCGGTCACCGCGCCGGCCCGCGCACCGGTACCCGGTGCGGCGACCGCGACGGCCCCGCCTTCCGGCTGCGGCTTGCGGGCCGTACCGACGATGCCGACGGTGAACAGGCCCACGATCCCGACCGTCACCGCGAGGGTGACGCCGAAGACCTGGCCGAGAGCTGCCCAATCGATGCTCATGGTGATCCTTAGGTGATGACAGCTAGCGGGAGACCGTCGTGGCCTTGGTGCGCCGGGCGGGGGTGGTGGGTGTGGCGGTGTCGGTGCCGGATGCCGGAACCGGCACCTCGGCGGTTTCCGGCACCTCGGCGGTTTCCGGGGCGTCGGTGGTTTCCGGGATGTCGGCCACCGGCGCCGGCTGGCCTGCGGGGGGAGGGGAGACGGTGCGCAGCGCGGCGGTCACCACGCCCACCGGCTCAGCGGCCGAGCCTTCGTTGACATTGGTGTGGTCGATCGGCTTGCGCCGGGAGGCGGCCCAGATCGCGCCGCAGATGCCCAGCGCGAGGACGGCCACCGCCGCCACGCCCCAGCTGCCCTGACCGGCGAGGAACGCGGCGCCCGCCGCGACCAGACCCGCGGCCGGCAGCGTCAGGCCCCAGGCGAGGACCATCCGGCCGGCCGTGGACCAGCGCACCACGCCGCCCTTGCGGCCCAGGCCCGAGCCCATCACGGAGCCGGAGCAGACCTGGGTGGTGGAGAGCGCGAAGCCCAGGTGGGAGGAGGCCAGGATGGTGGCCGCGGCGCCGGTCTGGGCGGCGAAGCCCTGCGGCGGCTGGATGTCGGTGATGCCCTTGCCCATCGTGCGGATGATCCGCCAGCCGCCCAGGTACGTACCGAGCGCAATGGCGAGACCGGCCGAGGCGATGACCCACAGCGGCGGGTCGGCGTGCGGGGCGACCACTCCGCCGGTGATCAGCGCGAGCGTGATCACACCCATCGTCTTCTGGGCGTCATTGGTGCCATGGGCGAGGGAGACCAGGGCGGCGGAGGCGATCTGGCCCGCGCGGTAGCCCTTGGCGGTGTCCGCCTCGTCGCGGTTCCGGGTCAGCCGGTAGGTCAGCCGGGTCGCCGCCATCGCGGCCAGGCCCGCGACGATCGGGGCGGCCACCGCCGGGATCAGAACCTTCATCACGACGGCGTCGCCGTGCACCCCGTTGGTGCCGACGGACACCAGGGTCGCGCCGATCAGACCGCCGAACAGAGCGTGGGAGGAGCTGGAGGGGAGACCCGCGAGCCAGGTCAGCAGGTTCCAGACGATTGCGCCGACCAGGCCGGCGAAGATCACTTCAGGTCTGATGCCGGCGCTCTCGTCGATGATTCCGCCCGAGATGGTCTTGGCCACCTCCACGGAGAGAAACGCACCGACGAGGTTGAGCCCTGCCGACATCGCCACCGCGGTCTTGGGTCGCAATGCCCCGGTGGAGATGGTGGTGGCCATTGCATTGGCCGTGTCGTGGAAGCCGTTCGTAAAGTCGAACACCAAGGCCGTGACGATCACGATCCCGATGAGAAGCGTGATGTGTTCCATTCACCCAGGCAATCAGTTCGAAGGTCAGTGTCGCTGGGACCGTACGGAGAGTGGGTGAACGGAAAGTGAACTGGGACGGGCGCGGTGGTGACACCCCCGCACTGTTCACGCGGAGGTGTCTCCGGCGTCACTTCCGCCTCACCTGTTGGCGAACTTGATGAGCTGTGCGGCGATTCGCTCCGGTGGTTCCGCCGGCGCGGCAACTCCTCGACGACGTTAACGGAGGAGCAACGCACGAAGGCCCACCCCGGCCCATTCTCCGCAGTGGCGTAAATGTCCCTATATGGCGGATATCGTCCGGACGAGCCCCCGGCGTACTGTGCCCCGGCCTGCTCGTACGGTGTCGCGCACCGCATCCGCATTCGCCGCACCGCGCCGGAGGACCCATGAAGGACCACGCCGACCGCCTCGCCGAAGCCTGGGGCGAACTGGTCGCCACCGCCCGCAGGACCGTGGCCGAGGGACTGGTCGTCGGCACCTCTGGCAATGTCTCACGCCGTATCAGGGACCTGGTCCTGGTCACCCCCAGCGGCGTCCCCTACGACCGGCTCGGGCCCGGCGACACCACCGCGGTCGACCTCGAAGGGCGCCAGATCCTCGGGAAGCTCCGGCCGACCAGCGAGGTCCCGATGCACCTGGCGGTCTACCGCAGCACCACGGCCACCGCCGTCGTCCACACCCACGCTCCGTACGCCGCCGCCGTCTCCACCCTCGTCACCGAACTCCCCCCGGTCCACTACATGACCGCGGCGCTCGGCGGCCCCGTGCGCGTCGCCCCCTATGCCCTGTACGGCAGCGACGAGCTCGCCGCGCACATGCTCGACGCACTCCGCGACCGCACCGGCTGCCTGCT
Organism: Streptomyces sp. NPDC048434; assembly: GCF_043200375.1. NCBI lineage: Bacteria > Bacillati > Actinomycetota > Actinomycetes > Kitasatosporales > Streptomycetaceae > Streptomyces > Streptomyces sp. NPDC048434. The sequence goes on along the minus strand of NZ_JBICXQ010000044.1, from coordinate 29,608 downwards.
GCAGAACCACGGCACCCTCACCCACGGCGACAGCCTCGACCAGGCGCTGGACCGCACCGCCCAGCTGGAGTGGATGTGCCGGGTCTGGCTGACCGCGAGCTCCGTGCCGGGCCACACCCCGAGCCTGTTGTCGGCCGGGCAGCTCGACGCGGCCGCCGCCCGGCTGCAGGGCTACGGGCAGCAGGGCTGAGCGCCCGTCGTGGCGGGCGGCCCGGCACCCGGCGGGCGGCCCGCCACTCACCCGCCCGACTGCGCCAGGTGGCCGCCTCCTGCACCGCTGCGCACACTGATGGGGTGCGCCTGGTTACCGCGGCGGCCGTGGCCGCCACCACCGTGATCGGTGCCGGGGCGGCCGCCGTGGCGGTCGGCCGGTACGCCAGCGACATTGCCCTGAAACCGTCGCCCGACGACCCCTTCCCGGGCGATCCCCGTCTCACCGTGCACTCCGCCACGGAGGACCGCATCGCCCTCACCCGCAGTCTGGCGTCCCTGCGGCCCGGCACCTACGGGCTCACCGGCTCCGGCTGCCATGCGGTGGTGGGCGACGTCATCCACGGGATCCCGCACCCCGCCGACGCGGTGGTACGGCGCCTGGTGCGGGTCACCCACGGCATCCTCAAGCCGGGCAACCGGATGCGGCTCACCCCGCAGGTGCACCTCGGCAACCCCCGTGACGCCCTCGGCCTGGACTGCGCCGACGTCGACATCCCCGGCGAACTCGGCGCCCTCCCGGCGTGGTTCTTCCCGGGCGCACGCGACACCTGGGTCATCACCAGCCACGGACTGGGCACCACCCGCGAACACCCCATGGTGGTGCTGCCGTTCCTGCACCGCCATCAGTTGCCCGTCCTCGACCTGGCCTACCGCAACGACATCGGCGCCCCGCGCACCGCCGACGGCATCAACCACCTCGGCGACACCGAGTGGCGTGACCTCGACGCCGCGATCCGCTACGCGGTCCGCTACGGCGCCCAGGACGTCGTCCTCCACGGCTGGTCCACCGGCGCGACCATGGCGCTGCGCGCCGCCGCCCACTCCGCGCTGCGCGCCCGCATCAGCGGTCTGATCCTGGACTCCCCGGTCCTCGACCGCAGCGCCACGATCCGTGCGCTGGCCGCCGCCCGGCGGGTCCCGCGCGCCCTGCTGCCGCTGGTCGTACGCGCCGCCGAGGGCTCCACGGGGATGCCCGTCGACCGGCCCGCCGCCGCCGTCGACCCGGACGGGCTGAACGTCCCGATCCTGCTCTTCCACGGGCCGGACGACATCATCGCCCCCTGGTCGGCCTCCCGCTCCCTCGCCGCCCGGCGACCCGACCTGATCACCTTTCAGCCGGTCCCGCACGCACCGCACGCCGCGATGTGGAACGCCGATCCGCCGAGCTACGAAGAGGCACTGCGGCGCTTCCTCACCCCGCTCATGTGACCCCCGCTCCGGGCAGGACCGGCCCGGAGCGGAGCCGGGCACCGGTCCCCGCCGGGCCGCCGCCGCCCCCTGCCGGGAGCCGCTGCCCCGATGACGCCAGGGCGTACGGGAAGACAACTCCCCCCATCAGGGACGGGTCGCCGGGATGACATGCCCCCGGCAGATCGCAAGCAGGGTTCCGATTGGGCTTTCGGGCCGACAGCGGCAACACTGCTCCTGTGACGTCCCGTACCCCGCGCGACTCCCGGCTCCGACTCGTACCCCGTCAATCGGTTGCGGCCGCCCGCCGGGCGGTGACAACCCGGACCAAGCGTCCGGCGCCCCGCCCGCCCGAGGGCACGCCGCCGCCCGCGGAACTGGCCCGGCAGGCCCGTGCCGTGCTGGCCGGCGCGGCCCGCCTGGCCCGCTGGGCCGACGGCGCCGCGCTGCGCGCCGGCCCGGACGGAGCGCTGCCGAAGGCCGTGGCGGAACGCGCCGCCGAGGCCCTGCGCCTGACGCCGCAGCAGGTCCGCACCGACTGGGACCGGGCCCGGCTCTCCGGCCTCGTCGAGCTCCATGGCGGCCTCGCCCGCCCGGGCTGGCGGCTGCGCGCCTGGGACCGCGACGACACCGCCGTGCTGCGCGGCTGGGTCGCCCTCTTCGACGCCTGGTCGCTGGCCCGCCCCGCGCCGGCCGCGGCCGGCCCCGCGATAGTCGCCGAAGTCGTCGAGGCACTGCCGCAGTTGCTGTCCCTGCTGCATCTGTCGGCCGGGCCCGTCCGGCTGCCGGTGCTGCTCGACATGCTGGACCAGCGCGTCGCCGAGCTGCGTACGGAACGCTGCGAGGTCCCCTACGGCCAGGACCAGGCCCCGGGCAGCGCCGACGATGCCGCGGTGGCGGCCGACGACGCCGCGGGGGCGTCGCTGGCCGAGCTGCTGCGCTGGGCGCTGGACGCCCTGCTGACCGTCGGCGCGCTGGTGCCTGCGAACGGTGCGTACGACGGCGTCCACGAGGTTCCCCACGAGGCGTCCGAGGCGCAGCTGACGCCGCTCGGCAACTGGTCGGTGTGGGTCAAGCTGGAGCAGATCTGTGTCGCCGCGCAGAGCCCGGCCGGCCATATCGAACAGTCCGCCGAGGCGATGCTCCGCGGCTGTGCCCGGCTCACCCCCGGACCGGCCCGTGCCGAATACCGCGCCTGGCTCGCCGCCCGCTCCGTCGGCTCGGCCGTCGAGGAGCTGCTGACCGTGGCCCGCGGTGAGGACGCCTTGCTGCGCGGTCTCGCCTTCGAGGCGCTGCGGGCGGTCGGCGCCCCGGCCGAGCCCGCCGTACGCGCCGCGGCCGACGAGCCGGGGCTGCGGCCGTACGCCCTGCTGTGGCTGGTCGAGCACGAGGGCGGCGACCCGGAGACCGCCCCCGATGTGCTCACCCGTGAGGAGTCGACCTGGCTGTGGGTGGACACCGCGGCGGCCGTCGCCGACCACGGCGAGACCCAACTGCTGGTGCGGCACCTGGACTCGGCGGTCCAGGGCTCGGTGCCGCGCCTCCTGCAGGAGGTGCGCGCCATCGGCCACCCCCGCACCGTCCAGGTGCTGGTGGCGCTGGCCGCGGCGCACCCCGACCCGGCGCTCGCCAAGGCCGTACGGCGCGCGGCGTTCCAGGTCCACACGGGCGGCGTCTGAGCGCCGCGGCGGGCGGCCGGTGACACCACGCCCCGTGGCGCGGCCCGAGGCGGCCCGGTGAGACCTGCCTCACAGTCTCGCGGCGGGGCCCGACCAGGCGTCCGGCCCGCCCGCCGCAGCTCGGTGCGCCCCGACGCGGGCCGGTGCGAACGAGCGGCCGCACGGCGCACCCCGCGGGGGCTGCGCCTCCGGCCGTCGCCCGGAAAAGTATTTGCACAGGGCCGTTAGACTGCCTCCCATGGCAGTTCTCCCTCGGGTTCATTAGACGGCGCAGCCCGCTCTCGGACCGTCCGTCCATTCCGCCGTCTTCCTGCCCTGGAGCCTTTTCCGTGATCACCGCCTCCGGCCTTGAGCTGCGCGCCGGCGCCCGCATCCTCATCGAGTCCGCTTCCTTCCGTATCGCCAAGGGCGACCGCATCGGCCTCGTCGGCCGTAACGGCGCCGGCAAGACGACCCTCACCAAGGTGCTGGCGGGCGAGGGCATCCCCGCCTCCGGCACGGTCACCCGCGGTGGCGAGGTCGGCTATCTCCCGCAGGACCCGCGCACCGGCGACCTCGACGTGCTGGCCCGCGACCGCGTCCTGTCCGCCCGCGACCTCGACTCCGTGCTGCGCAAGATGCGCGAGAACGAGGACCGGATGGCCAACGGCAAGGGCGCCACCCGCGATAAGGCGATGAAGAAGTACGAGCGCCTGGAGACCGAGTTCCTGACCAAGGGCGGGTACGCCGCCGAGGCGGAGGCCGCGACCATCGCCGCCAGCCTCGGACTGCCCGACCGCATCCTCGGCCAGCCGCTGCACACCCTCTCCGGCGGTCAGCGGCGCCGCGTCGAGCTGGCCCGGATCCTGTTCTCGGACTCCGACACCCTGCTGCTCGACGAGCCGACCAACCACCTCGACGCCGACTCCATCGTCTGGCTGCGCGACTACCTCAAGACCTACCGCGGCGGCTTCATCGTCATCTCCCACGACGTTGACCTGGTCGAGACCGTGGTCAACAAGGTGTTCTACCTCGACGCCAACCGCTCCCAGATCGACATCTACAACATGGGCTGGAAGCTCTACCAGCAGCAGCGCGAGGCCGACGAGAAGCGCCGCAAGCGCGAGCGCGCGAACGCCGAGAAGAAGGCCGCGGCGCTCAACACCCAGGCCGACAAGATGCGGGCCAAGGCCACCAAGACCGTCGCCGCCCAGAACATGGCCAAGCGCGCCGACAAGCTGCTCGCCGGCCTGGAGGCGGTGCGCGCCTCCGACAAGGTCGCCAAGCTGCGCTTCCCGGACCCGGCGCCGTGCGGCAAGACCCCGCTCACCGCCGAGGGCCTGTCGAAGTCCTACGGCTCCCTGGAGATCTTCACCGACGTCGACCTGGCCATCGACAAGGGCTCCCGGGTCGTCATCCTCGGTCTGAACGGTGCCGGCAAGACCACCCTGCTGAGGCTGCTGGCCGGTGTCGAGACACCGGACACCGGCGAGGTCCGCCCCGGGCACGGCCTCAAGCTCGGCTACTACGCCCAGGAGCACGAGACCCTGGACCCGGACCGCACGGTCCTGGAGAACATGCGCTCGGCCGCCCCGGACATGGACCTGGTCGCCATCCGTAAGACGCTGGGCTCCTTCCTCTTCTCCGGGGACGACGTCGACAAGCCCGCCGGGGTGCTCTCCGGCGGCGAGAAGACCCGGCTCGCCCTGGCGACGCTGGTGGTCTCCTCCGCCAATGTGCTGCTGCTCGACGAGCCCACCAACAACCTCGACCCGGCCAGCCGCGAGGAGATCCTCGGCGCGCTGCACACCTTCACGGGCGCCGTGGTCCTGGTCTCCCACGACGAGGGCGCGGTGGACGCGCTGGAGCCGGAGCGCATCATCCTGCTGCCCGACGGCGTCGAGGACCTGTGGGGCCAGGACTACGCGGACCTGGTCGCGCTGGCCTGATCACGGCGGATGGATCATGCCGTATGGATCATTCGGCCGATGTGTGATCCATCATCTGAGTGAGAACGGCTCGTACACCGGCGAGCCTGCGGCATACGGCCGGGCCCTTGGGGCCCGGCCGTCGCCATTTCGGCGGCACACCACCTGACCTGCCCCTTCTCGCGCAAAGCCGCGCGCGAGCGGCCTTCCGCGAGGGCGGAATGTGAGATTCCGGCCCGCGAGAGCGGGCGCCGGACGGCAAAGGATGTCGTACTGACCTTGCGGAATGGGTGGCCAGGAAGCCGGGGAGGGGTGATCATGAGAGTCCAGAGCGCACTTCCCACGAGGAGGCACGGGTGGCCGAGACTCTGAAGAAGGGCAGCCGGGTAACCGGCGCCGCGCGCGAGAAGCTCGCGGCAGACCTGAAGAAGAAGTACGACTCCGGTGCGAGCATCCGGGCGCTGGCCGAGGAAACCGGCCGCTCCTACGGATTCGTGCACCGGATGCTCAGCGAATCCGGTGTGGTCCTGCGCGGTCGCGGCGGAGCCACGAGGGGCAAGAAGGCCGCATCGGCCTGACTGCTGCGACTCCGGGTGCAGCGGTGTCCCCCCGGTCGGCCGAGCAGTCGGCCGGGAGGTTACCGTTCAGTCACTTACGCACGCAGGTGCGGCTGGCTGACTCGGAGGCGCTCATGACTCTGCTCGACAAGGACGGTGTGCGACTCACCGTCGACGGTGCGATCGCCACGGTGACCCTGGCCAACGCAGCGAAGCGCAATGCGCAGTCGCCGGCCATGTGGCGGGCGCTCGCCGAGGCGGGTTCGCTGCTGCCGGGGACGGTGCGGGTCGCGGTGCTGCGTGGTGAGGGCCAGTCCTTCTCCGCGGGCCTCGACCGTCAGGCGTTCACGCCCGAAGGCTTCGACGGCGAGCCGTCGTTCATCGATCTGGCGCGCGGCACGGACAGTGACCTCGATGCCACGATCGCCGAGTACCAGGAAGCGTTCACCTGGTGGCGGCGCAACGACCTGGTGTCCATCGCCGCCGTGCAGGGGCATGCCATCGGCGCGGGCTTCCAGCTCGCCCTGGCCTGCGATCTGCGGGTGGTCGCGCCGGACGTCCAGTTCGCCATGCGCGAGACCAGCCTGGGACTCGTACCGGACCTGACCGGTACCCACCCCCTGGTCGGGCTGGTGGGCTACGCCCGGGCGCTGGAGATCTGCGCCACCGGGCGCTTTGTGCATGCCGAGGAGGCCGAGCGGACCGGCCTCGCCAACCTCGTGGTGCCCGCGGATGAACTCGATGCCACCGTCGCCGACTTGGCCGCCGCGCTCACCGCCGCGCCGCGGGACGCCGTCATCGAGACCAAGGCCCTGCTGGCCGGCGCCGCGGGCCGTACGTACGAGGAGCAGCGCAGCGCCGAACGGGCCGCGCAGGCGCGCCGACTGCGGGATCTCGCGGGCGTGGGGGAGTAGCCCCGCCGGACCCCGGCACTGACGGTCGGCCCCGGCCGGGCACGCCCGTCAGTCCTCTTCCACGGCGGTGACCAGCACGGCAACCGTCGACGGCGCCGCCGGCGTGGCCGCCACCGCCCGCCGCACGGCGCAGGAGACATCCAGCGCCCGGTAGCCGGGCGCGGTCGCCAGCTGGATCAGCACATGTCCGTCGGTGAACCGCACCGGACGGGACGGTCCGCCGAGCACCGGTGCCAGCCGGGCCACGCCCGGCACGCTCCGCGCGACGGCGGTGACCCCCGCCGGGCCCTCCTGAGTCGCACCGGTCCGGTCATCGGCCACGGGGACGGCGGGCGGCGGCTCCGTACGGTCAGCGGGCGGCGGTTCCGGTGCCTCGCCCGCTTCCAACAGCCCGCTGACCTGCAGATCCACCACGCCCACCACCAGCCCCAGGGCCCGGACCGCCGCCTCCAGCAGCGCGGTGCGCACCTGGTCGGCGACGGTGGGCAGCGGCCGGTCGGCGACCGCGGCGAAGTCCGCCTCGATCCGCAGCGGGCCGGGCGGCAGGGCGCTCGGCGGGGCCGGCACCGCGGGCTCCGGGGCGTGGCCCGGGTCGGCGACGGACAGCCGCAGCGTGCCGATGCGTACTCCGGCCGGTGTCCCGGCGGCCGCCCGCAGCGCCCCGATTGCCGCCCGCTCGGTGATCCATGACCCGTCGGCGGGCCCGCCGAGCGGCAGCACCCGGCCGATCCCGAGCTGCGCCCGCACCGTCTGCGCCAACTGGTTCGCGGCCACCGCGTCACCCCTTTCCCGGCAGGTCCCGGACCTGTTCCCGGACACGTCCCGGACAACTCCCCCAGCCTGCCGCAGACCGGTCCGTACGGCAGGGCGGTGTGCCGGACGGCGCCGAGGGGAACACTCCGCTGCCGCATCCCCGGAGCGGCCCGGGGAGACCGGACCTACTGTGGGCAACGGAGCGGGCGGACCGCTTCTCCCCGCGGAAGGGACGTACGGAGATGAGCGAGAGCCAGCAGCAGGCGGAGGGGCCCCGGACTCCTGCCAGACGAGGTGGCGGCGACCCCGCGACCCGTGGGCGGACCACCATCGCCGACGGTGTGGTGGAGAAGATCGCCGGCCTGGCGGCGCGGGACGTTCTCGGTGTGCATGCCATGGGCAGCGGCCTCGCCCGTACGCTCGGCGCCGTACGTGACCGGGTGCCCGGTGGTGGCAGGTCCGCGACCGTGACCCGTGGGGTCAAGGCCGAGGTCGGCGAGGTGCAGACCGCACTGGATCTGGAGATCGTGGTCGACTACGGCGTCTCCATCGCCGATGTCGCGCGCTCGGTCCGGGAGAACGTCATCTCCGCCGTGGAGCGGATGACGGGCCTGGAGGTCGTCGAGGTCAATATCGCGGTCAGCGACGTCAAGCTGCCCGACGAGGAAGACGAAGAAGAAGGATCGGAGCCACGGCTCCAATAGCCGGGCCCGTCCGGAGCGGCAGCGAAGGAGCGCACGATGAGCATGGCCGTGGTCGGCCTCTTGGCCGGTATGGCGCTGGGCTTCGCCGGATACTTTGGCGGCTTCGGCGCCTTCGTGCTGGTGGCGGCGCTGGGCGCCCTCGGTTTCGTGGCCGGCAGATTCCTCGACGGGGATCTGCAGGCCGGCGATTTCTTCCGTCCGCGCAGCGGCGACCGCGACGACCGGCGGCGGTGAAGCCGGGTGGCGACGGTGTCCCCGGCCGCCGCTGCCGCCGTACCGGCGGGTGAGCGGGGCGCGACCAGAATCGCGGACCGGGTGGTGGCGAAGATCGCCGCGCAGGCGGCCCGGGAGGCGCTGCGCGGGGAGTCCCCGCAGGCTCCCACCAGCGCCCATGCGACGGTGACCGTTCACCGGCGCGAGGACCGCCGGCACTTCGGCGAGGCGCGGGTGCGGATCGCCGTGGAGCTGGGCTACCCCTCCGACATCGGTGCCCAGTGCCGGGTGGTACGCCGTCATGTCACCGAGCGGGTAACGGCGTTGGCGAGCATGGAGGTGCCCGAGGTCGCCGTGGAGGTCGAGCGTCTGCACTCCCCGCTGCTGGAGGGTACGGGCCGCGGGAGGGTGCGATGAGCGACGACGGAGCGGAGCAGCCGGACACCCGGCGGCTGCCCACCCTCGACAAGACGCCGGAGCCGGCCGATACGACCGGGTCCGCCCCGGACGCGGCTGCGACGGGCACCGCGGACGACGGCCGGACCGGGCGCTTCTGGTCGGCCCGCCGGGTGCCGGCCGCCGTGGTCGCGCTGCTGCTGCTGGCCGCCGGCGGCCTGTTGCTCTACGACGTGGTCACGGTGCGCGCCCACCGCCCCGCGATGGCCTGGCGCCGGCGGCTCGCCCGCGAACTGGCCACCCGTCACCTCGACAACCCCTGGGTGCTGGCCGCCGCCGCGGTCGCCGTGGTGCTCGGTATCTGGCTGATCGTGCTGGCCGTCACGCCCGGACTGCGCCAGGTGCTGCCGATGCGGCGGACGGCGCCGGACATCCGGGCCGGGCTGGACCGGGCGGCCGCCGCGCTGGTGCTGCGCGACCGCGCCATGGAGGTCGCCGGCGTCCAGTCCGTACGGATGAAGGTCAGCCGCCACAAGGCCAAGGCGCACGCCGTCTCCCACTTCCGCGAGCTGGACGAGGTCCGCGCCGATCTCGATGCCGCGCTGGGCGAGGGCCTGCGGCAACTGGGGCTGGCGCACCGGCTCGGCCTGAGTGTGGATGTCCGGCGCCCGAAGAAGAGGTGAGCGAGCGATGCGCAGGGTCAGCAGAGCGATCAACCGGGTGCTCCTCGGCGCCACCGGCGTGGTGCTGCTCGGCGCCGGTGGCCTGGTGCTGCTCGGCGGCCTCGGCCTGCCCGCGAAATGGCATCTCCACCTGCCCGCCCACTGGCCCTGGTCCCGCCCCGACGACGTACTGCTCTCCGCGCATCAGCGCACCCGCTGGACCGGCCAGGGCTGGTGGTGGCCCGTCGTGATCGCCGCCCTGGCCGTCTTCGTGCTGCTGATGCTGTGGTGGCTGCTGTCCCAGCTGCGGCGGCACCGGGTGAACGAGATCCTCGTCGACAGCGGCGACGGCGAGGGCGCCACGCTGCGCGGCCGGGCGCTGGAGGGCGTCCTCGCGGCCGAATCGGAGTCGCTGGAAGGCGTCGACCGGGCCGGCGTGCTGCTGACCGGGCGCCGGAGCGAACCGCGGGTCCGGGCCCTGCTGGCTCTCGCCCCGCACGCCGACCCGGAGACCGTGGTCCGGCGCCTGTCGGACGAGGCGGTGGCCCACGCCCGCCGCTCGGCCGGGCTCGACCGGCTGCCGGCGGACGTCCGGCTGCGTGCGGTCAAGCACCGGCCCGAGCGGGTCAGTTAAGCGCCGGTCCGGCGGTTCCTCGCGGGCTCCCCGTCAGAAGCCGTGCAGGGCCCCGCCGTCCACCGGCACCATCACCCCGGTGACATACGACGCGGCCGGCGACAGCAGGAATGCCGCGGCCCGGCCGAACTCCTCCGGCTTGCCGTAGCGGCCCAGCGGGATCGAAGCGGAGTTACGGGCGCGGGTGCCCTCCGGGTCGCCGGAGAGCGCGTCGAGCTGGGTCATCCGGTCGGTGGCGATCCGGCCGGGCAGTACGCCGAGGACCCGGATGCCGCGCGGGCCCAGCTCGTTGGCGAGTGACTTGGCGAAGCCGGCGAGACCGGGGCGGAGCCCGTTGGAGATGGTCAGTCCGGGGATCGGCTCATGCACTGAGCCGGACAGCACGAAGCCGATCACGCCGCCCTCGGTCAGCTCGGCGGCGGCCGTGCGGGCCAGCCGTACCGCGCCGAGGAACACCGACTCGAAGGCCTGCTGCCACTGTTCGTCGGTGTTGTCGAGGGCGCTGCCGGGCGGCGGGCCGCCCACGCTGATGAGCACGCCGTCCAGGCGGCCGAAGCGCTCCCGGGCCGCGGCCACCAGACGGTCGGGGGTCTCCGGGCCGGCGTTGTCGGCCGCCACCCCCAGGGCGCGCTCGCCGAGGGAGGCGGCGGCCGCGGCCGCGCTCTCCTCGGTGCGTCCGGTGATCACGACATTGGCGCCGTCGGCGACCAGTTCACGGGCGGTGGCGAAGCCCAGGCCGCGGGTCGCCCCGGTGACGAGGTATGTCCGGTCGGTGAGTCCAAGATCCATGGCCCTAGTCTGCCTCGGCCCCCTCCTGCAGACCGAAGGCGGTCCCCACCAGGCCGATATGGCTGAACGCCTGCGGATAGTTGCCCAGCTGGCGGCCGGTGGCCGGGTCGTACTCCTCGGAGAGCAGCCCCACATCGTTGCGCAGGTCCAGCAGCCGCTCGAACATCTCCCGGGCCTCGTGCCGCCGGCCGCTCAGCCGCAGCGCGTCCGCGAGCCAGAACGAGCAGACCAGGAACGTGCCCTCGTCCCCCGGCAGCCCGTCGACCGAACCGCCCTCGGTGCTGTAACGCCGCACCAGCCCGTCGTGCGTCAGTTCGCGGCGCACGGTGTCGATGGTGCTCAGGACCCGCGGGTCGTCACCCGGCAGAAACCCGACACGGGGGATCAGCAGGGTCGCGGCGTCCAGTTCCCCGGAGCCGTAGAACTGGGTGAAGGTGCCACGGTCGGCGTCGTAGCCGCGCTCGCACACCTCGCGGCGGACCTCGTCGCGCATCGCCCGCCAGCGATCGAGGTCCCCGCCGAACTTCGGATTCCCCTCGATCGCCTGCACCGCCCGGTCCGCCGCCACCCAGGCCATGACCTTGGAGTGCACGAAGTGCCGGCGCGGCCCGCGGATCTCCCACAGCCCCTCGTCGGGGTCGCGCCAGCTGGACTCCAGGTAGTCCAACAGCGCGCGCTGGATGCTCCAGGCGTGCGGTTCCGACGCCAGCCCGGCCATGCGCGCGATGTGGAAGGAGTCGAGCACCTCCCCGTAGACGTCGAGCTGGCGCTGTTCGACGGCGGCGTTGCCGATGCGTACGGGCACGGAGTCGGCGTATCCGGACAGCCACGGCAGCTCGGCCTCCGGCAGCCGCCGTTCACCGGACAGCCCGTACATGATCTGCAGATCGTCGGGGGCGCCGGCCACCGCGCGCAGCAGCCAGTCCCGCCAGGCACTGGCCTCCTCCAGATATCCGGCCGAGAGCAGCGAGTTCAGGGTGAGGCTGGCGTCGCGCAGCCAGCAGTAGCGGTAGTCCCAGTTGCGTACGCCGCCCAGCTGCTCGGGCAGCGAGGTGGTGGGGGCCGCGACGATGCCGCCGGTGGGCGCGTAGGTGAGCGCCTTGAGGGTGATCAGCGAGCGCATCACGGCCTCGCGGTAGGGCCCGTTGTAGCGGCAGCGCGCGGACCAGGTGTGCCAGTCCTCCAGGGTGTCCTGGAGCGCCTCGAACGGGTCGATCCGGGTCGGCCGGGGCTCGTGCGAGGGGTGCCAGGTCAGCACGAAGGCGGTGCGCTCGCCCGCGGCGACGGTGAAGTCCGAGCGGGTGCTGAAGTCCTTGCCGTAGGTATGGCCTTGGGACGGGGTGCGCAGCCACACGGAGTCCGGCCCGGCGACCGCGACCCGGCAGCCCTCGGTGGCCCGTACCCAGGGCACCACCCGGCCGTAGTCGAACCGCAGCCGCAGCACCCCGCGCATCTCGACGCTGCCGCTCAGGCCCTCGACGATCCGTACGACATCGGGCTGACGGTCGCGCTGCGGCATGAAGTCGATGACCCGGACGCTGCCCGTCGGGGTGTCCCACACCGTGTCGAGGATCAGCGAATCGCCGCGGTAGGAGCGCTCCGCGCGGGCCTCGGAGGACCGGGGGGACAGCCGCCAGTGGCCGTTGTCCTTGCCACCGAGGAGCGCGGCGAAGCAGGCCCCGGAGTCGAAACGGGGCAGGCACAGCCAGTCGATGGAGCCGTCGCGGCCGACGAGTGCGGCGGTCTGCAGATCGCCGATGAGCGCATAGTCCTCGATATGTGGGTGCACTCAGCGCCTTTTCCCGCGCGAGGGGTGCGCCACGCGGGGTGGCGGCTGTACGGGCTACGGGTTGGCCGGGACCGGCGCCGCGTCCTCGCCGGCTGCTTCGGTCCCCCCGGATCCGGCGGATGGGTCGGCCGGCCCGCCGGTCTCCGCCTCCCCGGCGTCCTCGGTCTCCGGGGACGCCTCGGCCTCCCGTGCCTCCGCGGCCTCCTTGGCAGCGGCTTCCACCCGGTCGCGGCGCTCACGGCGGACGAGGATGATCCAGCCGACCGGCACCGCCGCGGCGAACAGCCACCACTGGATCGCATACGCCATGTGCGGGCCGATGGAGTCGTGGTCCGGCTCGGGGACCAGCTCCGGCTTGCCGCCGGACGGCTGGGGCCCGGTCTGCTCGATATAGCCGCCGAGCAGCGGCCGGCCGACCCGCTTCGTCTGCTCCTTGCTGTTGATCAGCATGATCTGGCGGGCGGGCAGGCCCCTGGTGTCCTTGATACCGCTGACGGCGGTGGTCTCGTCGGCCATCATCCGGCCGGTCACGGTGACCTTGCCCTTGGGGGTGGCCGGGACGTCCGGGAACTTGGTGAGGTCGTTGCCCGCCGAGATCCAGCCGCGGTTGACCAGCACGGCCCTGCCGTCGCCGAGGACCAGCGGGGTGAGTACGTAGTAGCCGATGCTCTGCTCGTCGGCGGCGGTGCGCTGGCGGACCACGACCTCGTGCGCGGTGTCGTAGGTGCCGGTGGCGTTGACCGTGCGCCACATGTCGTGGTGGGGGAGGTCCCGGCCGGGCGCGGCCAGCTCGGTGACCGGGACCGGCCTGGCGGCCAGGCTGCTCGCGATCAGCTGGTTCTGCGCCACCTTGTGCTCATGGCGGTGGAGCTGCCAGAAGCCCAGCTTGATCATGACGGGGATCAGCACGAGAGCCACGAGGGTGAGGATCACCCACTGCCGGGACAACAGGAAGCGGTACACGGCCTCGACGGTACCTGGGGCGCCGCCGCCCCCGAGCCGGGGGTCCCCTCCGACGTGGCCGGGGAGGGGCCGGCCGGGCGCCGCCCGCGCCGGTCCGGCGGACCGTCCGGCTCAGACCCGGTCGACGATGCCCACCCTCCCGTCCGACCGGGCGCAGTGCGCACCGCAGTACCACTGTCCGTCGGCCTCCACGCCCTGGCCGATGATCTGGCACCGGCAGTGCTCACAGATCGGCGCCATGCGGTGGATGGCGCAGGCGAAACAGTCGAAGACGTGCACCGCGCCCTGCGCGTGCACCTCGAATGTCATGCCGTATTCGTTTCCGCAGACCTCACAACGTGCCATGCGCCACAGGGTGCGGGCGGCGCCCCTGCGGTGCGAGGTGCCGACGGGTGTGTTGGGCGGGCTTCACCCGGACGCAGGCGCCGGGGTCACATCCTGCAGCAGCTGCATGAAGGCCGCCTCGTCGATCACGACCGTGCCGTACGAGGCGGCCTTGGCGGTCTTGGAGGTCTTGGCGTCGGGGTCGTTGGTCACCAGCAGGCTGGTCAGCCGGGACACGCTCGTGGCGACATGGAGCCCGGCCTCGATCGCCCGGTCCTCCAGCAGCTCGCGGTCCACGGAGGTGTCGCCCGAGAAGGCGACCCGCATCCCCTGGACGAGCCGGCCGCCCGACTCGTAGCGCCCCGGGTTGGGGTACGGGCACGCCGGGCGCTTACGGGAGGGCCGCCAGGACGTGGGGCGGTACGCCGAGGCACTGGAGTGCTGCCGGGGTGCGGGCGCGTCCGACCACTCCGTCAGCGGCTGGCAGCTCAGCAGCGGCAGCCGCAGATTCTCCTGTGCGGCCCTTCGCAAACTGGGACGGAACGACTCGGCCAGCACCCGGGCGTCGTCCAGCGCATGGTGGGCGCGCTCCTGCACCACGCCGTAATGCGCGGCGAGGGACTCCAGCTTGTGGTTGGGCAGCGGGAGCCGCAGTTCCTTGGACAGGGCGATGGTGCACAGCCGCTGCTGCACCGGTGCCTTCGTCGCGGCGCGGGCGTACTCGCGGGCGATCATCGACCAGTCGAACATGGCGTTGTGCGCGACCAGTACCCGGTCCGCCAGGCGCCGGGACAGCTCCGGGACGATCTCCGGGAAGAGCGGGGCGTCGGCCAGCACGGCGCTGGTGAGCCCGTGGATCCAGACCGGCCCCGGGTCCCGCTGCGGGTTGACGAGGGTGTACCAGTGGTCCTGGACCTCGCCGTGTGCGTCGAGTTGATACACGGCGGCGGAGATGATCCGGTCGTCGCGGGCCAGGCCCGTGGTCTCGACGTCGACCACCGCGTATCCCTCGGGATAGGCGGACGGCCAGGGAGCCGGCGGCGTCTGCGGGCCCGGCTGCTGCCCGATCTTCGGCGCGATCGGGTCGGCTGCTGCCATGCGGTCTTCGAGCATGGTCACTGAGGATACGGGCCGCCACTGACAGCCACCGAACCGGTGTGGGGCGCACGGGGCGCCCGCGCGCCCGTCGCCCCGTAGTCGCGGGGCCGGTACCGGAATTGACGGCGGGCCGGAGTCCGGGCGCCGACGCGGCCGGGCCCCGCCGGGCAGCGGCGGCCTCAGGAGCCGGGCCGCGCGGGGGCGAGCAGCGAGGCCACCAGCGCCTCCAGCGAGACGAGGAACAGCCGCTCGGTGTCGACCGGGCCGGCCAGCGCACGGGCCAGCGCCGGATCGTGCCCGGCGGTGGGGGAGTCCCACAGCTCGCCCTCGCTCGGATGCTGCGCGGGCGACCGTTCGCGGTTGCGCTCGACCAGGACGAACCCGACGACCTGGAACTGGACGGCCCGCACCGCCTCGGCGGCCGTCTCGCCGCGCAGCCCGGCGGCGTGCATCTCATGGACCAGGGCCTGCTGCGCGGGCAGGAACATCCGCTCCGTCAGGCCGCGTTCGTGCACCATCGCGATCAGCTGCGGGCGCTCGCGCAGCGCCGTGTGCAGGGTGCGGGCGACCGAGACGATGCGCGCATGCGGGGTGCGGCCTGCGGGGTGGATCTCGCCCATCTCCCGGACGGTGCGTTCGACGAGGGCGTCCAGCAGTGACTCGCGGTTGCCGACGTGCCAGTAGATGGAGGTGACGGCGGTGCCCAGTTCCGTGGCGAGGCGGCGCATGGTCAGCGCCCCGGGGCCGTGCGCCCGCACCAGCCGGGCGGCGGTCGTCAGCACCTCTTCGCCGGTCAGCGCGGTACGTGTCATATCCCTCTCACTATCCCTCAACTCCCTTGGGCACAAGGCCCTTTACCCTTCGTCCCGCTCGGTGTAACAGTGTTACAGGCGTCTCGCGCAACCCCCGTAAGTCACCGACGACGAAGGGTGGTACGACATGGCACGCATTCGCTACGGAGCGCGTACCGAGGCGGAGATCACCGCGGCGCGCACCGCGAGCTCCCGGCTCCCCGAGATCTGGTCCACCGGCGTGGTCGCCGTCTGGGAGAGCGACCCGGACGCGGTCGCGGCCGTCCTGCCACCGCCGCTCGCGCCCACCGGACGCCCGCTGGTCCGCGTCACCATCAGCCGGGTCGCGCTGCCCGGCTACCCCCTGGGCGCGGGCTCGGTGGCCGTCGCGGCCCGGCACCGGGGCGTCGAGGGCTGGTATCCGCTGGTCATGCCGATGACCCATGAGCGGGCTCTGACCGGCGGCCGTGAGGTCTTCGGCGAACCCAAGAAGCTGGGCGAGGTCACCGTCGAGCGCGAGGGGCCGGTCGTGCGGGCCGCGCTCGCCCGGCACGGCATCGCCTTCGTCGAGGTGCGCGGTGCGGTGAGCGGCCCGCTGCCGGTCCCGGAGCCGGCCCGGAAGACCGACTTCTACTTCAAGTTCCTGCCCGCCGTGGACGGTTCGGGGTTCGACCTCGACCCGGTGCTGGTGCACTGCGTCCGTCACGAGAAGGTCCGCAGACTGGAGAAGATCACCGGCGATGTCGTCCTGCGGGAGTCGGTGTACGACCCGGTGGCCGACCTCCCCGTACGCACCCTCGTCGAGCTCACCCTCGGCGAGAAGACCACCGACCAGCGGGGCCGGGTCGTCGAGCGGGTCAGCGCCCGGTCCCTGCTCCCGTACGCCCACCAGCGCTATGACGATCCGCACCAGCTCCTCGACAAACCGCCCGAGGGGAGCGCCTGATGGAGCTGCGGGCGGGACAGGTCGCGGTCGTCACCGGCGCCGCGAGCGGAATCGGTCTGGCCATGGCGCGCCGCTTCGCCGCGGACGGGCTGAAGGTCGTCCTCGCGGACGTCGAGGAGGCGCCGCTGCGCGCCGCCGCCGACGCACTCACCGCGGACGGCGCCCACGTAATGGCACACACCGTGGACGTCGGCGTCCGCGAAGAGGTCGCCGCGCTCGCCGACGCCGCGTACGACGCCTTCGGCGCCGTCCATGTGCTGTGCAACAACGCGGGGGTGGGCTCCGGCGCTGAGGGGCGGATGTGGGAACACGAACCCCGCGACTGGGCATGGGCGTTCGCGGTGAACGTCTGGGGCGTTTTCCACGGCATCCAGTGCTTTCTGCCCCGGATGCTGGCGGGCGGCGGGCCCGGCCATGTCGTCAACACCTCCTCGACGGACGGCGGCATCGCGCCGCTGCCCACCGCGTCCGTCTACGCCGTCACCAAGGCGGCCGTGGTGACCATGACCGAGTCGCTCTACGCCCATCTGAAGGCCGAGCGGGCCCCCATCGGTGCCTCGGTGCTCTTCCCCGGCCCGCACATGCTGCGCACCGGCCTGTGGGAGTCGCACCGCAACCGGCCCGCGCGCTACGCCAAGACCCGGCCGCGCCGCAGCCCGTACCGCAGCCTCGCGCAGTGGGAGTCGGCCATGCGGCACGCCGGGAAGGAGGTCGTCTTCACCCCGGTCGAGGATGTCGCGGCGCAGGTCGTGGACGGCATCCGGGCCGGCCGTTTCTGGCTGCTGCCGCCCGGCGAACACACCGACGCACAGATCCGGGCGCGGTCCGCCTCGATGCTCGACCGCACCGCCCCCGCGTATCTGGAGCACTTCATTCTCGACCCGGACGACTGAGGGAGGTTCCGCCATGACGGACCCACAGGGCCCCACGGACCCGCCGGACGCGCAGGACACCCTGCACGAGCCGTACCTGATCATCTCCTCCGACTGCCACGCCGGGCTCCCCACCGAGGAGTACCGCCCCTACCTCGACGCCCGCTTCCACCGCGCCTTCGACGAGTTCCTCGGCGGGCGGGACGCCCGCCGCGCGGAGGCCACCCGCCTCGGCATCCGCAACGAGGCCTTCGCCGAACGGTGGTTCCGGGACAACGAGGAGGGCCTGCGCGGCGGCTGGGACCCCGCACAGCGCATCAAGGAACTCGACGGCGACGGTGTGGCCGCCGAGGTCGTCTTCCCGGACGCGGACGCCGTGGACAGTGGTACGGCCGCTCCCTTCGGCGTGGGCCTCGGCCTCTCCGGCGACCAGGACCCCGACCTCGGCATGGCGGGTGCACAGGCGCACAACCGCTGGCTCGCCGACTTCGTCTCCGTACACCCCGAACGGCACTGCGGAGTGGCCCTGTTGCCGGTCACCGCCGACACCGACCGGGTGGTGGCCGAGATCTACCGCGCCAAGGAGTCGGGGCTCGGCGCCCTGATGATCCCCTCCATGTGGGTCGACCAGGCGCCGTACCACGACCGCCGCTACGACCCGGTGTGGGCGGCGGCCGCCGCATGCGCGATGCCGGTGGTGACCCACTCCGGGGCCGCGCCCCGCCACGAGTACGGCGACCACCTCGGGATCTATGTCTCCGAGGTGACCTGGTGGCCCGCGCGGCCCCTGTGGTTCCTGCTCTGGTCCGGCGTCTTCGAGCGCCACCCGGACCTGCGGTTCGGGATCGCCGAATCCGGCTGCTGGTGGCTGCCCAACCTCCTGTGGTTCATGGACCGCCTCTACCTGGGCGCCCACGGCGGCCGAAAACTCTCCCCGTTCGCGGCGCTCCGGCGCCCGCCGCACGAGTACCTGGACCGGCAGGTCTTCGTCTGCGCCACCAACACCAAACGCCGCGAGCTCGCCCAGCGCTACGAGATCGGCGTCGACAACATCCTCTGGGGCAGCGACTTCCCGCACCCCGAAGGGACCTGGCCCGACACCCGCGCCTGGCTGAAGAAGACCTTCCACGACATCCCGGTCACGGAGACCCGCCGGATGCTCGGCCTGGCCGCCGCCGAGGCCTTCGGCTTCGACAGCGCCGCGCTCGCCCCGGCGGCCCGCCGCATCGGCCCCACCCCGGCCGCACTCGGTCAGAGCGCCGACCAGCCGGCGGTTGAGGCCTCCTGGGCCCGCTCGCGCGAGGTGGGCCGCCATTGGCTGACGGACCACGACTTCCCGGTATTGGGGGCCGCACAGTGACGCATCGAGCCGACGACCGCTACACCGTCATCTCCGCCGACTGCCACGCCGGCGCCGACCTCCTGGACTACCGGCCGTACTTGGAGGCCCGGCACCACGAGGCCTTCGACGTCTGGGCGGCGGTCTACGTCAATCCGCACGAGGACCTGCTCGCCGACACCGCCGACCGCAACTGGAACTCCGGCCGCCGGCTGGCCGAACTGGAAGCCGACGGCATCGTCGCCGAGGTCGTCTTCCCGAACACCATCCCGCCGTTCTTCCCCAGCGCCTCCCTCATGGCCCCGGCGCCCACCCGCGAGGAGTCCGAGCAGCGCTGGGCGGGCCTGCGCGCCCACAACCGCTGGCTCGCCGACTTCTGCGCCGAGGCCCCCGGCCGCCGGGCCGGTGTCGCCCAGATCCTGCTCAACGATGTCGACGAGGCCGTACGGGAAGTCCGCCGCACCAAGGCGGCGGGTCTCACCGGCGGCATCATGCTCCCGGGCACCCCGCCCGGCTCCGGCCTCCCCGAACTCCACTCGGAGTACTACGACCCCCTCTGGGCGGTCTGCGCGGAGCTGGAGGTCCCCGTCAACCACCACGGCGGCTCGGCCTCCCCGCCGCTCGGCGACGAACCGGCCGCCCGCGCCGTCTTCATGGTCGAGACGACCTGGTTCTCGCACCGTGCCCTGTGGCACCTGATCTTCGGCGGCGCCTTCCGCCGCCACCCCGGCCTCCGCCTCGTCCTCACCGAACAGGGCTCCGGCTGGATCCCCGGCGTCCTGGACATGCTGGACTACTACCACGGCCGGCTGGTCGCGGCCGCGTCCCGGGCCACCACCGCCGAGTCCAGGTTCGGCTCCGGCCTGGCGGCCACCATGGGCTCTGCCCCGTCCGAGATCTGGCGCGAGAACTGCTCGGTGGGCGCCAGCTTCATGCGCCCGCACGAGGTCCCGCTGCGCCATCGCATCGGCCTCGACAAGATCATGTGGGGTAGCGACTACCCCCACGACGAAGGCACCCACCCCTACTCCCGCGAGGCCCTCCGCCTCGCCTACGCCGGCCTCCCGGCCGACGAGACCGCGGCCATGCTCGGCACCAACGCGGCCCGCGTCTACGGCTTCGACCTCACCCGCCTCGCCCCGCACGCCGCCCGCGTCGGCCCCACGGTCGCCGATATCGCCGCACCCCTGGAAAAGATCCCCGCGGACGCCACCAGTCCGGCGTTCGCACGGGGCGGTGCGGTGCGGGTGTGGTGAGGGCCGGCCCGCGGGGACGGTGACGGGAAACGGCGCTACGCCCCCAGCGCCCGCGCCGTCTGCGCCACCTCCGCCACCGAGCCGTCCTCGCCGACGCCGACCCGGCGGAGCGTGGCGCCCGGCCTGCGGGTGACGACGTCCACGAGGCGGCCGTCGGTGAACAACCCGGCGGCGCCGTCGTCGACCGCCCAACCTCCCGGCAGCACACGGTCGTTGACCGCCGTCAGATACCCGGGCCGGCGCTCCGGCTCGCTGTCGTAGTGCGGGCACACACTGCCCGGCAGTAGCCCCAGCCCGTCGGTCAGCGGCACCGGCGGGCCGAAGGAGTCGGAGAACGCGGTCTCGAACCAGCAGCACGCCCCGGCGCTGATGCCGCACAGCAGCACCCCGGACTCGTACGCCTCGCGCAGGATCGTGTCCAGGCCGTGCACCCGCCAGACGGCGAGCATGTTGGCGGTGTTGCCGCCCCCGACGTAGACGATGTCCTGCGCCAGGACGAACGACCGCAGATCGGTCACGGTGCGCCGGAACAGCTCCAGATGGCTCGGTTCGCATGCGCGCGGACCGAATGCCGCGTGGAATCCCTCGATGTACCCCGGCGCGTCACCGCTCGCGGTCGGCAGGAAGCAGATCTTCGGACGGGTCCGCCCGGCGGCCTCCAGGACGAAGTCGTCCAGCAGGGTGTCGGGGTCGTCGGAGAAGCCGCCGCCGAGCAGGGCGATGGTGGGGGTGCCGGTCATGGGACCTCGATTCCGGTCGTCGTGGGGACCTGCCGCGGAAAACATCGTGGCGGCACAGCTGACAGCACGTCTTACATACTTCTCGGTAACAACCTCTAGCGGCGCCGCAGTCCACGGCTTTATGGTGCGGAGCATGCCGCACCTGCCCGATGTCGTGTTGTGGTCCGTACCCGCCTTTGTCCTGCTCACCGTGGTGGAGATGGTGAGCTACCGCCTGCATCCCGACGAGGAGGCGACGGGCTATGAGGCCAAGGACGCCGCCACCAGCGTCGGTATGGGCCTGGGCAGCCTCGTGTTCGACGCGCTGTGGAAAATCCCCATCGTGGCGATCTACGCCACCGTCTACGAACTCACCCCGCTGCGGATACCCGTGCTGTGGTGGACGATGCTGCTGATGCTGCTCGCGCAGGACTTCTTCTACTACTGGTCGCACCGCGGCCACCACGTCATCCGCGTCCTGTGGGCCTGCCATGTGGTGCACCACTCCAGCAAGAACTTCAACCTCACCACCGCCCTGCGGCAGCCCTGGACGACCTGGACCGTCTGGCCGTTCTACGTCCCGATGATCGCCCTCGGCGTCCATCCGGCCGCGATCGCCTTCACCTCCGGGGCCAACCTCGTCTACCAGTTCTGGGTGCACACCGAGCGGATCGGCAAACTGCCCCGGCCCTTCGAGTTCGTGCTCAACACCCCGTCCCACCACCGGGTCCACCACGCCTCGCAGGGCGGCTACCTGGACCGCAACTACGGCGGCATCCTGATCATCTGGGACCGGATGTTCGGCTCGTTCGCCGCCGAGACCGAGCGGCCGGTCTACGGACTCACCAAGAACATCGAGTCCTTCAACCCGCTGCGGGTGGCCACCCATGAGTACGCCGCCATCGCGCGCGACGTACGGGCCGCGGACAGCTGGCGCGAGCGCGCCGGACGGGTGTTCCGCGGGCCGGGCTGGCAGCCGGCCGGGCCGGCCGCCGCGGGGGAGACCCCGCAGGCCGGCCGTCCGGGAGCCGGGGCGCGCGCCTCCGTCGAGGAGCCGGCCGCGTGACGGCACGGTGGCCGCGGGCCGTACGGCCGCTGCTGTGGGCCTTCGCCGTACTGGCCGTCGTGCACCTGGCGGCGCTGCTCGCCGGCAGCACGGCTGTCGGACAGCTCACCAAGCCCGCGCTGATGCCGGTGCTCGCCGGATACGCGCTGGCGCGCGGCGGCCCGCCGCTGCTCGCCGGTGCGCTGCTCCTCGGCTGCGGTGGCGACACCTTCCTCCAGATCGGCGGGGACATCGCCTTCCTGGTGGGGATGGGCTCGTTCGCCGCGGGGCACGTCTGCTATCTGCTGCTCTTCGCCCGGCACGGGACGGCGCCCGGGGACGGCCGGCGGGGCCGGACAGCCGCGGCCGGCGCCGCGTATGCCGTACTGCTGGCCGGCACGGTCGTGCTCCTGTGGCCGGATCTCCCGGCAGATCTGCGGATCCCGGTCGCCGGCTACAGCCTGCTGCTCACCGCCATGGCGTTCGGCGCGCTCCGGGCGGGTCCCTGGGCCGCCGTCGGCGGGCTGCTCTTCCTGCTCTCCGACACCCTGATCGCGAGTGGTATCGCCCACTGGCCGCAGCTGCCGGGCCCGCAGTTCTGGATCATGTTCACCTATCTCGCGGCCCAGTACGCGCTGGCCGGTGGGGTGTTGCGCTCCGCCGCCACGGCTCCCCGGCCCGCACCGGACCGGGCGCAGACGCCGCGGAAGGCAGGCGTACCGTAACCGGGTACACCCTCCGGATACGCAAGGACAACGCCCCGCATGCGCGCCACCACCATCCACGCCGCCCACGACATCCGCATCGACGAGGTCCCCGACGCCGCCGTCCTCAAGCCCCACGACGCGGTGGTGCAGGTGCTGCGGGCCTGTATCTGCGGCAGCGACCTGTGGGCGTACCGCGGCGAGGCCGAGCGCGAGGCGGGGCAGCGGATCGGCCATGAGTTCCTCGGCGTGATCGCCGAGACCGGCGCCGAGGTGTCCGGCCTCGCCGTCGGCGACCTGGTGGTGGCGCCCTTCATGTGGTCCGACGGCAGCTGCGAGTACTGCGCCGACGGCCTGACCACCTCCTGTGTGGACGGCGGATTCTGGGGCGAGCCCGGCTCCGACGGTGGCCAGGGCGAGGCCGTCCGGGTGCCGTACGCCGACGCCACCCTGGTCAAGCTGCCCGCCGCGGCGGTGGGCGACGAACGGCTGCTCACCGGTCTGCTGGCGCTCTCCGATGTCCTGGGCACCGGTCATCACGCCGCCCTTGGCGCCGGCGTACGGCCCGGCTCGACGGTCGCGGTGGTCGGCGACGGCGCGGTCGGCCTGTGCGGGGTGCTGGCCGCCAGGCGGCTGGGCGCCGAGCGGATCATCGCCCTCGGCCGCCACCGGGCACGTACCGATATCGCCCGGACCTTCGGCGCCACCGACGTCGTCGCCGAGCGCGGCGAGGCGGCCGTCGCCGCGGTCCGCGAACTGACCCGCGGCCAGGGCGCCCACGCCGTCATCGAAGCGGTCGGCACCGAGCAGTCGATGCGTACCGCGCTCGGCATCACCCGGCCCGGCGGCGCCATCGGCTGGGTCGGCGTGCCGCACGGCAGCGGCAGCGGCCTGGACATGCGCACCCTGTTCGACCACAACATCGCCGTCCGCGGCGGCGTCGCCCCGGTCCGCAGCTACATCCCGGAACTCCTCCCCGACATCCTGAACGGCACCCTCGACCCCGCGCCGGTCTTCGACCTCACCGTCGACCTGGCGGGCGTACCGGACGGCTACCGCGCCATGGACGACCGCACCGCCCTGAAGGTGCTGGTCAAGCCCTGAGCGGCGGCCGGTGAAGGGCGGCCGCAGGCGGCCGGACGCACCGCCGCTTGAGTCTCCCCCCGTGGGAGACCCGACAGTGGACGGCATGTACGAGGACGGCACGGGCCTGCTCACCATCGGCGCGCTGGCGCGGCTGACCGGTGTCCCGGTCAAGACGATCCTCCCCCGAGCTCTTGAGGAGCAGGGGGGACCCCCATCTGGTCGGACCAGGACCTGCTGCCGCCCGCCGCCCGCACCCCCGCGGGCTACCGGCTCTACGGCCCGGACGCCCCGGCCCGCCTGGAGATCGTGCGCAGTCTGCGCGACCTGGGCATCGGCATGGTGGCGATCCGGTCCGTGCTGCACCGCGAGCGCACCGTCGCCGAGACGGCCGCGCAGTGGGCGGACGCGCTGGACGCGCAGATCCGCACCCTGCAGTTGCAGCGCGCCGTGCTGCGGTCGGTGGCCGCGCGGGGCAGCGCAGCAGAGGAGCTGCCACACATGACCGAACTGGCCCGCCTGTCGGCCCGGGAACGCCGCCGGATCATCACGGACTTCGTCGATGACGCCCTCGACGGTGTGCACGCCCCCGCCTACCGCAGCGGTCTGCTGGCCGCCACCCCCGATCTTCCCGACGACCCCACCCCCGAGCAGTTCGGCGCCTGGATCGAGCTGGCCGCCCTGGTCCGCGAACCGGAACTACGGGCGGCGCTGCGCCGGCTGGCCGAGTACAGCGCCCGGACGGCACCACAGGCGGGGCAGCCGCACGCCGAGGGGGAGCCGGACGCGGCCGGGCAGGAGCAGGCCGCCGTGCGCGTCGCGGAGCTGATGCGGGTGCGCGGTGAGGCGGCCGTCGCGGTCGGCGTCGCCCCGGACTCCCCGGCCGCGGAGCCCGTCGTCGCCGAGCTGGTCGCCGCCTGGCTCCCCACCCAGACCGGCACCGCCGACCCGCCCGCCGAGGACGGCCCGCAGGCCCGCGGCCGGCTGCTGGAGCAACTGGAGGCCGCCGCCGAGCCGGCCGTCGCGCGCTACTGGCAGCTGCTGTGCACCGTCACCGGCCGGCCCGCCCCGCCCCGCTGGGACACCGCGGGCGCCTGGACCGCGGCCGCGCTGCGTGCCCACCCCGGGCCGTACCGGCTGGACCGGTCCGCGTTCGAGGACACCGATCCGGACCGGGTGCTGCACGCCTACGAGCAGGTGACCCGGGACGTCGCCGCCCTGGTCGCCGCCGTACCGCCGGAGGACCTCGCGCTGCCGACGCCGTGCGCGGGGTGGACCGTACGGCAGCTGCTCGACCACATGGTGTGGGAGAACCTGATGGCCACCTCGATCGCCGAGGACGCCCCGCGCGGCGACCACACCGCCGACCACCTCGGTGACGATCACCGCGCCGCCTTCGAGGACTCCACGCGCGCCGCCCTCGCCGCCTTCACCGGCAGCGGGATGCTCCAGCGCACCTACGGGCCGTACGAGGCGCCCGGCGCGATGATCGTCCAGCAGGTCGTGGTCGAACTCCTCGCGCACGGCTGGGACCTGGCGCGGGCGACGGGCGCACCGACCGGGCCGGCGCCGGAGGTCGCCGAGGAGACCCTGGCGGCGGCCCGCCGGATCTACGGCGCCGCACCGCGCACCGAGGGCAGCTCGTTCGCCCCGGAGCGCCCCGCGCCGCCCGGCGCGAGCGCCACGGACCGGCTGGCGGCCTTCCTCGGCCGCGACCCGGCCTGACCGGCCCGCCCCGCGGGCCCACTCACACCGCAACGGAAGGGCCGGGTGACGCACCACCCGGCCCTTCCCCGCAACTACCGGAAACTGTCCGGGAGTTACTTCTTCACCGCGTCCAGCGCATCGACGATGCCATAGCCGAAGTGGCTGTTGACATGCTTGGTGCCGGTGCAGGTCGCGTCACCCGTGGCGCAGCCGGGGTTGTCCGCCTGCTCCTTGAGGAGCCACTGGATCTCCTGCGGGCTGGACTTCGGGTGGGCACTCTTGAGCAGCGCCGCGACGCCCGTGACGTGCGGGGTCGCCATGGACGTGCCGGCCAGGTAGGCCCAGTCGCCGCCCGGCATGGTGGAGAGGATGTTGCCGTTCTTGGCGGGCAGCTCGGGCACCTGCTTCGAGTCGCCGCCCGGTGCGGCCACATCGATCTGGCCGAGGCCGTAGTTCGAGTAGTACGACTTGAGCTTGTTGACACCGGTCGCCGCGACCGTCACCGTGCCCGGCAGCTGGGTGGGAACGTCCCAGCAGGTCTTCGGGTTGATGGTGCGCTCGACCGGGGTGGAGTCGTTCGGGCTGGAGGCGTCGGGAAGCTGGGGCGCCGCCAGGTCGAGACCGGAGTTGCCCGCCGCGGCGATGTTGATCGCGCCCTTGCGCTGGGCGTAGCTCGCCGCGCGTCCGACCGCGTCGATGATGGCGGCCTGGTCGGCGTCATCCTTGCAGTTGAACATCCACGGGTCGACGTAGTAGCTGTTGTTGGTGACCTCGACGCCGTGATCGGCCGCGAAGACGAAGGCGCACACCACGCTCTCGGCGTAGAAGAGGCTCGTCTCCGGCTCGCTGACCTTGAGGGCGGAGATCTTCACCCCCGGCGCGACCCCCGCCACGCCGACGCCGTTACGGGCCGCGGCGATCGTGCCCGCGACATGGGTGCCGTGGTAGTCGTTGTCCGGGTCCCAGGGGCGCCAGGCGCCCTTGGAGGTATCGGCCACACCGCCCACGCAGTTGGCGGACTGCTTCGCGGAGAAGTTGGCCTTCAGATCGGGGTGGGTGTCGTCCACACCGGTGTCGATGATGGCGACGGTGACGTTCTTGCTGCCCGGGTTCACCTTCGCGGCCTTGTCGGCCTTGATGGCGGGCAGGTCCCACTGCAGCGGTTCGAGCGGCTCCTCGCCGTTCGCCTTCGCCGCCTTGCCGGCCGCCATGAGCTGGGACTTCGGCAGGTCGATCTTCTGCGGCTTGCCGACGTCGGTGGTGCCCTGTGCCTTCAGCGGCGCGGTGCGGGTCGCGCCCGCCGACTGCACGCCCGGCACCGTCCGCAGGGAGGCGGCGAACTGCGGGTTGGCCGAGTGGACGACGATCACGCCTATCTGCTCATGGGCGATGATCACCTTCCCGCCGGCCTTGGCTATCGCCTTCTCGACCTTGCCGACCGCGGCGTGGCCGGGCGTGGCGTTAACGACGTACGAGAGCAGCGGGCCGTCGGCCGAGACCGCGGCGGCCGGGGCGGAGTCCTGGGACGCGGCGGTGGCCGCGTTCGGCAGGAAACCGAGGGACGCCGTCAGAGCCAGTCCGAGCGGTACGGCCAGCGCCCGCATGCGTCTGGATCGGGGATGTGCCATGGGTACTCCACATCATCCGTGAGACCGCCCGTGCACGGGTTGCGCACGGGCGGATGCAATGCGATGTGAAGTTATCGGCGATCACTCGTACACAGCAATGGAATGCGGAGAAAAAACAGGGAGAAAACCCGCCAGGAGTGTGGAATTGATAGCGCGTCAGCCGATCTCGGCCCCGTGGTGAGGACCCGACAGGGCCGGTCAGCCGTGGCGTCGCAGGGTGGCGATGCTCAGCGGGGGCAGCGCGATCCGCGGCCCGTACCAGCGGCGAGCGGTGGTGGCCGTCCCCGGTCGCGGCTCCGACGGGGCGAGGTCGAGCGGCGCCGGCAGCCGGATGCTGCCGTAGGGGCGCCGGCGGGGAGCGGGTGGCTGCGGGGCCTGCTGTGGCGGCGGATTCACACCGGGCTCAACGAAGCGCCCCGCCCACGGTGGCGGTCGGCGCGGTCATTCCCGGTTTTCTTCTGGGATTCAACGAACGCACCCCTGTCGCATCGTCTGATGCGCCTCTACCATGCGTGATCTGGATCACTTATGTGAGCTTTATTGCCGGCCCGGGCCTCTTCCCGTGCCGATCCGCCGGACCGGCACGGGAACCCGCCCCTTCGCGTCAGGAGATTCCGTGAGCGCCGCACCGACCCTCGACCCGGGGACGCACGAGCCGCCCGACTACATCCAGGTGCAGTCGAGTGCGGAATTCGACGAACTCCGCCGCGCACACCGCTCGTTCGCCTTCCCGCTCACCGTCGCCTTCATCCTCTGGTACCTCGCGTACGTGCTGCTGTCGAGCTACGCCGGCGGCTTCATGGGCACCAAGGTCCTCGGCCACATCAACGTGGCCTTCGTCCTCGGCATCGCCCAGTTCGTCACGACCTTCCTCATCGCCTGGTGGTACTCCCGGCACGCCGCCACCAAGCTCGACCCCAAGGCCGAGGCCATCAAGTCCCGCCTGGAGGGTGACGCATGAGCCCTCTCCAGCAGCCGCTCGCGCTCCAGCTCGCGGCCGGCGGCGCCGGCGAGCACCGCGCCCTGATCGTCACCCTCTTCGCGGTCTTCGTCGCCGCCACCCTCGGCATCACCGTCTGGGCCGGCCGGCAGACGAAGGGCGCGGAGGACTTCTACGCGGCCGGCCGGCAGTTCAGCGGATTCCAGAACGGCCTGGCCATCTCCGGTGACTACATGTCGGCCGCATCCTTCCTCGGCATCGCCGGCGCCATCGCCCTCTTCGGCTACGACGGCTTCCTCTACTCCATCGGCTTCCTCGTCGCCTGGCTCGTCGCGCTGCTCCTGGTTGCCGAACCGCTGCGCAACTCCGGCCGCTTCACGATGGGCGACGTCCTCGCCTACCGGATGCGCCAGCGCCCGGTCCGTACGGCCGCCGGCACCTCCACCATCATCGTCTCGATCTTCTACCTGCTCGCCCAGATGGCGGGCGCGGGCGCCCTGGTCACCCTGCTCCTGGGCATCACCAGCGAGGCGGGCAAGATCCTGGTCGTCGTCCTCGTCGGCATCGTGATGATCCTCTACGTCACCATCGGCGGCATGAAGGGCACCACCTGGGTCCAGATGGTCAAGGCGGTCCTGCTGATCGCCGGCACCCTGCTGATCACGTTCCTGGTGGCGCTCAAGTTCGACTTCAACATCTCCACGCTGCTCGGCGCCGCCGCGGAGAACAGCGGCAAGGGCGCAGCCTTCCTG
This sequence comes from Streptomyces sp. NPDC048434, assembly GCF_043200375.1. Taxonomy (NCBI): domain Bacteria; kingdom Bacillati; phylum Actinomycetota; class Actinomycetes; order Kitasatosporales; family Streptomycetaceae; genus Streptomyces; species Streptomyces sp. NPDC048434. The sequence continues at coordinate 1,043 of NZ_JBICXQ010000044.1, read as the reverse complement.
GAGCCCGGCCTCAAGTACGGCGCCACCGCCACCTCGAAGATCGACTTCATCTCGCTGGGCATCGCCCTCGTCCTGGGCACCGCGGGCCTGCCGCACATCCTCATCCGCTTCTACACGGTCCCCACCGCCAAGGCCGCCCGTAAGTCCGTGAACTGGGCGATCGGCATCATCGGCGTCTTCTACCTGATGACCATCGCGCTCGGCTTCGGCGCCGCGGCCCTCATCAAGCCCGAGACGATCATCGCGTCCAACAAGGCGGGCAACACCGCGGCACCGCTGCTCGCCCAGCAGATCGGCGGCGGCGCCGACTCGACCGGCGGCGCCATCCTGCTCGCCGTCATCTCCGCGGTGGCCTTCGCCACCATCCTCGCGGTGGTCGCCGGCCTCACCCTCGCCTCGTCCTCGTCCTTCGCGCACGACCTGTACGTCAATGTCCTGCGCAAGGGCAAGGCCACCGAGAAGGAAGAGGTCGGCGCGGCCCGCTGGGCGACCGTCGGCATCGGTGCGGTCGCCATCGTTCTGGGGGTCTTCGCACGCGGGCTGAACGTCGCGGGCCTGGTGGCGCTCGCCTTCGCGGTCGCCGCCTCCGCCAACCTCCCCACCCTCCTCTACAGCCTGTTCTGGAAGCGTTTCACCACCCAGGGCGCCCTGTGGTCCATTTACGGAGGCCTGGTCTCCTCCGTCGTCCTGGTCCTCTTCTCCCCGGTCGTCTCCGGCAAGGAGACCTCGATGTTCCCCGGCGCCGACTTCGACGTCTTCCCGCTGGAGAACCCGGGCCTGATCTCCATCCCGCTGGGCTTCCTGCTCGGCTGGCTGGGGTCCCTGCTGTCCAAGGAGGAGCCGGACGTCCAGAAGTACGCCGAGCTGGAGGTCCGCTCGCTGACCGGGACCGGAGCCCACTGAGGCGGTCCCGCTCAGCCGTCCCTGCAGGCCCCGGGCGGGGGGGGGGGGGGGGGGTGGTGGGGGGGGGGCCCCCCCCCCCCCCCCCCCCCCCCACCCCCCCCCCCCCCCACCCCCCCCGCGCGACGCGGGGAGGGGACAAC
>NZ_JBICXQ010000043.1:0-60520 GCF_043200375.1 Streptomyces sp. NPDC048434 | reverse complement strand
GGTCTTCGGTACGGTCGTCTTCGCGATGTTCGCCGGCTTCCACTTCTGGTGGCCGAAGTTCACCGGCAAGATGCTGGACGAGCGGCTCGGCAAGATCACCTTCTGGACGCTGTTCGTGGGCTTCCACGGCACCTTCCTCGTCCAGCACTGGCTGGGTGCCGAGGGCATGCCGCGGCGTTACGCGGACTACCTCGCGGCCGACGGATTCACGACGCTGAACACCATCTCGACGATCAGCTCGTTCCTGCTGGGCCTGTCGATCCTGCCGTTCCTCTACAACGTCTGGAAGACGGCGAAGTACGGCGAGAAGGTCGAGGTCGACGACCCGTGGGGCTACGGCCGCTCGCTGGAGTGGGCGACGTCCTGCCCGCCGCCGCGGCACAACTTCCTCACCCTGCCGCGCATTCGCTCCGAATCCCCGGCGTTCGATCTGCACCACCCGGAGATCGCAGCCCTCGATGCGCTGCACAACGGCCGCGCCTCCGAGGATGACAAGGCCCTCGCCGGCGGCAAGGAGGCGGGCAAGTGAAGATCCAGGGCAAGATGTTCATCTGGCTCTCCGTCTTCGTCCTCGCCATGGCGATCGTCTATGGCGTCTGGTCGAAGGAGCCCGCGGGTACCACCGCACTGTTCCTCGCCTTCGGGCTGTGCATCATGGTCGGCTACTACCTGGCCTTCACGGCCCGGCGGGTCGACGCCGGCGCACAGGACAACGAGAACGCCGAGGTCTCGGACGACGCCGGTGAGCTGGGCTTCTTCAGCCCGCACAGCTGGCAGCCGCTGTCCCTGGCCATCGGTGGCGCGCTCGCCTTCCTGGGCGTCGTCTTCGGCTGGTGGCTGCTGTACTTCTCCCTCCCGGTGATCTTCGTCGGCCTCTTCGGCTGGGTCTTCGAGTACTACCGCGGCGAGAACCGCACGCAGTAACCACGGCGTATCTGCCGTACGGCGGGCCCGGACACCTCAACAGGTGTCCGGGCCCGCCTCGTTTGGAGGCGCGGGACAGACCCGTTTGCAGTCCTTCAGCGCGCTGAGACAGGTGATTCTTCATATTTTTGGGGCATGAGTCACAGACCTCGAACCCGGACGGTGCTGAGCTGCGGCCTCCTGCTCGTGCCCCTTGCGGTGAGCGCCACCGCGTGCGGGGGCTCGGATTCGGAAGCGCTCTCCGCCAACCCCTACGACGCGGCCGACCAGATCTCGGCCAATACTCCCGACGGCAACAAGAAAGCGGACCCCGACAAGCCGCTTGAGGTCTCCGTCAAGGGGGACGACGCGCGGATCACCGATGTGACCGCCACCGATGCCACCGGCCGCTTCGTGCGCGGCGAGCTGAGCGCCGACGGCAGGCACTGGCGCACCACGGTGCCACTGGCCGCCGGCAGCCGCTACACGGTGCGGGTGAGCACCGAGGAGGAGGACGGTTCGCCCGGCCGTAAGACCCTGGTGGTCAACACCCAGGGGGCCGACGGCCAGTTGACCGCCACCTTCGGCCCGAAGGCGGGCGAGTACGGCGTCGGCCAGCCGGTCACCGCCGAGCTGAGCCAGCCGATCAAGGACCAGAAGGCCCGGGCCATCGTCGAGAGCGCCCTGAAGGTCGACTCGATGCCGCGGGTCCAGGGCGCCTGGCACTGGGTAGACGACAAGAAACTGCACTTCCGCCCCAAGGCGTACTGGCCCGCGCACGCCACCATCTCGGTGCACAGCAACCTGGCGGGCCTGAAGGTTGCCAAGGGGCTCTACGGAGGCTCGTCCAAGCCGGTGAAGCTCACCACCGGCGACCGGGTGGAGGCCATCACGGACGCGGCGACGCACCAGATGACGGTGCTGCGCAACGGGGAGTCGATCAACACCATCCCCGTGACCACCGGCAAGCCCGGCTTCTCCACCCGCAACGGCGTCAAGGTCGTCCTCGGCAAGGAGAGCTTCGTACGGATGCGCAGCTCGACGGTCGGCATCGCCGCCGGGAGCGGGGACTCCTATGATCTGCCGGTCTACTGGGCCACCCGGGTGACCTGGAGCGGTGAGTACGTCCACGCCGCACCCTGGTCCGTCGGATCACAGGGCGCGGCGAACGTCAGCCACGGCTGTACGGGCATGTCCACCAGCAACGCCCAGTGGTTCTTCAACACCGTGCGGGTCGGCGACGTCGTCAAGGTCGTCAACAGCGGCGGCGACACCATGACGCCGTTCGACAACGGCTTCGGAGACTGGAACATGCCCTGGCAGGAATGGCGCGACGGCAGCGCGCTGAAGAGCAAGGCCTCCAGCACCACAGGAGCCGCCGACCGCGCCCAGAACCCCGCCGACGACGCCCGGCTGCGCCCGAAATTCTGAGCGCCGCCCAGCGGGCCGCTCAGGCCTGTACGAGGTTCCTGCGGCGCAGCAGGCCGGCCAGGGCGTCGGCGAAGGCCACCGGGTCCAGCGGATGCGTCACCGCGGCATCCGCACGGCTCCAGGTGGCCAGCCAGGCGTCCTGGGGGCGGCCGATCAGCAGCAGCACCGGCGGACACCGGAAGATCTCGTCCTTGATCTGCCGGCAGACGCCCATCCCGCCGGCGGGCGCCGTCTCGCCGTCCAGCACACAGACGTCGATGCCGCCCTGCTCCAGGGCCGTGAGGACGGCGGGCGCGGTGGCGCACTCCAGGATCTCGATCTGCGGGGCATCGGCGGCGGGGCGCCGTCCGGCCGCCAGCCGGACCTGCTCGCGGGTGTTGGCGTTGTCGCTGTAGACCAGCACCGTGGCAGTCGCCTGCATCGTTCCTCCACGCTTCGTAGCGGCACAGCATCGGGTGAGGCGGATGCTACTCCCGGAGCGTGGGCCCGCAGGAGGGGTTGGGCGGATCCAAGATCTGCCCGACGGGCCGTCAGGACCGGCTCCGGCGCGGCCGGCGCGCGTCGGCGCCCCCGATGCGTCCCCCCTTCGGGCGACCGGCGAAATGGGCCGTACGAGCAGGGCATACGCCCTTGACACACCGAACGGCACCCCCCGGAGTGAGGGCGGGATAAGCGACCGACATAATGTCGGTCGTGGCGACAGCAACGACAGTAGAAACCGGGCACGCGCACCCGTCGGTCAATCGGCCGAACCTCACCAGCGTCGGAACCATCATCTGGCTGAGTTCCGAGCTGATGTTCTTCGCGGCCCTCTTCGCGATGTACTTCACCCTTCGTTCGGTGACCGGATCCGAGTATTGGAAGGAATCCGCCAGTGCGCTGAATCTTCCGTTCTCCGCGACCAACACCACGATCCTGGTGCTCAGCTCTCTGACCTGCCAGCTCGGCGTTTTCGCGGCCGAGCGCGGCGATGTCAAGAAGCTCCGGGCCTGGTTCGTGGTCACCTTCATCATGGGTGCGATCTTCATCGGCGGTCAGGTCTTCGAGTACACGGAGCTGGTCAAGCACGAGGGCCTGTCGCTCTCGTCCGGCCCGTACGGCTCGGTGTTCTACCTGACCACCGGCTTCCACGGAATGCATGTGACGGGCGGTCTGATCGCCTTCCTGCTGGTCCTGGGCAGGACGTACGCGGCCAAGAGGTTCACCCACACGCAGGCCACCGCGGCCATCGTCGTGTCCTACTACTGGCACTTCGTCGATGTCGTCTGGATCGGCCTCTTCGCCACGATCTACCTGATCCGGTAACCGGTACCGGGCCCGACTGCCGGGCCCGCATTTCAGACAGACATAGCCAAAGCATCGACGCAGAAGATCCTGACACCGGGGTAATCCGTGAAAAAGCTCTCCGCACGACGGCGCCATCCGCTGGCGGCGCTCGTCGTCCTACTCTTCGCGCTGGCGGTCACTGGGGGGCTGTACGCCGCGTTCGCGCCGGCGGACAAGGCTCAGGCCGATGACACCGCCCAGTCTCTTGCCGTCAAGGAGGGCAAGAAGCTCTTCGCCGTGGGCTGCGCCAGCTGCCACGGCACCGGCGGTCAGGGCACCTCCGACGGCCCGAGCCTGGTCGGCGTGGGCGCCGCAGCCGTCGACTTCCAGGTGGGCACCGGCCGTATGCCCGCCCAGCAGCCCGGCGCCCAGGTGCCGAAGAAGAAGAACATCTACAACAACGCCCAGATCGATCAGCTCGCGGCCTATGTCGCGTCGCTGGGCCCCGGCCCGAGCGTGCCGTCCAAGGAGCAGTACAGCCCCGAAGGCGCCAACATCGGCAAGGGCGGCGAGCTGTTCCGCACCAACTGCGCGCAGTGCCACAACTTCACCGGCAAGGGCGGCGCCCTGACCGACGGCAAGTTCGCACCGACGCTCGAGGGTGTGGACCCGAAGCACATCTACGAGGCCATGGAAACCGGCCCGCAGAACATGCCCTCCTTCGGCGACGGCTCGCTGGCGAAGGAGAACAAGAAGGACATCATCGCGTACCTCGACGCCGTCAACGGCGATGAATCCGAGAGCCCCGGCGGCCTCGACCTGGGCGGTCTCGGCCCGGTCAGCGAGGGTCTCTTCGGCTACATCTTCGGCCTGGGCGCGCTGATCGCGGTCGCCATCTGGGTCGCAGCCCGGACTACGAAGGCCAAGAAGTCATGAGCGAGACTGGACGACACGAAGACGTGCCAGAAGAAACACTTCCCGGTGAGCGGGAGACGGCTCACGAAGGCGCGGTGGCCACGGCGGAGAACCCGTTCGCCGACCCGGGCCTGCCGGCCCACGAGCACCGGGCCCAGGACATCGACGAGCAGGCCGCGAGGCGCTCCGAGCGCACCGTGGCCCTCCTCTTCCTGGTGTCGATGGTGGCCACGGTCGCCTTCATCGCCTCGTACGTGGCGATCCCGATCGACAAGATCGTCTACATCTGGCCGATCGGTCACATCAGCGCGCTGAACTTCGCGCTCGGTCTGACGCTCGGAGCGGCGCTCTTCTGCATCGGCGCCGGTGCGGTCCACTGGGCCCGCACGCTGATGTCGGACGAGGAGGTCGCCGACGAGCGCCACCCGATCGAGGCTTCGCCCGAGGTCAAGGCCAAGGTGATGGCGGACTTCGCGGAGGGCGCGAAGGAGTCGCAGTTCGGCCGCCGCAAGCTGATCCGCAACACGATGTTCGGCGCGCTGGCCCTGGTGCCGCTCTCCGGCGTCGTCCTGCTGCGTGACCTCGGGCCGCTGCCCGGGACCAAGCTGCGCACCACGAACTGGAAGAAGGGCGTCCGGCTCGTCAACCAGTCCACCAACCTCCCGCTGCGTCCCGAGGACATCGCGGTCGGCTCCCTGACGTTCGCCAAGCCCGAGGGCCTGGAGGAGAACGACGAGGAGTTCGCCGAGAAGATCGCCAAGGACGCCCTGATGCTCGTGCGGATCCAGCCGCAGGACATCAAGGACAAGCACGAACTCTCCTGGTCGCACGAGGGCATCGTGGCGTACTCGAAGATCTGCACCCACGTGGGTTGCCCGATCAGCCTGTACGAGCAGCAGACCCACCACGTGCTCTGCCCCTGCCACCAGTCGACGTTCGACCTCTCTGACGGTGGCCGGGTGATCTTCGGCCCGGCCGGACACGCCCTGCCGCAGCTGCACATCACGGAGAAGGACGGCTTCCTGGAGGCCGCAACCGGCTTCGCGGAGCCCGTCGGCCCGAGCTTCTGGGAGCGCGGATGAGTAACGAGACAACCGCGACCACCACACGCCGTGGCCCCGCGCCACGGGGCGAGCGGATCGCGGACTGGGCGGACGGCCGGCTGGGCATCTACAGCCTCGCCAAGTCCAACATGCGCAAGATCTTCCCGGACCACTGGTCCTTCATGCTGGGTGAGGTCGCGCTCTACAGCTTCATCATCATCATCCTGACCGGTGTCTATCTGACGCTGTTCTTCCACCCGAGCATGGCCGAGGTGACCTATCACGGTTCCTATGTGCCCATGCAGGGGATCCGGATGACGCAGGCCTTCGAGTCGACGCTGGACATCAGCTTCGACGTCCGCGGTGGCCTGCTCATCCGCCAGATCCACCACTGGGCGGCGCTGGTCTTCCTGGCCGCGATGATGGTCCACATGATGCGGGTGTTCTTCACCGGCGCCTTCCGCAAGCCGCGCGAGGTCAACTGGCTGTTCGGCTTCCTGCTGTTCGTGCTGGGCATGTTCACCGGCTTCACCGGCTACTCGCTCCCCGACGACCTGCTCTCCGGTACCGGTGTGCGGTTCATCGAGGGCGTCGTCCTGGCGATGCCGCTGGTCGGTTCGTACCTGCAGTTCTTCATCTTCGGCGGGGAGTTCCCGGGGCACGACATCATCCCGCGGTTCTTCACGGTGCACGTCCTGCTGCTGCCGGGCATCATGCTCGGCCTGCTGGTGGCGCACCTGATCCTGGTCTTCTACCACAAGCACACCCAGTTCCCCGGTGCCGGCAAGACCAACAACAACGTCGTGGGCATGCCGCTGCTGCCGGTCTACATGGCCAAGGCCGGAGGCTTCTTCTTCCTGGTCTTCGGTGTGATCGCCGCGATCGCCGCGATCGCCAGCATCAACCCGGTGTGGGCGATCGGCCCCTACCGGCCCGACCAGGTGTCCACCGGCGCCCAGCCCGACTGGTACATGGGCTTCGCCGAGGGTCTGGTGCGTGTCATGCCGGGCTGGGAGTGGAACTTCTGGGGCCACACCGTCAACTTCGGTGTGCTGATCCCGATCATCATCTTCCCGCTGGTCCTGGTCGCGATCGCGGTCTACCCGTTCGTCGAGTCCTGGATCAAGGGTGACAAGCGCGAGCACCACATCCTGGACCGCCCGCGCAACGTCCCGACCCGTACCGGCTTCGGTGTCGCCTGGCTGATCGCGTACTTCGTGATGCTGATCGGTGGCGGCAACGACCTGTGGGCCACCCACTTCCACCTGTCGATCAACTCGATCACCTGGTTCGTCCGGATCGCGTTCTTCGTCGGGCCGGTGCTGGGCTTCATCGCCACCAAGCGGTTCTGCCTGGGTCTGCAGCGGCGCGACAGGGACAAGGTGCTGCACGGACGCGAGTCCGGCATCATCAAGCGCCTGCCGCACGGTGAGTTCATCGAGGTCCACGAGCCCCTCGACCAGGAGCAGCTGCACGTGCTCACGCAGCACGAGCAGCCCACCCCGGTCGAGCTCGGCCCGGAGGTCGACGAGAACGGTGTGGCACGCAAGCTGTCGCTCTCGCAGAAGCTGCGCGCCCGGCTCTCGCAGAACTTCTACGGCGAGGACAACGTCATCCCGAAGCCCACGGTGGAGGAGTACAAGGAGATCACCAGCGGCCACGGCCACCACTGATCACCGCGGCGCCTCGTAGCGCACCGTAAGTAGCACGCCACCCAGAGGGCCCCGTCCCTCCCCGCGCTCGGCCTCGGCCGAGCAGGGGAGACCCCAATCCGGACGGGGCCCTCCGGCGTGCCGTCGTCTCGATAGGGTGACGGCATAAGCAGGAGACGAACCAGGAGTGTGGACCATGAACGTTGTGACCCCGGTGGGCGGCGACAGCGTGGCGGCTCACACCTGGCCGGGCGTCCTCAACGCCCTGCTCGACGGCCATGACCTCGCCGCGGACGACACCGCATGGGCGATGGACAAGATCATGCGGGGCGAGGCCACCGACGCCCAGATCGCCGGCTTCGCGGTGGCGCTGCGGGCCAAGGGCGAGACCGTCGCGGAGATCTCCGGACTGGTGCGCACGATGTATGCGCACGCCCGGCTGATCGAGGTGCCCGGGCCGAGCGTGGACATCGTCGGCACCGGCGGCGACGGCGCCAAGACCGTCAACATCTCCACGATGTCCTCGATCGTGGTGGCCGGCACCGGCGCCAAGGTCGTCAAGCACGGCAACCGCGCCGCGTCCTCGGACAGCGGCTCCTCCGACGTGCTGGAGAAGCTCGGCGTCAATCTCGACCTCACCCCGCAGCGGGTCACCGAGGTCGCCCAGGAAGCGGGCATCACCTTCTGCTTCGCGGTGATGTTCCACCCCTCGCTGCGGCATGTCGCCAACGCCCGGGGCCAGCTCGGCATCCGTACGACGTTCAATGCGCTGGGCCCGCTGACCAACCCCGCGAGGGTCGGCGCCCAGGCGACCGGAGTCGCCGACGCCCGGATGGCGCCGATCCTGGCCGGGGTGCTCGCCGAGCGCGGCTCGTCGGCGCTGGTCTTCCGGGGCGACGACGGCCTGGACGAGCTGACCACGACCGCGACCTCCCGGGTCTGGATCGTCCGGGACGGCACGGTGCGCGAGGAGGCCTTCGACCCGCGGGACGTGGGGATCCCGCTGGTGCCGGTGGAGGCGCTGCGCGGCGCGGACGCGTCGTACAACGCGGAGGTGGCCCGCCGGCTGCTGGACGGGGAGACCGGTCCGGTGCGCGATGCGGTGCTGCTGAACTCCGCGGCGGCGCTGGTCGCGCTGGAGCCGACCGACGCCCCACTGGCGGAACAGATCCGGGCCGGTATCGACAGGGCCGCCGCCGCGATCGACTCGGGTGCGGCGCTTCAGGCGCTGGAGCGCTGGGTGGCCGCCAGCAACACATGAGCGCGCGGTGACGCAGAGTGTGACGCAAGCCCCGGTCCGGTATACGGACCGGGGCTTGCGCGATGTTGCCGGTGTGGCATGATTCTGCGCAGGTCACGAGTGACAGCGATGCAGGCCCCGGCCCGCTGTCCGGCAACCCTCCTTCCGTGGCGGGGTGCCCCGGGTGATGACCAGGCCGCAGGCAGCGAGGTCTGCGGCAAGCGCGGATCCCTCGCCAGGGATCCTGGTCCCCGAGGGAGAACTTCCGTGAATCAGCGAATGCGATAGGGCTCGACGGCCCCTTTTCCGCACCTCTTTTCCTTTTCCGCTGCGGCGCCGTGCCGTGCGCTCCTGCGCCCCGCCCGCAGCGAATTCGCTTACCTCTTACGGGAGTTCGCCATGTCTGTTTCCGCCGTTGCCGCCGACCGCTCCGTGTGTGCCCCGCTGCCGGTTCTCGGCCGGGACGTCCTCGTTCCGCTCGTGACCGGCGGCGAGGTCGACTACGCCGCGCTGGACTACGCCGCCAGCGCGCCCGCGCTGCAGCGGGTCTGGGACGACGTGGCGGCCTACGCCCCGTACTACGGCAGTGTGCACCGCGGCGCCGGGTACCTCTCGCAGCTGTCCACCGACCTCTTCGAGAACAGCCGCCGGACGATCGCGGAGTTCCTGGGCTGCGGGTCCGAGGACCAGGTGGTCTTCACCCGCTCCACCACCGACTCGCTGAACCTGCTCGCCGCCGTACTCCCGCAGGGCACCCGGGTGTTTGTCTTCGAGACCGAGCATCACGCCTCGCTCCTGCCGTGGGAGCAGCGCGCGGATGTCGCGGTGACCTACCTCAACGCGCCGCGCACCCCGCAGCAGGCGGTGGACACCCTGGAGAAGGCGCTGGCCGAGCGGGAGCCCTACGGCCCGGCGCTGGTCTGTGTGACCGGTGCGTCGAATGTGACCGGTGAGCTGTGGCCGGTGCGGGAGCTGGCGACCGCCGCACATGCGCACGGCGCGCGGATCGTGCTGGACGCGGCGCAGCTCGCCCCGCACCACCCCGTGGACATCGCGGACCTGGACGTCGACTGGATCGCCTTCTCCGGGCACAAGCTGTACGCGCCGTTCGGCGCCGGTGTGTTGGCCGGCCGCGCGGACTGGCTGCAGGACGCCGAACCGTATCTGGCCGGCGGCGGCGCCAGCCGCAAGGTCTCCCGGCGGACGGACGGCGGCGTGGACGTCGAGTGGCACACCACCGCCGCGCGGCACGAGGCCGGTTCGCCGAACGTCATCGGCGCCTATGCGATCGCCTCGGCCTGCCGGGCGCTGACCGAGGCCGGATTCGAGGGCCTGGTCGCCCGTGAGCAGGAGCTGATCGCCCGGGTGCGGGAAGGGCTGGCCGAGGTGCCCGAGGTGAACGTGCTCTCGCTCTTCGGCGAGGACGCGGCGCGGGTGGGCGTCCTCTCCTTCGTCGTCGAGGGCTGGAACAGCTCGCACTTCGCGGCGGCGCTGTCGGCGGAGTACGGCATCGGCGTCCGCGACGGCCTGTTCTGCGCGCACCCGCTCGTACGGACCCTGCTGGGCAGCGAGCCGCAGGAGCCGGGGGAGTGCGGGGCCCCGGAGGCGGCGCCCGGTGAGCGGTCGCTGAACGCCATCCGGGTCAGCTTCGGTGCCGGGACGCCCGACGAGCACGTCGAGCGGTTCGTCCGGGCGGTCAAGGAACTGGTGGCGGACGGTGCGCGCTGGAACTACCGCACGGAGGACGGGCGTTGTGTGCCCGCCGTCTGATCCCACGTTGTCGGCTCTCTCGCCGTAGTGGTTGTCCGCCGTTGCGCCTGGCGGCGGGCCGGGTCCGCTGCGCGGGGCTGTGGGTACGGTGAGTGGATGGGTGAAACGTGGGTGGGGGCGGGCGTTCGGCCCGCCGGTTCACGGGCGAGACGCAAGGCGCACTGGACCACCTACCGGCACCCCCACCAGCCTTTTCCACCCCTCAACGGGAGGGGACGCGCCGCAGGACGAAGTCCGGAGGAGCGGCACCGCACCCGACAGCCCCGCGCAGCGACCCCAGCCCGCCGCAGGCGCAACGGCGAGCAAGGCCGACAACGTGGGGCGCAAGGCAAAGCGCAGCGGAGAGGCGCAACGGCGAGCAAGGCCGACAACGTGGGGCGCAAGGCAAAGCGCAGCGGAGAGGCGCAACGGCGAGCAAGGCCGACAACGTGGTGCGCAAGGCAAAGCGCAGCGAAAACGTGGGAAAGAAAGGGCTACGCGTCGAGGCCGATCGCGAACGCCGCCTCAAGGTCGTGCTGGGAGTACGTACGGAACGCGATGTGCGTCTCCGTGGCGGCGACGCCGGGCACCTTGCTGATCCGGCCCGGGATGACGTCGGCGAGGTCGTCGTGGGCGGCGACCCGCACCATCGCGATCAGATCGTGGGCTCCGGTGACCGAGTAGACCTCGCTGACACCTTCCAGCGCGGCGATCTTCGCGGCAATCTCCGGGATCTGGTCCACGTTGGTCTTGATGAGCACGATCGACGTGATCACGGCTGGCTCTCTCCCTCGGTTGCCCGGTCATCTCCCCCGGTGGCCCCCACACTATCCCTCCCGTATCGGGCCCAGGCGTACAGGAAGCCGAGCGCGAAGCCGACGACATGGGCGAGGTAGGCGACGCCGGGACCGCGGGGGTCGTCCTGCGCGGCCTGCCACTGAAGGAAGAACCAGAACAGCAGCACGATCCAGGCGGGGAAGCGCAGCGGCAGGAAGAACAGGAACGGGAAGACGCTGGTGACCCGGGCCGTGGGGAACAGAAAGAGGAAGGCGCCCAGTACGCCGGAGATCGAGCCGGAGGCGCCCACCAGCGTCTGGCCCGAGGCGGCGTGTGCGGCCGCGTAGCCGAGCAGCGCCAGGTAGCCGATGATGAGGTAGAAGGCGGCGAACGGCAGCCTGCCCATACGTGCCTCGGTCATCCCGCCGAAGACGTACAGGAAGAGCACGTTGCCGAGCAGATGCAGCCAGCTGCCGTGCACGAACAACGCGGTGAGCGGGGTGATCAGCGCCCGTACCGAACCGCTCCACAGATGCAGCGGGATCACGCCCCACCGCTCGAAATACGCGGTCTGGGCCTTCAGCAGGGCATCGCCGGTGCCGTATATCCGGTTCAGGCCGGAGGCGGGGCCGACCACGAAGACCGCACAGCACAGGCCGATCAGCACATTCGTCATCCGCGAGAACACCGCGGCCAGTGACCGGGTGGGGTGCGGAGGGCGGGGGAGGAGACCGGACGAGCGGGGAGAGCGGGGTGAGGGGGCCGGCACCGTCATGAGGTGATCATGACCCAATGCGGGCAATCGGGACAGAGTGCCTCGCCGCATCCCGGCACCTGGGCGGGCCCGCACCGGCCCCCCATCAGGCCGTAGGGTTACAGGCAGTACTTTGCGTACTTCCGCGAGCCGACGGCGCACCGTGTGAACCGCGCAGCAGCACGAGACGACGAGCACGAAAGAGGACGACACGATGGCTGTTCCCCTGCCGACGGACGGAACCCGGTGGCGCTGCACCCTGTGCGGCAACCTCACGCGTTTCGATGTGACCCGCCGGTCGAAGGTCGTGGAGTACGTCCACCTGGACCTGGCCGGGGCGCCGACGGTGGAGGAGCGCGAGGTCCTCAGTGAGAGCATCGAGTCCGTGCGCTGCCGCTGGTGCAACGCGGTCGACCAGATCGAGCTGGTCGACCGCCCGGGCGCGAACGCCTGAGATCGGAGCGATGCAGCCGTGGTGGACCGTCCAGAAGGGGAGCCGGGGGCCCAGCGTGACGACGCACCCGAGGGTGCGGCCGACGAAGTGCTCGACCGTCCGCTGCCCGAGGGCGTACGGCGCCGTGTCGTGGCGCTCACCGCGGAGTCGTTCGGCGCACTGACCCTCACCGAACTTCCGCCCCCACTGCGGCAGTACGCCCGGTTCACCCCGACTCGTCGGGCCAAATTCGCCGGAAATGCGATGGCCGCGGCGCTGGAGAGCGATGCGGTCTTCCGGCAGCGGATCGCGGGCAAGCTGCGTGAGGCGCAGTCGGAGCTCGCCGACGCGCTGGAGCACGGCACTCCGCCCGCGGCCGCCGATCCGCTCGATGTCGCGGCGGCCGCCTATGTGCTGCGCCCCGAAGGCTGGGTCAAGCTCGTCGCGGCGGCCGGCGAGGAGGCGCAGCGGGCGCGCGCCGAACGGGCCGGCGAGGAGGCCGAACGGGAGCTGGCCAGGCTGCGCGAGGAGCTGGGGCAGGCGCGCGGCGAGGCCCGCACGGAGGCCGACCGGATCCGGGTGGACCTGGATGCCGTCCGCAAGGAGAACGAGTCGCTGCGGCGCAAGCTGCGCAGCGCACTGAGCGATGTCAAGCGCGGTGAGGCCGCGGTGCGCAAGGCCGAGCGCGCCATGGCGGACGTACGGGACCGGGCGGCCACGGAGAAGACCGCGGCGGACAGCGAAGTGCGCCGGCTCAAGGCGCGGATCGCGGAGGCCGAGGCGGCGCTGGAGGCCAGCCGACGCTCCACCCGCGAGGGCCGCAGCGTCGAGGACATGCGGCTGCGGCTGCTGCTGGACACGGTCCTGGACGCCGCGCAGGGGCTGCGCCGCGAGCTGGCACTGCCGCCCGCCAGCGTCCACCCGGCGGACACCGTCGAGGCGGTCGCACCGGGCCGGATGACGCCGAAGGACATTGCGACCCGGGCGCTGTCGGAGATGGATCCGGCGCTGCTCGACCAGCTTCTGGCGCTGCCGCAGGCGCATTTGGTGGTGGATGGCTACAACGTCACCAAAACCGGCTATCCGACCATGCCGCTCGACAAGCAGCGGCTGCGGCTGCTGGGTGGTCTCGCGGTGCTGGCGGCCCAGACCGGTGCGGAGATGACCTGTGTCTTCGACGGGGCGGAGCTGGCGGCGCCGGTACTGCTCGCGCCGCCGCGCGGGGTCCGGGTCCTTTTCAGCAAACCGGGCGTAACGGCCGATGAGTTGATTCGTCAGCTGGTTCGGGCCGAACCGCCCGGCCGTCCGGTCGTCGTGGTCTCCACGGACCGGGAAGTGGCCGACGGTGTGGCGAGGGCCGGGGCGCGGCCGGTCGCATCGGCCCTGCTCCTCAAACGACTTGCGCGGACCTGACGCGCCACCGCCCGGAGCGTCGGAACACGGGAAATCGCGGGTAATCCGTCTCTGAGCGTCAGTTGATGCTCACTGGCTGTGTGATGTTGGTAAAAGATGGGGCTGGTGGCGCAGATTTTTCCCCTGAGGATTTGAAGCGATCACAGCTCGGTTACTAAGGTCAGGCCCGAACCTTCATGCAGATGATTATCCAACCGGGATGAACAGGTGAAGGTACCGCCGAGTCCGCGGCGTTCACGCGGAGCCGGGGTCTCACCCCCCCACTTCCCGGTAGGCGGCTGGAGGAAGAAGGAGCTCGCCCCCGTGGCGTCCCACCGTCGACCCAAGCAGCCGAGCCGTACTCGCGTGACCGTGCTCACCGCCACCGCCGCGGCGGCCGTTGCCCTTTCGTCCCAGGCCGCCCAGGCCGCCCCTCATCAGTCGAAGAAGGACGTCAAGTCCGAGGTCGACAAGCTCTACTCGCAGGCGGAGCAGGCCACCGAGAAGTACGACGGGGTCAAGGAGCAGCAGGACAAGCTCCAGAAGGAGGTCGACGACCTCCAGGACAAGGTCGCCCGTGGCCAGGGTGAGCTCAACCAGATGCGCAAGGGCCTGGGCGCCGTCGCCTCCGGCCAGTACCGCAGCGGCAGCATCGACCCTTCGGTTCAGCTGTTCCTCTCCGGTGACCCGGACACCTACCTCGAAAAGGCCGCCACGCTCGACCAGTTGAGCGGCAAGCAGGCCGACCAGCTGAAGACCATCGCGGACAAGCAGCGCCGGCTGGCCCAGGAGCGCTCGGAGGCCACGAGCAAGATCCAGGACCTCTCCGAGACCCGTAAGGCGCTCGGTGACAAGAAGGACGAGATCAAGGGCAAGCTGGGCAAGGCGCAGCAGCTGCTCAACCAGATGACCGCCAAGGAGCGGGCGGCCATGCAGGCCGCGGAGAACCGTGCCAACCGCAGCAACCAGCGGGTCAGCCTCGGCGATGACGTGCCGGCTTCGCAGCGCGGCGCGGCCGCCCTGGCCGCCGCACAGTCCAAGATAGGTTCGCCGTACGTCTGGGGCGCCACCGGCCCGTCCTCCTTCGACTGCTCGGGTCTGACCTCCTGGGCCTACCAGCAGGCCGGCCAGTCGCTGCCGCGTACCTCGCAGGCGCAGGCCAACGCCGGTACCCGGATCGGCTCGCAGAGCGCCCTCAAGCCCGGCGATCTGGTGCTCTTCTACGGCGACCTGCACCACATCGGCCTCTACGCGGGCAACGGCCAGGTGCTGCACGCGCCGAAGCCCGGCGCCGCCGTGCGCTACGAGCCGATCGGCAACATGCCGTTCGCGTTCGGCGTGCGGGTCTGAAAAGCCTCACAACCCTCTCAACCTGCCGCCCGAACGGGCGAATTGCGGCCTCGGCCGCTGACTTGCCGCCCCGCCGGTGACCTGCACAGTCACCGGCGGGGCGGCTTTTTGCGTACGAAAAGGCCGCTTTGGCCGGATCGCACCGGCGCCGTTACTGTCTGCCCTCGCAGCATCCGGTTCACCGACCGCCCTCCCGGGGCGGCAGGGGCTGCACACGGAAGGAGTGCGGCTCTCGTGGCGTCCCACCGCCGTACCTCGCAGCACGGCCCGACCACCCTCGCCGGGGTCACCGTGGTCTCGGCCGCCCTGGCGACCGCGGCCGCCGCGCTGTCGGCCCCACAGGCCTCCGCCGACCCCACCCCCGTCAGCCGCACGGCCGTCGGCCGCGATACGGCGACCACGCGGGTCGACCACCTCTACGAGCAGGCGGAGCGGGCCACCGAGAAGTTCAACGGCGCGGACGCACGGACCAAGAAGCTGCGCGACCAGGTGGCGGCCCTGCAGGACCGCACCGCCCGCGCCCAGGAGCGGGTCAACCGGATGCGCGGCAGGCTGGGCGCGCTGGCCGCCGCCCAGTACCGGGCCGGCGGGATGGACCCCACCGTCAAGCTGATGCTCTCCGAACGGCCCGACAGCTACCTGGAGAAGGCCTCCGCCCTCGACCGGCTCGGGACCCGCCAGGCCGGCGAGCTGCACGGGCTGAGGGCCGCACAGCGCTCCCTGGAGCAGCAGCGCAGGGAGACTGCCGGGAAGCTGGCGGAGCTGGAGGCCGGCCGCAAGGAGGTCGCGCGCCACAAGAAGGACGTCCAGCGCAAGCTGACCACCGCGCGGCGGCTGCTGAGCGCGCTCCCCAGGGACGCCAGGGAGGCCTACGCCCGGGCCTCCAGGAGCGACGGGCGCCATGAGGCGGTCCCGGACCTGCGGGGAGCCGTACCGGCCTCCGGACGGGCCGCCGCGGCCGTCGCCGCGGTGCGCGCCGCGGTCGGCTCGCCGTACGCGTGGGGAGGCAACGGGCCCTCGGCCTTCGACTGCTCCGGACTCACCCAATGGGCCTACGGCCGGGCCGGCGTCTCCATCCCGCGTACCTCGCAGGCTCAGCGCGGCGCCGGCCGGCAGGTGCCCCTCAGCCGGATGCAGCCCGGTGACCTGGTCATCTACCGCTCGGACGCCAGCCACGTCGGGATGTACGTCGGCAATGGCCAAGTGGTCCACGCGCCCTATCCCGGCGCACGGGTCCGCTACGACCCCGTCGGGATGCTGCCGATCTCGTCCGTCACCAGGCCCTGAGGCGGAGCGCAGCGTTTTTGCCCCGGCCGGGGCGGATCTACGATCGTCCGCATGTCACACCAGTGGGCGGGACGGCGGCCGTCGCGGGCCGGGGCGGCGGGCTGCGCCGCCCTGCTCCTCGCGCTGCTCGCCCCGCTGGCCGGCTGTGCGCCCGCGACCTCCACACCGGCCCGCTACCCGGACGTCCAGCGGATGCTCGACACCCGTGCGCGGGCCGTCCAGCGGCGGGACGCGGTGGGCTTCCTCGCCTCCGTCGACCCGCGGGCCGGCGGCTACCGGGACCGACAGCGCACGATGTTCGCTCATCTGGCAGCCGTGCCGCTGGCCGACTGGCACTACGACCTCGATTCGACCGGCGCCTTCCCGCTCGCGGCCGGCGAATCCGACACACATCTGGCCGCGAAGGTGCGGCTGCGCTACCGCATCAAGGGCTATGACACCTCGCCGGTGCACGCCGTCCAGTACCTCACCCTGACCCGGCGCCACGGCCACTGGCTGATCTCCTCCGACACCGAGGGCGCGGCGGCGGGCCGGAGCGGCACCCGCCAGCTGTGGGACCAGGGCCCGGTGCGGCTGGTCCGCGGCCGGCACAGCCTGATCCTGGGCGGCGCCGGGCATCTGGCGCGGCTGAAGGATCTGGCGCGCCGGGTGGACCGGGCGGTGCCCGCGGTCTCGGCTGCCTGGAAGGGGAAGTGGTCGAAGAAGGTCGTGGTCGAGTCGCCGGACTCGGTCGAGCGGATGGCACAGCTGATGGGCAGCGACGATGCGTCCGGCTATGCCGGGATCGCGGCGGTCACCACGGGCGAGGCGGGCGTCTCGACGAGCACGCCGGCGGACCGCGTGATCATCAACCCCGATGCCTACGAGGAGCTCAACGACCTGGGCCGCAGGGTGGTCCTCACCCACGAGACCACCCATGTCGCCACCCGCACGGCCACCACGGCGGCGACCCCGCTGTGGCTCTCGGAGGGCTTCGCCGACTGGGTCGCCTACCGGGGCGGCCGCCGCAAGGCCGCCACCACCGCCCCGGAACTCACCCGAGCGGTCGCCCGGGGCAAGGCCCCCGGCCGTCTGCCGACCGACGAGGACTTCGGCTTCAAGGCCGGCGCCGACCGGCTGGCCAAGGCCTACGAGGGCAGCTGGCTGGCCTGCCGGATGATCGCCGACAAGTGGGGCGAGGCCAAACTGATCGCCTTCTACCGGGCGGCCGGCAAGAGCGCGATACGTGTCTCGTCGGGGAGCGCGGGAGCGCCGATGGAGGCGGCCACGGCGGTCGCCGCGGGCTCCCGTCCGGCCTCACGGGCCGGCGCCGGTCGTCGGCCGCCGGCCCACGCCGACCGGACGGACCGGGCCCTGCGCTCCCAACTGGGCGTCGGACTCGCGGAGTTCACCCGGCAGTGGCGGGCGTATGTGAAGGCACAGCTGCGGCGGTGAGGGCGGGCGGCGGGCCGGCTGGGCGGTCCGTCCGTGCGGAGGCGCGGACGGCCGTTGCGCCGCCTGCGGGCACAGCCGCGGCGGCGCGGGGCCTGGCTCAGGGGCCCGATGACGGCGACCCGTCCGCCGGTGCCTGCGGGGCGGAGCTCGTGAGCTGTGGGGGAGCCGCGGTGGTCTCGCCGACCGGCCGGCGTGCGCTGACCACGCCGACAGGGCCCGTACGCCCCTGACCGCCGCCGCGCGTCGAGACCCACAGCCGGCGGCAGGCGAGCAGCGAGGCGGCGACCAGCAGGCCGTTGCGCGCGGCCAGCAGCACGACGGCCTGGAGGTCGCTCGCCACGATGTGCGCGAACCAGACGGGGAACTCCAGCAGCGTGATCCCGGTGGCCGGCAGGACCAGCAGCGCCGGCAGCGCCTGCCGGCTGGCGCGTACGGTCATGCACACCGCGGCGAGCCCCACCAGCCAGAGCATGTACTGCGGGCTGATGACGCGGCTGGTGGTCGTGAACAGCAGGGTGGCGGTGAAGGCGGCGTCGCACAGCGTCGCGGGGCCGAACTCCCGGGCGCGCACCCGCCACAGGAACAGCCAGCCCACGGCGGCGAGGCTCAGGGTGAGCGCCAGGGTGCTGACGAGCGGGACGCCCGGCCCGAGGAACTCCAGCGAGCCGTAGTGCAGCAGGACCTGTCCGTCCCACCCGTACTGCCGGGCGACATGGAAGACCAGCGCGCCGAGCGACTCGACCTCCGTGCCGCGGTCGCGCTGGAAGGTGAGGAAGGCCAGCGCGCCCGGTGCCGCGACCATGCAGAGCAGGGTCAGCCCGGCCGCGATGCCGGCCGCGCTCCCCCACAGGGCGCGTGCCCGGCGGCCGCGCACCGCCGCCCCCGTCAGCAGCAGTACGGGCCAGGCCTTCAGCAGCGCACCGAAAGCGATCAGGGCGCCCGCCACCCGCGGTCGGCGGGCGGCCGCGAACAACGCGGCGGCGGCGACCGCGGCGACCATCAGGTCGTAGCGGGCGTACGCGGTCGGGCCCAGCAGCGCCACGCCCGCGATCCACACCCAGGCCCCCGCCGGGCGATGGCCGGGCCGCCGGCCGGCCCGCAGGAACAGCGCCAGCGCCGCCGCGTCCGTGACCAGGATCAGGGTGAAGAACGCCGGGGCGTAGTCCAGGAACGGCAGCAGGCCGGGGGACAGGATCGCGAGCGCGGCGGCCGGCGGGTACTGCCAGGTCACATCCGCCAGCGGGAAGGTGCCGGTCTTCAGGATCTCGAACCAGCCGTGGTAGATCACCGAGACATCGGTGGTGACATCCGGCCCCGGCAGCACCAGCACCCTCAGGACGCACAGCAGGACCAGGGCCCGGGTCACGGCCCACGCCGCGACCGGGAGCCCCACCCCGCGCGCTCTGCTGATGCTGCTCATCGTCACCTCGTCGCTCCTCGGCCGTTGCCCGCCTGTGCCGCAGTTGCCCGCCTGTGCTGCCCGGGCCGCCTGTGGCCCCGCGCGCACGGGCCCTGCCGACCGCTCCCCGCCCGCGCTGTCCGCATGATGCCGGTGGCGGCTGGTCACGACCGTAGACGAGGGACGGGCGGGGCGGGGCGGGCCGCCCCCGGCTGTCCGCCGACCGGTACTGTCGGGCCGGAACCGCCGAGACCGACCGCCGAGAGACCATCGTGCACAAGACCTTGATCGTCACGAACGACTTCCCGCCCCGGCCCGGCGGCATCCAGGCCTTCCTGCACAGCATGGCGCTGCGCCTGGACCCCTCCCAGGTCGTCGTCTACGCCTCGACCTGGAAGCGCAGCGCGGAGGGTCGCGCGGCCACCGCCGCCTTCGACGCCGAGCAGCCGTTCCCGGTGGTACGCGACCGTACGACGATGCTGCTGCCCACCCCGAGGGTGACCCGGCGGGCCACCGGGCTGCTGCGTGAACACGGCTGCTCCTCCGTGTGGTTCGGCGCGGCGGCGCCGCTCGGGCTGATGGCGCCCGCGCTGCGCTCGGCCGGTGCGCGCCGCATCGTGGCGACCACGCACGGCCACGAGGCGGGCTGGGCGCAGCTGCCGGCCGCCCGCCGGCTGCTGCGCCGGATCGGTGAAGGCACCGACACGCTCACCTACCTCGGCGAGTACACCCGCTCGCGGATCGCCGGTGCGCTCACCCCGGAAGCCGCCGGACGGATGGTCCAACTCCCGCCCGGCGTGGACGAGAAGACCTTCCACCCCGGCTCGGGGGGCGATGCCGTACGGGCCGCGCTCGGGCTCACCGGCCGGCCGGTGGTGGTGTGTGTCTCGCGGCTCGTCCCGCGCAAGGGCCAGGACACCCTGATCGAGGCGATGCCGGCCATCGTGTCCGCGGTGCCCGATGCCGTCCTGCTGATCGTCGGCGGCGGCCCGTACGAGAAGGAGCTGCGCGCACTGGCCCTGGAGAAGGGCGTCGGGGACTCGGTGCGCTTCACCGGCGCGGTCCCGTGGGAGGAGCTGCCGGCCCACTTCGGCGCCGGCGACGTCTTCGCGATGCCCTGCCGCACCCGCCGTGGCGGGCTGGACGTCGAGGGCCTCGGCATCGTCTACCTGGAGGCCTCCGCCACCGGACTCCCCGTGGTGGCGGGTGACTCGGGCGGCGCCCCCGACGCCGTCCTGGACGGCGAGACGGGCTGGGTCGTCCCCGGCGGCTCCCCGGCCCCCACCGCTGACCGCATCGTCACCCTGCTCCGGGACCCCGCCCTGCGCCGCACCATGGGCGCACGCGGCCGCGCCTGGGTGGAGGAGAAGTGGCGCTGGGACCTGCTGGCGGAACGGCTCAAGGAACTGCTGTAGGGACCGCCCGCGGCCGGCGCAACGGCCCGGCACCGCGGGCCCGTGACTCCGTTCCGCGCCGCGGGTCCGCCGCTCCGGGCGGCCGGTCCGTGCCGCCGGGCCGCGGCACGTCCGCCGGTGCGGCGCGAGCGGACCGCGTTCGGGGGGAAACGACAATCCGCCGCCGTGGCGCGCAGCCACGACGGCGGATCCCGGCGGTACCGAACCGGTTCGGGGGCGGTGTGGGCCCCCTATGCGCGGTAGATCGCCTCGATCTCCTCCGCGAAGTCCTTCGCCACCACGTTCCGCTTGAGCTTCAGCGACGGCGTGACATGCCCCGACTCCTCGGTGAACTGGGTCGGCAGGATACGGAACTTGCGTACCGACTCGGCCTTGGAGACGGCCGCGTTGCCGTCGTCGACGGCGCGCTGGACGGCGGCCAGCAGCTCCGGGTCCCCGGTGACCTGAGACGGCGTCACATCGGTGGGGTAGCCGTGCTCCTCGGCCCAGCGGGGCAGGAATTCCTCGTCGAGGGTGACCAGCGCGCCGATGAACGGACGGCCGTCGCCGACGACCATGCACTCGGCGATCAGGGCATGCGCCCGGATACGGTCCTCGATCACTGCGGGGGCGACGTTCTTGCCGCCCGCGGTGACCAGTATTTCCTTCTTGCGGCCGGTGATGGCGAGGTAGCCGTCCTCGTCGAGGGTGCCGATGTCGCCGGTGTGGAACCAGCCGTCGGACAGCGCCTCCTTGGTGGCCGACGGGTTGTTCCAGTACTCGGTGAAGAGATGCTCGCCGTGCAGCAGCACCTCGCCGTCGTCGGCGATCCGCACGACCGAGCCGGGCAGCGGCTGGCCCACGGTGCCGATCTTCTGCCGGTCCCAGGGGTTGAAGGCGGTGGCCGCACAGGACTCCGTCAGGCCGTAGCCCTCCAGGGCGGTGAAGCCGATGCCGCGGTAGAAGTGGCCGAGGCGGTCACCGAGCGGGGCGCCGCCGGAGATGGCATGGGTGGCGCGGCCGCCGAGGACGGCACGCAGCTTGCTGTAGACCAGCCGGTCGAAGACCTTGTACTTCAGCTTCAGTGCGAACGCCGGGCCCTCCGGGGTGTCCAGCGCGCGGCTGTAGGCGATCGCGATGTCCGCCGCCTTGTCGAAGACCTTGCTCTTGCCGTCCGCCTGCGCCTTGGCCCGCGCCGAGTTGTAGACCTTCTCGAAGACCCGGGGCACGCCCAGGACCAGCGTCGGGCGGAAGGAGGCGAGGTCCTCGGTGAGGTTCGTGATGTCGGGGGCGTGGCCCAGCTTGATGGGCGCCATCACCGCGGCGATCTGCACCAGCCGGCCGAAGACATGCGCGATGGGGAGGAAGAGGAGCACCGAGGAGTCACCGGTACGGAACAGCGGACGCAGTCGTTCGACGATGTTGCCGCACTCGGCGAAGAAGCTGCGGTGGCTGAGCACACAGCCCTTGGGGCGGCCGGTGGTGCCGGAGGTGTAGACGATGGTGGCCGGCGAGTCCGCGTCGGCGAGCGCGCTGCGCGCATCCACCTCGTTGTCGGAGATGCCGGAGCCCGCGGCCCGCAGCCGGGCGATGGCGTCCCGCTCGATCTGCCAGATGTTCTCCAGATCCGGCAGCCGGTCGCGGACCGATTCGACGGTCGCCTCGTGGGTGGGGGACTCCACCAGGCAGGCCACCGCGCCGGAGTCGCCGAGAATCCACTGGATCTGTTCGGCCGAACTGGTCTCGTATACGGGGACGGTGACGGCGCCGGCGCTCCAGATGGCGAAATCCAGCAGCGTCCACTCGTAGCGCGTGCGCGACATCAGGCCGACCCGGTCACCGGGCTGGACTCCGGAAGCGATCAGTCCTTTGGCGGCGGCGCGGACCTCGGCGAGGAAGGTGGCGGCGGTGACGTCCTGCCACCCGCCGTTCACCTTGCGTCCCATGACGGCAACATCCGGGTGCTGCGCGGCATTTCGGCGGATAAGATCCGTCAGATTGCCGTCCGCGGGGACCTCGTACAGGGCCGGAAGGCTGAACTCGCGCAAGACTGATGCTCCTCAAAAGCGCCGGCGCCACGACGCTGTGTGTACACCGGCGGCGGTCCATGGTCATGCAGGGGGGATTGGACTGCCCGGACGTTACCCATGGGTATTGCTTTTGGGATAGGGGGGAACGGCCAGATGTTCGATGCGTCACACGCTGCCGGACACGCCATGGGGACTTGTCCCGCGCAGACTAGACCAGCGGGTCGGTGACCCGAAAGTAACCCCAGGCCCAGGACCTCTCCCCGCGCGCGCCCGAGCGATTTAGGGTGACGCCATGCGTGTGCATGTGGTCAGTGACGTACACGGCAACAGCCGGGACCTCGCGGCGGCCGGAACCGGCGCCGACGCCCTGCTCTGCCTCGGTGACCTGGTCCTCTTCCTCGACTACGCCGACCATTCGCGCGGCATCTTCCCCGACCTCTTCGGCGTCGAGATGGCCGACGCACTGGTTGAACTGCGCACCGCCCGCCGCTTCGAGGAGGCCCGCGCACTGGGCCGCCGGCTGTGGGGGGAACTGGACCGTACGGGCGTGAGCCGGGAGTCGGTCATCGAGGGCGCGGTCCGCAAGCAGTACGCCGAACTCTTCGCGGCCTTCCCCACCCCCACGTACGCCACCTACGGCAACGTCGACATCCCGCGCCTGTGGCCCGAATACGCCGCGTCCGGCACCACCGTTCTGGACGGCCAGCGGGTGGAGCTCGGCGGCCGGGTCTTCGGGTTCGTCGGCGGCGGGCTGACCACACCGATGCGCACCCCGTACGAGATCAGCGACGAGGAGTACGCCGCCAAGATCGAGGCGGTCGGCGAGGTGGACGTGCTGTGCACCCATATCCCGCCCGATGTCCCCGAGCTCTGCTACGACACCGTCGCCCGCCGCTTCGAGCGTGGCAGCGCGGCCCTGCTGCACGCGATCCGCACCACCCGGCCGCGCTACGCCCTCTTCGGCCATGTGCACCAGCCGCTCGCCCGACGGGTCCGGATCGACGGCACGGAATGCATCAATGTCGGCCATTTCAATGCGACCGGGACGCCCTATGTCATGGAGTGGTGAGCCAGGACGTCTCTGGTCGTGAGCCCGGTGGTGAGTGGCCGGCGGCCGTCCCGACCGGTCGCGCCGGGCCTGCTGGTGTCCGCCCGCGTTCCCCCGCGCGGTAGCCTTCAGCAGCAGAGACACAGCGTAAACAGGGTCTCCCCTGCTCCAACGGAGCCGAGAGCTTGGGGAAGAGTCGGCGGACCGGCATGAATCGGCATGGAGGAGTCACGGCGATGGCCGAACACACCAGCTCGAGCATCACGATCGAGGCGGCACCCGCCGAAGTGATGGGAGTGATCGCCGACTTTGACCGCTATCCGGAATGGACCGGCGAGGTCAAAGAGGCAGAGGTGCTTGCCAAGGACGACCGCGGCCGCGCCGAGCAGGTACGCCTGCTGCTGGACGCCGGAGCGATCAAGGACGACCACACCCTCGCCTACACCTGGACCGGCGACAACGAGGTCAGCTGGTCCCTGGTCAAGTCCCAGATGCTGCGCGCCCTGGACGGTTCCTACCGCCTCGCCGCGCAGGGCAACGGCGCGCGCACCGAGGTGACGTACCAGCTCACCGTCGACGTCAAGATCCCGATGCTCGGAATGATCAAGCGCAAGGCGGAGAAGGTCATCATCGACCGGGCGCTGGCCGGGCTGAAGAAGCGCGTCGAGAGCGGTCCCGCCGATCACGCCGCCGGGCCCGCCGACGCGGCCGAGTCCGCCGACGAGGCCAAGAAGCTCTGAGCGTGCGCATCGTCCTCGTCACGGGCCCCGGCGGCGCGGGCCGCACCACGCTGGCTGCCGCGACCGCCCTGGCCGGCGCCCGCCGGGGCGCGCGGGCACTCCTGCTCACCACCGGGAGCAGCGCCCCGGAAACGGTGCTCGGCACCCCCCTGGGTGCCGACGCCCCCACCCCGATAGCGCCGGGCCTGCACGCCCTGCGCATCGACCCCGGCGACCGCTTCCGCCAGGAATTCCTCGCCTTCCAGGACCGGGCCGGCGCGGCCCTCGACCTGCTCGGCGCCAGCCCCCTGGACGAGGACGAACTCACCGAACTCCCCGGCTCCGAGGACTTCGCGCTGCTGCACGCGCTGCGCGCCGAACACGCCTCGGGCGACTGGGACATGGTCGTCGTCGACATGCCCTCGGCCGCCGAAGCCATCCGGCTGCTCGCCCTGCCGGCTCAGATACGCCGCTATCTGCGCCGGCTGCTGCCGCCCGAGCGCCAGGCGGCCCGCGCGCTGCGTCCGGTGCTCGCCCAGCTCGCCGGCGTCCCGATGCCGGCCCAGAAGCTCTACGACGCCGCCGAGCGCTGGGAGCGCGAACTCGCCGCCGTCCAGCGGGCGATCGACGACCCCGGCACGTCCGTACGCCTGGTCACCGACGCCGGCCCGGTCGCCGCCGCCAACCTGCGCACCCTCCGCGCCGGCCTGGCACTGCACGGTCGGCGCACCGACGGTGTGATCGTCAACCGGCTGCTGCCCACCGGCTCGGCGGACCCGTTCCTCGCCGCGCTCTCCGGCAGCCAGCAGACGGCCCTCAAGGCGCTGCGCGAGGAGTTCCCCGACATCCCGGTCCACGAGGTGCCGCACCTGGGCCGCGACCCGCAGGGCGTCGACGAGCTGGACGAGTTGATCGACGGGCCGACCGGCGAGATCGGCGCGGACGGACCCGTCGACGGGCCCCGCCCCGACCCCTGGACCGTCGAGGACCGGCTGGCCGCCGACGGCCTCCTCATCTGGCGGGTGCCGCTGCCCGGCGCCGAACGCAAGGGCCTCGGCCTGGTGCGCCGCGGCGACGAGATCGTGGTCACCGTCGGCCGCTTCCGGCGGATCCGCACGCTCCCCTCCGTGCTGCGCCG
Source organism: Streptomyces sp. NPDC048434 (assembly GCF_043200375.1). NCBI lineage: Bacteria > Bacillati > Actinomycetota > Actinomycetes > Kitasatosporales > Streptomycetaceae > Streptomyces > Streptomyces sp. NPDC048434. The sequence goes on along the minus strand of NZ_JBICXQ010000043.1, from coordinate 35,166 downwards.
TTGCACCGTCTCCGGCGCCGGACTGCACGACGGCGCCCTGGAGATCCGCTTCACGCCGGATCCGGAGCTGTGGCCCAAGAGCGACTGAACGCGGTACCACCGTTCGGGTACCGTCGAGAGTGGGCCTGGCTCTGACGCGCCCGTCCCGCACCCTTCGCCGTCCCGCCTCGCCGCAGGAGTCACGGAGTTCCTCATGAGTGATGCCACCGAGCGCCCCGCCGACCGCGGGGCCGAGCCCGACGCCGACGCCTGGGAGACGGCCTGTGCCGAGGACCTCGCGGCCGAGAAGACCCGGCACCGGGCCGCCCATGGCCCGCAGCCGGGCAGCGCGGCGGAGGAGCTGCGCAAGCTCGCCGACGCGGTGACCGACAAGCTCGCCGGCATCCAGCTGCCCGGCGCACTGGGCGGAATCGCCGCGCAGGGAGCCGTCAACCAGCTGTTCAAGCAGGCCAAGGCCGCCGTCGAGCCGGTCATCGAGCGCAACCCCGACCTCTTCGACCACCTCGCCGCGGCCGGCTCCGAACTGCTCGCCGCCTACCGCTCCGCGGTCGAGAGCAGCGAGCGCCGCTGGACCCGCGACGACCTCGACGAGGGTCCCGACGGCCGCCGCGGCGACGATCCGCGCGACGACGACGGCCCCACCGGCACCGAGCGGATCGATCTCGACTGAGCCCCCACGGCCCCGCACCACGGGGGAGGCCGCCCACGTCCGACGCCTGAAGGGCACGGTCGCCGCCGCCACCTCCGGTACGGTGGGTCCTGGCGGGGTTCGAGCGAAAAACTGAGGGACACATGGGACTCACCATCGGCGTCGACATCGGCGGCACGAAGATCGCGGCCGGCGTGGTCGACGAAGAGGGCTCGATCCTTGAGACGTGCAAGGTTCCGACTCCGCATGCCACCGACGCGCTGACCGAGGCCATCGCGGACGCGGTGCGTACCGTCGGGGCCGGCCATCATGTCGAGGCCGTCGGCATCGGTGCCGCCGGCTATGTCGACGAGAAGCGGGCCACGGTCCTGTTCGCACCGAACATCGACTGGCGGCACGAACCGCTCAAGGACAAGGTCGAGCAGCGCGTCGGCCTCCCCGTGGTGGTCGAGAACGACGCCAACGCCGCGGCCTGGGGCGAGTACAAGTTCGGCGCCGGCCAGGGGCACAGCGACGTCATCTGCATCACGCTCGGCACCGGCCTGGGCGGCGGCATCATCATCGGCAACAAGCTGCGCCGCGGCCGCTTCGGCGTCGCCGCCGAATTCGGGCACATCCGGGTCGTGCCCGACGGCCTGCTCTGCGGCTGCGGCAGCCAGGGCTGCTGGGAGCAGTACGCCTCCGGCCGTGCCCTGCTGCGCTACGCCCGCCAGCGGGCCTTCGCCACCCCCGAGAACGCCGAGATCCTGCTGGCGCTCGGCGACGGCACCTCCGAGGGCATCGAGGGACGGCACATCAGCGAGGCCGCCCGCCAGGGCGACGCGGTCGCCATCGACTCGTTCCGCGAACTGGCCCGTTGGGCCGGCGCCGGTCTCGCCGACCTCGCCTCGCTCTTCGACCCGTCGGCCTTCATCGTCGGCGGCGGCGTCTCGGACGAGGGCGAACTGGTCCTGGGACCGATCCGCAAGTCCTTCCGCCGCTGGCTGGTCGGCAACCAGTGGCGGCCGCACGCCCAGGTACTCGCCGCCCAGCTCGGCGGCAAGGCCGGTCTGGTCGGCGCGGCCGACCTGGCGCGCCAGGGCTGACCGCCCGAGGGCCGTCAGCGCCCGCTCATCGGTACGGCACCGTCCGTCGCGTCCCCCAGGGATGCGGCGGACGGTGCTCTATCTTGGCCGCGTGACGATCCCGGTGAGAGGACCCGCCGCCTTGATCCCGCTTCCCGACTCCCGTACCGAGCCCGACGGTACGGCCGTGATCCGGGTACTCAGCTACAACATCCGCTCGATGCGCGACGACCGGGCGGCGCTGGCCAGGGTCATCCAGGCCTGTGCCCCCGATCTCGTGCTGGTCCAGGAGGCGCCGCGGTTCTTCCGCTGGCGCAAGGCCGCCGAGCGGCTGGCCCGCGCGGCCGGGCTGGTGTACGTCACCGGCGGCGGCACGACCGCGGGCCCGATGATTCTTTCCACCCTGCGCGCCCATGTGGAGCGCACGGAGGACGTACTGCTGCCCCGCAACCCCGGACTGCACCAGCGCGGTTTCGCCACCGCCGTGGTCCGGATCGGCGGGGCCCGGCTCGGTGTGCTCAGCTGCCACCTCAGCCTCGCCGCCGGGGAGCGTGCCGAGCAGGCCGGGCTGCTGCTGGAACGGCTGGCCGCCCTGGACGTGCCGTACGCCGTCGCCGGGGGCGACCTCAACGAGCGGCCGGAAGGCCCTGGCTTCCGGCGGCTGGCGGGAGCGCTCACCGATGCCTGGGCGGCCGAGCCGTGGGGCGGGGAGCTCACCTCCACGCCCCGTGACCCGCATCAGCGGATCGACGCGATCTTCGCCACGAAGGGTGTGGAGGTCCTCGGCTGCGGTGTGCCGAGCGGGCTGGCGGGGGTGCGGGAGAGCGACCTCACGGCCGCGACGGACCATCTGCCGGTGCTGGCCGCCCTGCGGGTGCCGGCCGGGGGCTGACTCACACCACCGCGCCGCTGCCCGGCAGGTCGTTGTCGTCCTCGTCGTCATTCTTCATCCGGGTCACCAGGGTGGCGAAGCCGCCGAGGAAGCCGCCGATGCCCAGGACCGTGCTCCACCACGTCATCGGCTGCTGCAGCAGCACCATGGTCACCAGCAGCACCGGACCGCCGATCACCGCGATCCAGGCGAACTTGGTGGTGACATCAGCCTGCGGCAGCGGGGGCGGCTCGGGCGGGGTGAAGTGGCCCTCGTCGCTCTCGTCGAAGTCGTCGTCGGACGCCTCCGCGGGGGTCCAGTTGCGGGGGCCGACACCCGGCGCGAAGACGACAAAGCTGCCCGGACGGGCGGTGTCGCCCTTGCCGTCCTTGGCCTCGTCCCCTTCGGCGCCTGCCTCGGCACCGTCCGCGGCGCCTTGCTCGGTGTCCTCCTCGGCGTCCTTCGTGCCGTCGATCCCCGCCGGCTCGTCCGTGCCGTCGACGCGGTCTCCCGCCGGGGGGAACGACGGCTGGTCGCCGTAGCCCGCCACGATCTCGGCCCAGGCGGCCTCTTCGTCCAGCGGGTCCCGGGGGTCGCGGGGGCTACGCTCCGCCACTGGCCGCCGTCCCCTCCTGAGCCGCGTCCGCCCGCGCGTGCGGCGCGAGCCGGGTGATGAAGGCGAAGGTGTCCCGGAAGATCTGCTCCGCGTCGTGGTCGAGCGTGGCGACGTGGTAGCTGCGCTCCAGCAGAGTCTGCCGGACGTCCGTCGAGGACACCCGGCTCAGGATGCGCTCGGAGTCCACCGGCGGGACGACATGGTCCTGCGGGCTGGTCATCACCAGCAACGGCTGGGTGACACCGGGGAGTTCGGAGTCGACCTGCTGGAAGAAGCGGCGCACCGAATACGCCGCGTGCAGCGGCACCCGGTCATAGCCGACCTCCTCGGCGCCGGGCTTGGCGATATCGCTCGTCAGCCCCTTGGTCGTCCGTACGAGATGGCGCAGCACCGGCAGCAGCGGCCCGGCGGCGTCATGCACCTTGTTGGCGGGGTTGACCACGGCCACCCCGCTGACGGCGTCGCCGTGTTTGGCGGCCAGCCGCAGCGCCAGCGCGCCGCCCATCGACAGGCCGCAGACGAAGACCGTGCTGCAGCGCTCGGTCAGCGCCCGCAGCTCGCGGTCGACCTCGGCGTACCAGTCCTGCCAGGTCGTGATCTGCAGGTCCTGCCAGCGGGTGCCGTGACCGGGCAGCAGCGGCAGACTGACCGTGAGCCCCTGTTCGGCCAGGTATTCGGCCCAGGGGCGTACGGACTGGGGGGAGCCCGTGAAGCCGTGGCACACAAGGACGCCGACCTCTCCGCCGTCACGGCGGAACGGCTCGGCTCCGGGAAGGAGCGGCACCGGGGGACTCCGATCGATGAGGGGGCCTGGCGAGTTACCTCAGGGTACGCAAAGTGACGGCGGGCGGATAGGTCCGGCGACGGCCGCGGACGAGCGCGCCACCGGGGCAGGTTAAGGTCTTTGCGTCACACACAGGAGGCAGTCGGTTGATCTACGGCGCAATGAAGTTTTCCATCGGCGGGTCGCTGAAGCTTGCCTTCAGGCCCTGGGTGGAAGGCATCGAGAACATCCCCGCCGAGGGCCCGGCGATCCTCGCGAGCAACCACCTGTCCTTCTCGGACTCCTTCTTCCTGCCCGCGGTACTCGACCGCAAGGTCACCTTCATCGCGAAGTCCGAGTACTTCACCTCCCCGGGGGTCAAGGGCAAGCTGACGGCCGCGTTCTTCAAGGGCGTGGGCCAGCTGCCGGTGGACCGCTCGGGCGGCCGGGGCGCGGGCGAAGCGGCGATCAAGAGCGGTATCGAGGTGCTGGAACGCGGTGAGCTGTTCGGCATCTACCCGGAGGGCACCCGCTCCCCGGACGGCCGCCTCTACCGCGGGAAGCCGGGCGGTCTGGCACGGGTGGCGCTGGCCACCGGGGCGCCGGTCATCCCCGTAGCGATGATCGACACCGAGAAGGTGCAGCCGCCGGGCAAGGTCGTGCCGAAGATGATCCGGCCGGGCATCCGCATCGGCAAGCCGCTCGACTTCACCCGCTATCAGGGCATGGAGGGCGACCGCTTCATCCTGCGGTCGGTCACCGACGAGGTCATGTACGAGATCATGAAGCTGTCCGGCCAGGAGTACGTCGACATCTACGCGACCGCGGCCAAGCGGCAGCTGGCCGAGGCGGCGAAGGCCGAGGCGGCACAGGCCGAGGCGAAGAGGAAGGCCGAGGCGGAGCGGGCCAAGAAGGCGGCCGCCGAATAGCACGAGCAGGGCCGAGACCGGGCGTGAGCGCGCCCGGCGAGGGGACGGCAATGACGGACACGGATACGGACCTACGAACGGTGAGCGCCGCCATGGCCGCCCGACGCCATGGCAAGCGCCCCCCGAAGGTGCTGCGGATGTCCGTCGAGCTCCCGCTGTGGCGCGCGCTCACCGGCTACCGGATCCTCACCCTCGTCTACACCCTGTGCCTGGTCGCGCTCTCCTACCGGCGGTACGAGCATCCGCTGGGTGCCGCCGCCTACATGGGCGTGCTCACCGTCTGGATGGTGCTGACCTGGCGCTGCACCACCTCGGCGGAGCGCTGCACCCGGCAGTTCCTGGTCGCCGACCTCGGCTTCGCGGTCGGCGGCATCCTGCTCACGCTGGTGGTCGACAGCCACGCCCGCATCATGGACGGCGGGCCGACGCTGCCGTCCATCTGGACGGCGGGCGCCGTCCTGGGCTTCGCGATCAAGGGCGGCTGGCGCTGGGCCGCGGTGGCCTCCACCATCGTGGCGGTGGCCAATCTCGTCGAGCGCCAGGAGCTGGCCCGCGACACCGTCCACAACGTGGTGCTGGTGTGGGTGGCCAGCGTCGGCCTCGGCTATGTCGTCGAGGTGGCCCGCTCCAGCGAGCGCACCCTCGCCCGCGCCCTGCAGATCGAGGCCGCCACCCGGGAACGGGAGCGGCTGGCCCGCGACATCCACGACAGCGTGCTGCAGGTGCTGGCGATGGTGCAGCGGCGCGGCGCCGAGATCGGCGGCGAGGCGACCGAACTGGGACGGATGGCCGGTGAGCAGGAGGTTGCGCTGCGGACCCTGGTCGCCGGCGGGCTGGTCTCGCCGCCCGGGATCCGGCCCGGCGGCGCGGTGCCCACGGTGCCGCACCCGGCCGGCGAGCCCTCAGGGGAGGGCGCGGCGGCGCCTGCCACGTCCGCATCGGCGCCGTCCGGCGCCGGACCGTGCGACGTCCGGGCCCTGCTGGCGCCGTACGCGGGCGCCGGTGTCACCTTCTCCGAGCCCGGTGCCCCGGTCGCGCTGCCGCCCGCCGCGGCGGGCGAGCTCGCGGCCGCTGTCAGTGCCGCGTTGGACAATGTACGGGTGCATGCGGGGGCCGGTGCCCACGCATGGATCCTGGTGGAGGACGAACCGCACGCGGTGATCGTGACGGTCCGCGACGACGGCCCCGGCATCCCCGAGGGCCGGCTCGCGGACGCCGAGCGCGAGGGCCGTTTGGGGGTGGCTCTGTCGATCCGCGGCCGGCTGCGGGACCTGGGCGGCGGCGCGGAGTGGATCTCGGTCCCCGGACAGGGCACGGAAGTGGAGTTGACGGTCCCCAAGGGCGGTGCGCCCAAGGGCGGAAAACGGGGGAAGGCCGGAAAGTGAGCGAGCAAGGGCTGAAGGTCATGGTGGTCGACGACCACCCCATGTGGCGGGACGCGGTCGCACGGGATCTGGCGGAGGCCGGGTGCGAGGTGGTCGCGACGGCCGGCGACGGTCTCCAGGCGGTGCGCAGGGCGCAGGCCGCGGGGCCTGATGTGCTGGTCCTGGACCTCAATCTGCCGGGGCTGCCCGGCGTGCGGGTGTGCAAGGAGCTGGTCGGCGCCAATCCGGCGCTGCGGGTGCTGGTGCTGTCCGCGAGCGGTGAGCATGCCGATGTCCTGGAGGCGGTCAAGTCCGGGGCGACCGGCTATCTGCTGAAGTCGGCGAGCACCGAGGAACTGCTGGACGCGGTGCGGCGCACGGCCGCCGGCGATGCGGTGTTCACGCCGGGCCTGGCCGGTCTGGTGCTCGGCGAGTACCGCAGGCTGGCGACCGAGCCGGCCCCGGCGACGTCGGACGAGCCGGGCGCGCCGCAGTTGACGGACCGGGAGACCGAGGTGCTGCGCCTGGTCGCCAAGGGACTCTCGTACAAGCAGATCGCCGAGCGGCTGGTCATCTCGCACCGCACGGTCCAGAACCACGTCCAGAACACCCTCGGCAAGCTCCAGTTGCACAACCGTGTGGAGCTGGTGCGGTATGCGATAGAGCGCGGCCTCGACGAGGCGTGACCGGCGCGCTCACCGGCCGGATCCGCTCGTACGGGTGAACGCCCCGGCCAACTCCCCGGTAAATCCCCGACATCCCCGTTTGTCCCATCCCGGAGTGACCCAGATCACCATTAGCGTGACCGGGGTCGGCTCATACACGGCCGTACGCGGCCACTGACGGGATGTAGGTGAAGCAGCGATGCGGGTCGGAGTACTGACCGGCGGTGGCGACTGCCCGGGTCTGAACGCAGTGATCAGAAGCATCGTCCGCAAGGGCACCCAGGAGTACGGATACGACTTCGTCGGCTTCCGGGACGGCTGGCGCGGGCCGTTGGAAGGCGACCTGATGCCGCTGGACATCCCGGCGGTGCGCGGCATTCTGCCCCGTGGCGGCACCATCCTCGGCTCCTCGCGGACCAACCCCTTCAAGGAGAAAGACGGCGTCCGCCGGATCAAGGAGACGCTCGCCAAGGAGGAGGTCGAGGCACTGATCGCGATCGGCGGCGAGGACACCCTCGGCGTCGCCGCCCGGCTCTCCGGCGAACATGCGATCCCCTGTGTCGGCGTCCCCAAGACCATCGACAACGACCTCTCGGCCACGGACTACACCTTCGGCTTCGACACCGCCGTCGGCGTCGCCACCGAAGCCATCGACCGGCTGCACACCACCGCCGAATCCCATATGCGGGTGCTGGTCGTCGAGGTGATGGGCCGGCACGCCGGCTGGATCGCGCTGCACTCCGGCCTCGCCGGCGGGGCGAACGTCATCCTCATTCCGGAGCAGCGCTTCGACATCGAGCAGGTCTGCCGATGGATCGACTCCCGCTTCAAGGTCCGCTACGCCCCGATCGTGGTCGTCGCCGAGGGCGCGATGCCCAAGGACGGCCAGATGGTGCTCAAGGACGACTCCACCGACTCCTTCGGCCATGTCCGGCTGTCCGGTGTGGGGGAGTGGCTGGCCAAGGAGATCGAGGCACGTACGGGCAAGGAGGCGCGCACGACGGTCCTCGGGCACACCCAGCGCGGCGGTACGCCCAGCGCCTTCGACCGCTGGCTCGCCACCCGCTTCGGGCTGCACGCCATTGACGCGGTGCGCGACGGCGACTTCGGGAAGATGGTCGCGCTGCGCGGCACGGACATCGTCCGGGTGCCGATCGCGGAGGCGACCGCACAGCTGAAGACCGTCGATCCGGCGCTCTATGCCGAGGTCGGCGTGTTCTTCGGCTGAGCGGGGCCCCTGTCCTGCCCTTCCCGTACCCCACATCCCGTACCCCGCAGCCCCACGGTGCCGTCCGCCACTCCGGGCGGCACCGCCGAGCGATGGGCCGTATATTCGCCCTACGGTCCATCGCGACATATCCGGCCTATCGCTCGTAGGCGGGAGAATCTGATCCGGCGGAAGAACCCTGGAGAGCTTGTGCAAATCGTCGCCTTCGGCGTCCAGGCGGATGAGCGCCCGCTCCTGGAGAAGGCCTTCGCCGGCCCTCACCAGGTCCGCAGCCTGGATGTCTTCCTCAACCGTGACACCGCCCCCATCGCGCACGGCTACGAGATCGTCAGCTCCAGCGTGAACGCCGATCTGGGCGCGGACGTCCTGCAGGTCCTCGCGGCCGGCGGGACGAAGATGATCGCCCAGCGCTCCACGGGCTTCAACAACGTCGATCTGCAGGCCGCGGCCGACCTCGGGATGAGCATCGGACGGGTCGCCGCCTACTCGCCCTACGCGGTCGCCGAATTCGCCTGGGCCCTCGCCCTGGCCATCAACCGGCGGATCGTCCGGGCCACGAACCGCACCCGTAATTTCGACTTCCGGCTGGACGGCCTGATGGGCCGCGATCTGCGCGGGCGCACGGTGGGCGTGCTCGGCACCGGCAGGATCGGCGAGGCGTTCACCCGCATCGCCCACGGCTTCGGCATGCACCTCCTGGGCTGGGACCTCGCCGAAAACCCGAACTGCCTCGCCCTGGGCATGAAGTACGTCTCCCGGGAGCGGCTGTTCGCCGAGGCGGATCTCATCACCCTGCATCTCCCGCTGGTGGAGGACACCCGGCAGCTGATCGACGCGGCCGCGCTGGCCGCGATGAAGGACGACGCGATTCTGATCAACTCCAGCCGCGGCGGACTCGTCGACACCGTGGCCCTCGTCGAGGCGCTCAAGGCCGGCCGGCTCACCGGCGTCGGCCTGGACGTCTACGAGGAGGAGGCCCGGTTCTTCTTCTTCGACAAGTCCCTGGACATCATCAGCGACGACACCCTCGCCCGCCTGATGACCTTCGGGAATGTGCTGATCACCTCGCACCAGGCGTACTTCACCGAGGAGGCGGTGGGCCAGATCATCGAGGCCACCGTGGCCAATGTCGAGGACTACCTGGCCCACCGCACCAACGAGAACATGCTGGTCACACGAGGACAGCTGCCAACAGCTGCGCGGTGACCGAGGCGCCGTCCAGGGTCAGCACCGACTCGGGGTGGAACTGCACGCCGGCAAAGCCCGGACCGCGCAGCGCATGGACCTCGCCGGACCCCGCGTCCCGGCTCAACTCGACCCGGTGCATGGCGAGTTCGGCCGCCGTGGTGTCGTCGCAGCGGGCCGTGAAGGTGTTGTAGAAGCCGACCGTCTCCTCGCGTCCGAAGAAGTCGATCCGCTCCTGTGCGCCCTGGTAGGGCACCTCCTTGCGGACGATCTCCAGCCCCAGCTCGGCGGCGAGCAGTTCATGCCCGAGGCAGACCCCCAGCAGACCGTCGCGGTGTCCGGCGACCAGCTCGGCGGTCAGCGAGCGCAGCAAACGCATCTTGGGGTCGGCGGCGTCCGACGGGTCGCCCGGCCCCGGGCCCAGCACGACCGGGCCTCGGTGCGCGCGGGCGGCCTCGCGCAGCCCCGGCTCGTCGAAGCGGCGCACGGTCACCGTCAGCCCCGAGGTGCGCAGCAGATGCGCCAGCATCGCGGTGAAGGTGTCCTCCGCGTCGATGACCAGCGCGTGCCCGCTCAGCTCGGCGGTCGGCGCGGTGGTCTGCATCCGCAGCCAGAAGGGCGCCAGGTCGGTGCGGCGGGCGTCCAGCGCGGCCCGCACCCGCGGGTCGTCGGCCAGCCGCGGCGGCGCCTCCCCGGCCGCCGTGCGCGCGGGTGCCGGCCGCACCCCCAGCGCGCTCAGCACCCCCGCGGCCTTGGCATGCGTCTCGGCGACCTCGCTGTGCGGGTCGGAGGCGCGCACGAGGGTGGCGCCGACCGGCACCCGCAGCCGGCCCTCGGCGGAGATGTCGGCGGTACGGATCAGGATCGGCGAGTCCAGCGTCTGCGCGCCGCCCGCGTCCCGGCCGATCAGCGCCAGCGCCCCCGCGTAGTAGCCGCGGCCCCGCCCGTCCGGGCCCACCGGCTCGTGCCGCTCGATCACCCGGCAGGCGTTCTGCACCGGCGACCCGGTGACCGTCGCCGCGAACATCGTCTCCTTGAGCACCTCGCGCACATCGAGGGTGGACCGGCCGCGCAGCTCGTACTCGGTGTGCGCGAGGTGCGCCATCTCCTTGAGCCGGGGCCCGATCACCACCCCGCCCTTGTCCCCGACGGTGCACATCATCTTCAGCTCCTCGTCCACCACCATGGACAGCTCCTCGACCTCCTTGCGGTCGCCGAGGAACGTCAGCAGGCTCTCGGCGGTGGGGCCGCCCTCCGGGTAGCGGTAGGTGCCGCTGATCGGATTCATCACGACCGTCCCCCCGGACATCCGGACATGCACCTCGGGGCTGGCGCCGACCAAGGTGCGCACCCCGGGGCGGTGCACCACATACGTCCAGTACGCCCCGCGCTCACCGGACAGCAGCCGCCGGAACAGCGCCAGCGCATCGGCCGCAGCGAAGTCCGCGATCTCGCCCTCGAACGTCCTGCGGATGACGAAGTTCGCGCCCTCGCCGCTGCCGATCTCGTCCCGTACCACCCGCCCGACGATCCCGGCGTAGGCGTCGTCGTCCACATCGAACGCCCCGTCCGTCACCCGCACCTCCTGCACGGGCAGCGCCGCCAGCAGCTCGTCCAGCGGCAGTTCGGCGCTCTCGCGGGGGCGCAGCACGGCCAGCGGCGTGCCGTCGTCATGGGCCCGGAAGCCGCGCTCGCGGATCTGCCGGAACGGGATCAGCGCGAGCGCATCGGTCACCGGCGCGTCCGGCACCCCCTCACCCAGCGGGATGTCGGCCAGCCGCCCGACCTCGTCGACCTCACCGATCAGCACCTCGGCGGTGGCGGCCGCCTCCCGCCCGGGGGAGCGGCGGTGCAGCAGGGCGAAAGGCGGGCAGGCGGGGTCGAGCAGCCGTCGGACGAGTGCGGCGGCGTCGGTGCGGGCGGGAGGCTCGCGGTGCATGACGGGGTTCCTTCCAGGGAGAGGAGGAACGGCCGCCGGAAAGGCTGAAGGCCGCCCCTCGGGCGGCCTTCGCGAAGTGTGTGGTGTGCGCGCGAATCAGTGGGCCGCCGGATGAGCGGTCCACCACCAGTTGCTGTTGATCGTCGGTCGCGTGCACATGAGGGGCACCCTACCGGACCGTCCGAGTGCAGTGCGTCTCAAAGTCCGGATGCCTGGACGGACAGCCTCGCGGGACCCCGTAATGTGGGAGGTGTGACCGTGAACGCTGAAACCCACGCCGGTGGCAACACCTGGCGAGACCTGCCCGCGGCGCAGCAGCCCGACTGGCCGGACCAAGAGGCTCTGCGCGATGTGATCGCGGAGCTCGAGTCCTATCCGCCGCTCGTCTTCGCGGGCGAGTGCGACCAGCTGCGCGAGCGCCTGGGAGCGGTCGCCCGTGGTGAGGCGTTCCTGCTCCAGGGCGGCGACTGCGCGGAGGCCTTCGACGCCGTATCCGCCGAGCACATCCGCAACAAGCTCAAGACGCTTCTGCAGATGGGCGCCGTCCTGACCTACGCCGGTTCCGTCCCGGTGGTCAAGGTCGGCCGGATCGCCGGCCAGTACAGCAAGCCGCGCTCCAAGCCCACCGAGACCCGCGACGGGGTGACGCTGCCGACCTACCGCGGCGACTCCGTCAACGGCTTCGAGTTCACCGAGGCGGCCCGGATCCCGGACCCCGAGCGGCTCAAGCGGATGTACCACGCCTCCGCGGCGACCCTCAACCTCGTGCGCGCCTTCACCACGGGCGGCTACGCCGACCTGCGTCAGGTGCACGCCTGGAACCAGGACTTCGTGAAGTCCTCGCCCTCCGGACAGCGCTACGAGGCGCTGGCCCGCGAGATCGACCGCGCGATGAACTTCATGAACGCCTGCGGGGTGGACCCGGAGGAGTTCCGCACCGTCGAGTTCTACGCCTCCCACGAGGCGCTGGTCCTCGACTACGAGTCCTCCCTGACCCGGGTCGACTCGCGCACCGGCAACCTCTACGACGTCTCCGGCCACATGGTCTGGATCGGCGAGCGCACCCGTCAGCTGGACGGTGCGCACCTCGAGTTCGCCTCGCGCATCCGCAACCCCATCGGCGTCAAGCTCGGCCCGACGACCACCCCCGAGGACGCCCTGACGCTCATCGAGCGTCTCGACCCGGAGCGGGAGCCGGGCCGGCTGACCTTCATCACCCGCATGGGAGCGGACAAGGTCCGCGACAAGCTCCCCGAGCTGGTCGAGAAGGTCACCGCCTCCGGCGCGCAGGTCGCGTGGATCTGCGACCCGATGCACGGCAACACCTTCGAGGCGGCCTCCGGTCACAAGACCCGGCGCTTCGACGACGTGCTGGACGAGGTCAAGGGCTTCTTCGAGGTCCACAAGAGCCTCGGCACGCACCCGGGCGGCATCCACGTCGAGCTGACCGGTGACGATGTCACCGAGTGCGTGGGCGGCGGCGATGAGATCTTCGTCGACGATCTCCACCAGCGCTACGAGACCGCCTGCGACCCGCGGCTCAACCGCAGCCAGTCGCTCGACCTGGCCTTCCTGGTGGCGGAGATGTACCGCGATCAGTGAGGCGGTAGGCCGCTGACCTGCGCTGACGGGCAGGGGCAAGACGAGAGTGGGGCGCGGATCCTGTGATCCGCGCCCCACTGCGTTGTGCAGCCCCGGCCGTAGCAGGTAAGGTAAGGGTTACCTCACTCAAGATCAGCCGGATTGATGAGGTGCCTCCACGGAAGGTGAAACCGCGTGTACGTCTGTTCCTGCTTCGGGATCACCGAGCAGCAGGTCCGTGAGCACGCGGACACGGGCGCCTGCACGCCTCGTCAGCTCGCTTCCGCCTGCAAGGCCGGTACCGACTGCGGCGGCTGTGTCCGCCGTATCCAGGCGCTGCTCGGCCGGGGCGCCTGCCCCCGCCGGGAGCTCATCGACAGTGGCGCGCCCGAGCCGCTGGGCGTGGAGGGGGACGCCGTGGGGCCCGCGGCACTTTCGGAGGCCGCGTAGTCCTCAGGGGCGACGGGGGTCTCCCGCTGCCGTTGCGGACCCGGCGGAAGGTGGGCATCGGGCCGCTCGCTCAGCTCGGCTGCTCGATGACCTGGGCGATGTAGAGCGCTTCTCCGAGTTTCTCCACCAGTTCCAGCTGGGTGTCGAGATAGTCGATGTGGTGCTCCTCGTCCGCGAGGATGTCCTCGAAGATATTCGCCGAGGTGATGTCGCCCTTGTTGCGCATCAGCTCGATACCGCGCTTGAGCCGGTCGATGGCCTCGACCTCGACCTGGCGGTCGGCCTGGAACATCTCCGTGACGGTCTGGCCTACCCGTACATGGAACAGCCGCTGGTAATTCGGCAGAGCTTCGAGGAAGAGAATCCGGTCGGTCAGGATCTCTGCATGCTTCATCTCGTCGAAGGACTCTGAGCGGGTGTACTTCGCGAGCTTCGTCCAGCCGAAGTTCTCCTGCATCTTGGCGTGCAGGAAGTACTGGTTGATCGCGGTGAGTTCGGCGGTCAGCTGCTCATTGAGGAATTCGATGACCTCGGGGTCGCCCTGCATGGCTGCGGGCTCCTTCCACGCGAGAAACTGGGCAGGTGCCGCATCCTCGCACCGCCCGGAGCAGGGCGTCCAGTAAGTGCACGCTTAGTGCGAGTTGCCCGAATCGGCCTCTCCCTGGTCATCGGCACCCCTTCCGGTCTGACAACATGGAGGGCATGGGTCAGCCGGAAAGCCGCGAAGAGGAGCATCCTCAGCTGCCTCCGGGGCAGCGGCTGCAGCGGGGCTGGCCGGTGACGCATTACGGACCGGTGCCGAAGTTCCGCGCCGAACGCTGGGAGTTCCGGGCTTTTGGCGCCACCGCCGACGACGCGAAGCACTGCTGGTCGCACGAGGAATTCACGGCGCTGCCGTACACCACGGTCGTCGCCGATATGCACTGTGTGACGAAATTCAGCATGCTGGGAGCCGAATGGGGCGGGGTCGCCACCCGGACGATCCTGGAACTCGCGCCGCCGGCACCCGATGTCACTCATGTCATGGTGTGGGCCGAGTACGGCTTCAGTTCGAATGTGCGGATCGAGGATTTCGCCGCGGAGAAGTGCCTCTTCGCCACACACCGCTCCGGTGAGCTCCTCACCGCGGAGCACGGCTTTCCGGTTCGCTTGATCGTTCCGCATCTGTATGCCTGGAAAGGCCCCAAGTGGGTCCGCGGCATCGAATACATGCGGGCCGACCGCCGCGGCTTCTGGGAGGAGCGCGGCTATCACAACACGGGCGACCCGTGGCGGGAGCAGCGCTACTCGTACCAGGAAGAGCCCGGGGACGGCCCCGAGCTCTGACCCCCGCGCCCGGGACGGGGTGCTCCCGGAACTCCGGAACACCCCACACGGCGCCCGCCCGTCCACGACCCGTCCGGATCGCGGGCACACCGCGGCCGGCGGTTCAGTACGCGCGCAGCTCCTTGAGCCGGGCCACGTCCGCCGCATGCCCTTCCTTGCCGCCCGGGGTCTCGACGACCAGCGGCACGCCGGCCGTCGCCGGGTGGCGAAACAGCTCGCTGAAGGGCTCCGCACCGATGTGACCTGCGCCGATGTTCTCGTGCCTGTCCTTGTGGGCGCCGGCCACATCCTTGGAGTCATTGGCGTGGATCAGCTTCAGCCGGCCCTCGCCCGCGACCTCCACCAGCTCGTCCAGCAGCGCCTTCGTGCCGCCCGGTGCCGCCATGTCGTGCCCGGCCGCGAAGGCATGACAGGTGTCGAGGCAGATCCCCAGCTTGGGGTGCCGGTCCAGCGCATCGAAGTACGGGCCGAGATCCTCGGCCAGCGCGCACAGTGATGCCCCCTGCCCGGCCGTCGGCTCCAGCAGCAGCCAGGGATCGTCAGGGTGCGTCAGCTCGTCGAGCAACGGCCGCATCCGCTCCCTGACCTGGGCCATCGCCGTCGCGCGCGGCCGTCCGCCGGTCGCCGAGCCGGTGTGGACGACCACGCCGAGCGCGCCAATCTCCCGGCCGCGGCGCAGCGAGTGGCGCAGCGAGTCCACGGACTTGTCGACGGTCGCCGCGGTGTGCGAACCGAAGTTGATCAGATACGGCGCATGGACATACACCGGAATCCCCTGCAGCGCACAGGCCGCCCGGAACGCCTCGTCCTGTCCGGGGCTGCCGGGCAGCGTCGCCCAGCCGCGCGGATTGGCCACAAAGACCTGGACGACCTCGTCGCCCATCTCCCGGGCGTAGGGAATGCCGGTCTTCGCCAGGCCGCCGGCCACCGGCACATGGCCGCCGACCGGGTTACGTGCACGGGCGCGCTGCTCGGCGCCCTCGGGGGAGGTACTCACCCTCCCAGGGTGCCAGGTGCCCCACGCCCGCCGGACGGCAGCCATGGGGCACGGCCCGCGGGACCTACAGCGCGCCCTTGAGCTTGATGGTGATCGTGCCGCCCTTCGGCGCCTTCTCGCCGGGGTCGACGGACTGGGTGTCGACCGTGTCCTGCGGGAACAGGAACGGCTTCTTCACCTCGACCTGGAAGCCCAGATCCGTCAGCTGCTTCTTGGCGTCATCGACGTTCTTGCCGGTGACATCCGGGACGGGGATCATCTCCGGGCCCTTGGAGAGCGTGAGGGTGACCGTGTCGCCCTTGCCGAGCTTCTTGCCCTCGACCGGGGTCTGCCGGGCGATGGTGCCCTTGTCCTGGGTGGAGAAGACCGGCTGGTCGGCGAAGCGCACCTGGAAACCGGCCGCGCGCAGGGTGTTCGCCGCGTCCGCGCGGTCGTTGCCGAGCACTCCGGGCACCTCGACCGCGGTGCCCCGGCTGATGGTCAGCCCCACCGCCGTATCGGGCCGCCGCTTGCTGCCGGCGCCCGGGTCCGTACGGATCACCGAGCCCTTGGCGACCTCGTCGCTGAACTGCCGGGTCACGCTGCCGGGGACCAGCCCGCGGTCACGCAGCTTGCGCTTGGCGTCCGCGACCGGGGTGCCGGACAGATCGGGGACGGCGACGATCTCCGGGCCGCGGGAGATGGTCAGGGTGACCGTGCCCGTGCCACGGATCTGCTTGCCGTTCGCCGGGTCGATCTTCATGACGTGGCCGCGCTCCACATTCGAGCTGAAGCCGCGCACCACCTTCACGCCCAGGCCCTCGTCCCGCAGGGTCTTCTCGGCCTTGGTCTGCGGCATGTCCAGCACCGCGGGGACGGTGGTGAACTGGCCGAAGTTGATGTACCAGACGCCCGTGCCGATCCCGAGGACCAGCAGGACGGCCGCGATGACGGTGGCGAGCCGCCGCCGCTGGAGCAGCCCGCCACGGGGCGCCTCGGCGGGCACCGGCCGCAGCCGCGTGGTCTGCTCGGCCGGCGGCACCTCCAGCCGGCTGGTGCGGTTCAGCTCCGCGTCGCCGGTCTCTGGCAGCGGCAGCTGTACGCCGTTGGTGCGGGGTATCACGTCCGTACGCTCCGAGCCGTCGCCCGCGGGCACCTCCTTGGCCTCCGGCGGCACGACATCCAGCTGGGCGTCGGTCAGCTGCGCACGGGCCTCCTGCGACCGGGACAGCAGCACCACCGCGTCCTGCGGCCGCAGCTGCGGCTCGCGGGCGCAGGCCAGCGCGACCAGCTCGTCCAGCTGCGGCGCGAGACCGGGCACCAGCCCGGACGGCGGCAGCACGTCCTCGTGCAGATGCTGGTAGAGGATCTGTGCCACGGTGCCGCCCGTGTGCGGCTTGCCGCCCGTCAGCATCTCGTAGAGCACCACACCACAGGCGTAGACATCGACCCGGGCGTCCGCGGTGCCGTGCTCCAGCTGCTCGGGGGCGAGGTAGGAGACGGTGCCCAGGACGGAGCCGGTCGAGGCGGTGGTGTTCGTGTCCACCGCGCGCACCAGACCGAAGTCGGCGACCTTGACCCGGCCGTCGTCGCCGATCAGGACGTTCTCCGGCTTCATGTCGCGGTGCACCAGGCCCGCGCGGTGCGCGGCCCCCAGGGCGGCCAGGATCGGCTCCAGGATGTCCAGCGCGGCCCGCGGCTGCAGGGCGCCCCGCTCCCGCAGCACATCGCGCAGCGTGCAGCCGGCGACGTACTCCATGGCCAGATAGACGTACGTACCGTCCGTGCCCTGGTCGAAGACGCCCACCACATTCGGATGCGACAGCCGCGCGACCGACTTCGCCTCGCGGATGAAGCGGTCGACGAACGCCTCGTCCATGGCGAGGCCCGGGTGCATCACCTTCAGCGCGAGCACGCGGTCGAGCCGGGTGTCCACGGCTTGGTACACCGTGGCCATACCGCCTGCGGCGATGCGCGCCTGGACGCGGTAGCGGCCGTCGAGCAGCTGGCCCACGAGCGGGTCCTGAAGGGTCGTATCCACGGCAGACGAGTCTACGAGGAACCACCGACAGGACGAACTCGGCGGCCCCCGCCGAGGCGGACTGCAGCGGAACGGTGACTATTCGCGGCGCTTGGCTGTTGTCCCACGTTGTCGGCTGTCCCGCCGTGGTTCGTCTCGCCGTTGCGCCTGTCCGCTGCGCTTTGCGCCCCGGCCCGCGTTGTCGGCGTTCCCGCCGCGGGCGTTGTTCGCCGTTGCGCCTGGCGGCGGGCGGGGTCCGCTGCGCGGGGCTGTCGGGTGCCGGTGACGGGCCTGCGCGGGTGGGTGTCCGGACTGCTGCGCTTTACGTCCGGACACCCACCCGCTCCGGCCCGTCCCCTCCCGTTGAGGGGTGGGAAAAGGGCGGTGGGGGTGCCCGTATGTGATCACGCGCGGCCCCGTGGACCACATCGGAGGAACCGGACACGAAAGGTCCGCCCCCACCCGCCTCACCACCCACCCACGGGAGGGGACGGACCGAAGGACGAAGTCCTTAGGGCCGTCACCGCACCCGACGAACCCCCGCCCGCCGCAGGCGCAACGGCGCGATGGGACGCGGTGGGACAGCCGACAACGTGGGAAGGCCTTGGGAAGGCCTTGGGAAGGCCTTGGGAAGGCCGTCAGAAGGCCGGCCGCTCCGGATCCAGTTCCGGCATGCCCTCGGTGGGTGAGGACGCCAGGGCGAAGTGGCGGCGCGGGATCCGGCCCGCGCGGTGCGCCAGCCGCCCGGCCGTGACCGCGTGCCGCATCGCCTGAGCCATCAGCTCCGGCTCCTGCGCGCGGGTCACCGCGGACGCCAGCATCACCGCCGCACAGCCCAGCTCCATGGCCAGGGAGACGTCCGACGCCGTTCCCGCGCCCGCGTCGAGGATGACCGGGACACCGGCCCGCTCGGTGATCAGCTGGAAGTTGTGCGGATTGCGGATGCCGAGGCCGGAGCCGATCGGCGAGCCCAGCGGCATGATCGCGGCGCAGCCCACGTCCTCCAGCTTGCGGGCCAGCACCGGATCGTCGTTCGTGTAGGGCAGCACGGTGAAACCGTCGTCCACCAGGGTCTCGGCGGCATCCAGCAGCTCGATCGGGTCGGGCAGCAGGGTGCGCTCGTCGGCGACCACCTCGAGCTTGATCCAGTCCGTGCCGAGCGCTTCCCGGGCGAGCCGGGCGGTGAGCACCGCTTCGCCCGCGGTGAAGCAGCCCGCCGTGTTCGGCAGCACCTTGATCTTGTGCCGCTCCAGTACGGACAGCACCGAGCCGTGCACGGTCGGATCCAGCCGCCGCATGGCGACCGTGGTCAGCTCCGTACCGGAGGCGAGCAGCGCCCGCTCCAGGACGTCGAGGCTGGGCGCGCCACCGGTGCCCATGATCAGACGGGACGCGAAGGTGGTGCCGGCGAGGGTGAGGGTGTCGGAGGTCACGGGGGGTGTCCCCCCGAGGGGTGCGGTGTCGGCCATGTCTGCGGATCAGCCTCCCTGGACCGCGGTGAGCACCTCGACGCGGTCGCCGTCGCCGAGCGGGGTGGTGGGCCACTGGGTGCGTGGCACCACGAGGTCATTGACCGCCGCGGCCACCCCGGCGGGCGCCGTGGACAGCGTCGCGACGAGCCGGTCGAGGGTGAGCCCGCCGGGGACCTCGCGGGCCTCGCCGTTGACGGACACCGAGACGGTAGGGGCAGGGGTGACGGCGTTCATACGGACTGCTCCAGGGGGGCACGGGTGCGCTCGGGCCCCGAGGCGGGGGTGAAGCGCGCGGGGGAGAAGGGGCGGGCCTCTTCCGGGAGGAGCCCGGTGGCCAGCACCTCGGCCATCGCGTCACCGGTGACCGGCGCGAGCAGCACACCGTTGCGGAAGTGACCGGTGGCCAGATGGAAGCCGGGCAGTGCGGTCGGCCCGAGCATCGGGGCGTTGTCGGGGGAGCCGGGGCGCAGCCCGGCGCAGGTCTCGACGAGCGGCAGCTCGGTGATGCCAGGGACCAGCTCGTGCGCGTCCCGCAGCAGCTCGTAGACGCCGCCCGCGGTCACGGTGGTGTCCCAGCCCAGCTCCTCGCTGGTGGCGCCGACGACCAGTTCGCCGTTCTCCCGGGGGACCAGGTAGAGGGGGCCGCCGCGGACGACCGCCCGTACGGTGCGCGACAGGAAGGCGGGGCTGCCCGCGGGCATGTCCGGCAGCCGCAGCCGCAGCACCTGGCCCTTGACCGGGCGTACCTGCGGCAGCACGTCGTCGGGCACGCCGGCGAGCTGACCGCTGTAGCTGCCCGCGGCCAGGACGACCTGACCGGCCGGCACCCGGGTGCCGTCGGCGAGTTCGGCGCCAGTGGCACGGCCGCCGTCGACCGTCAGCCGCACGGCCCGGCTCCGGTGGAAGGCCACTCCGGAGCGCTCACAGGCGGCCAGCAGCGCGCTCGCCAGCCGGCGCGGATCGACCTGGTGGTCGCCGTCCACCCGCAGACCGCCGCGCACCCCGGGGGCCAGCATCGGCTCCAGACGCCGGCACTCGCGCCCCGTGAGCCACTGCGCGTCCAGCCCCGAGCGGATCTGCAGGGTGTGCAGTTCGCGCAGATGGGCACGGTCGTCGGCGTCCAGCGCGACGGCCAGGGTGCCGCACCGCCGGTAGCCGATGGGGTGGCCGGCGGCCTCCTCCAGCTCTTCCGCGAACCGGGGGTAGCGCCGCGCGGAGGCGAGATTGAGGCCCAGCAGGGTCTGCTCGCCGTAGTGGAGCTCGGTGACCGCGGCCAGCATCCCGGCCGCGACACGGGCCGCGCCGCCACCGGGCGCGGGGTCGGCCACCGCGGCACTCAGCCCGCGGACGGCCGCCCGCCAGGCGGTGACCAGGCCGATGATGCCGCCGCCGATGACGAGTACATCGGGGCTCTGCGGGGTGGGTTTCGTTCGTGTGGCAGATGCCTGCATGGGTGTCCAGCCCCTCCCTTCGCCGGCATGACCCGGATCAGGTTCGTACGGTCGGAGGCCGGCCAGCCTCCCTCTCAGCCCGGTGCGTCCGGGCTCCCGCGAGTGCGTGTATCCGTCACCCTAATACGGGGCCGCGACGCGCCGTAAGGCAACGTCCACGGCCGCCCACGGCCCCGCGCCCCGGGCCGGTCCGATGGTGACGCTGTGTCAGAGATCTCCTTGCGCGCTGCTGCGAGGCGCGTCACACCCCGTCCTAGAGTGATCGGGTGAGCGAGCAGAGCAAGTCCTCCCAGGCCCCTGACCGCAGGCCGCATGTCGTGATCGCCGGCGCGGGAATCGCGGGTGTGCAGACCGCGGTCGCCCTGCGCGAACAGGGCTGGCGCGGCGCGATCACGCTCCTCGGCGACGAGCCTCACCAGCCCTACGACCGTCCGCCACTGTCCAAGGCGGTGCTGCTGGGCAAGGCCGAGGGCTCCACCTTCGACGTCGACTTCGAAGGGCTCGGCATCGCACTCCACCTCAGCCGGCCCGTCACCGCCCTGCGGCCGGACGCCCATGTGATCGAGACGGCCGACGGCCCGCTCTCCTACGACTACGCGGTCCTGGCGACCGGCGCCGACCCGATCGTGCTGCCCGGCAGCGAGGGGCTGCCCGGCGTCCATCTGCTGCGCACCCTGGACGACGCCGAGCGGCTGCGGCCGGTGCTCGCCGCCCAGCACGAAATCGTGGTCGTCGGGGCCGGCTGGATCGGTGCCGAGTTCGCGACCGCGGCGCGCGAGGCGGGCTGCGCGGTCACCGTCGTCGAGGCCGCCGACCGCCCGCTGGCCGGTGCGCTGCCCGCCGAGGTCGCGGCCCATATGACCGGCTGGTACGCGGACGCGGGGGCCGAGCTGCGTATCAACGCCCGGGTCGCGTCCGTCACGGCGGGCGCGGTCACCCTCGCGGACGGCACGACGCTGCCCGCCGACGCGGTGGTCGTCGGGATCGGCGCCCGCCCCGCGACCGCCTGGCTGGCCGGCTCGGGCGTCGAGGTCTCGCCGCAGGACGGCTCCGTACTGGCCGACGAGCAGCTGCGCACCTCCGTCGCCGATGTCTACGCCGTCGGCGACTGCGCCTCGTTCCCGTCGGCCCGCTACGGCAGCCGTCTGCTGATCCACCACTGGGACAACGCCCTCCAGGGCCCCCGTACGGTCGGCGAGAACATCGCCCGCGGCGACGCGCAAGGGGTGGCCTACGACCCCGTCCCGTACTTCTGGTCGGAGCAGTTCGGCCGGTTCGTGCAGTACGCGGGCCACCACGGGGACGCCGACGAGTTGGTCTGGCGCGGTGACCCGGCCGGGGCCGCGTGGTCGGTGATCTGGCTGCGGGAGGGGAGGCTCGTCGCGCTGCTGGCCGTGGGGCGGCCCCGGGACCTCGCCCAGGGGCGCAAGCTGATCGAGCGGGGCGTGGCCATGGACCGCGAGCGGGCCGCGAACGCGGCGGTGCCGCTGAAGGCCGCGGCGCTGTAGCCCGGGTGCGGGGCACGTCGTGACCGGCAGTCGTCGCCCGAGCGCCTGCCGTCACCCGCCGGTGTGCAGGAAGCCCCTGATGGCGATGCCCGGCTACCGGCTGTCAGTGCGAGGTGGCAGGCTTGTCCTGTGACCGAGATTGACGCAAACATCGATGGACTCGTCCCCGCCTGGCTCACCCTCCCCGACATTGCCGAACAGTTCGGCGTCGAGGTGACGCGTGTGCGGCAGCTGGTCAAGGAGGGCCAGCTGATCGCGGTGCGCCGCGGCGAGAACAGGGCGCTGCATGTGCCCGCCGATTTCATCCAGGACGACAAGGTGGTCAAGGGCCTCGTCGGCACCCTCACCCTCCTCAAGGACGACGGCTTCACCGACAAGGAGATGCTGGAGTGGCTGTTCACCCCGGATGAGAGCCTGCCCGGCACGCCCGCCCAGGCGCTGCGCGAGAATCGCGGCACGGAGGTGAAGCGCCGGGCCCAGGCGCTCGCCGTCTGACGCCGTCGGCGCGGCCCGCTCCCAGCCGGCCACCGCACCAGTATCCGTAACCGCATCCGCGGGGCGTACGGACCGGAAGGACCGGCCCGTACGCCCCCGATCTTGGGGGGAAGCCGCCCGATGACCACCGCACGTCCGGCCCTGTCCGATGCCCGGCTCTACCTCTGCACGGACGCCCGCCGGCGCCAGGGCGATCTCCCGCAGTTCCTGGACGCGGTGCTCGCCTCGGGCGTGGACATCGTCCAGCTGCGTGACAAGGGCATGGAGGCCGGCGAGGAGCTCCGGCATCTGGAGGTCTTCGCGGACGCCTGCCGGCGGCACGGGAAGCTGCTCGCGGTCAACGACCGCGCGGATGTCGCCCATGCGGCGGGCAGCGACGTGCTGCATCTCGGGCAGGGCGATCTGCCGGTCCCGGCCGCCCGCGCCCTCCTCGGCCCCGACGTCCTCATAGGCCGCTCCACCCATGCCGAGGCCGAGGTGGATGCCGCGCTCACCGAACCCGGCGTCGACTACTTCTGCACCGGCCCGTGCTGGCCGACACCCACCAAGCCGGGCCGCCACGCCCCCGGCCTCGACCTGGTCCGCTACACCGCGGCCCGCGCCCCCGAGCGTCCGTGGTTCGCGATCGGCGGGATCGACGCCGGAAATCTCGACGAGGTGCTGCATGCGGGCGCCCGCCGGGTCGTGGTGGTCCGCGCCCTCACGGAGGCGGACGATCCGGGAGCCGCGGCCGCCGCACTGGCCAAGCGCATCCGGACCTGGGACGCCCCGGACGGGTCCGCACCGTCCCGCCCGGCCCGCGGAGACGAGTGACCTGCGTCACTTCGCACGGGTTCGGCGCCGGGCGGTCACCTGACGTCCGGGCGACCGGAAAATGTCCACCCAGTGGACATCAACCCGACCAACCAGGCATTACGCCGGACGCGGTTGGTGTGTGCCCGGCCGGTGGTTAACCTGCCGGTATGGCCCTAGGTACAGCTTCCACCAGGACTGATCGCGCCCGCACCGTGCGCGAACTGCTTGCTTCCGGCAAGCAGTCCTATTCGTTCGAGTTCGCTGCCCCGAAGACCGAGAAGGGTGAGCGGACCCTGTGGAACGCCATTCGTCGGATCGAGGCCGTCTCCCCGACCTTTGTCTCCGTGACGTACGGCGCAGGCGGCACCTCCCGTGAAGGCACGGTGCGCGCCACCGAGCGCATCGCCACCGACACCACCCTGACCCCGGTCGCCCATCTGACCGCGGTCAACCACTCCACGGCCGACCTGCGCAACATCATCGGCCAGTACGCCGACGCCGGGATCCGCAACATGCTCGCGCTGCGCGGCGACCCGCCCGGCGACCCGATGGGCGAGTGGGTCAAGCACCCCGACGGCATCGGCTACGCCGCCGACCTGGTCCAGCTGATCAAGGAGTCAGGCGACTTCTGCGTCGGCGTCGCGGCCTTCCCCGAGATGCATCCGCGCTCGACGGACTGGGACACGGACGTGGCGCACTTCGTCACCAAGTGCCGGGCCGGTGCGGACTTCGCCATCACGCAGATGTTCTTCTATCCCGAGGACTACTTCCGGCTGCGGGACCGGGTCACGGCGGCGGGTTGCTCGACGCCGATCATTCCGGAGATCATGCCGGTCACGAACGTGCGCCAGATCGAGCGGTTCGCTCAGCTCAGCAACGCGGCCTTCCCGCCCGAGCTGGCCGAGCGCATCCTCGCCGTCAAGGACGACCCGGCGGCGGTACGCTCCATTGGTATCGAGTACGCAACGGAACTGTGCGCACGCTTGATGGCCGAGGATGTTCCCGGGTTGCACTTCATTACCCTGAACCACTCCACGGCGACCCTGGAAATCTACGAGAATCTGGGGCTGCACCAGCAGTCCTGATCACGGTTGCCGGCGAGCGGCGGAAGAGGGGCGTATATGGGCTGGACGGTCCTCTACATCGCGTTCGGCCTGGTTGCTCTCTGGCTGTTGGGTGAGGTCCTGCTCCAGAACAAGGCGCGGCTGCGCTGGCGCCTGCTGGCCTTCGCCGGTTTCCTCGGCGTGGTCGTCGGCGTCATCATCCCGTCAATAGTCGTGATTGGGCTGGGACTTGTCGCCTTCGCCATCGGGCAGACGAATGTGACGCTCTCCTTCCGCCGCGGCTTCACCACCGGCTGGGCCCTGGGCGGCAAGCCCGGCGAGAGCCGGCGCCGCCGGGCCCGCCCGTCCGGACCGCCCCCGGCCGAACCGACCCTGGAGGTCTCCGGCCTGGAGGCTGTCGCGGCCGCCGAGGGCACCGGCCGGATCGACGACGGGGGCCCGGACACCTTCGAGAGCACCGGCGGATTCCAGAGCCTGGGCAGCTATCCCGGGCAGGCCGGGCAGGACAGCTATCCCGTGCAGGACACCTATGCCGGGCAGGGCTCGTACGGCGGGCCGGGCTCCTTTGCGGGGCAGGACGGTTTCGCCGCGCAGGACAATCCCGCTGCGGGACAGGAAGCGTTCGCCGCCCAGGAGACCGTGGTCGGGCAGGGCTTCTACGACTACGGCTACAACGCCGACGACGGCTACGGCCAGGACCCCTACCAGGGGCAGCAGCAGGATCAAAGCCCCTACGCCACACAGGCTTTCGCCGTCCAGGACGACTATGCGCGGGCGGACACCACCGCCGTCTACGCCCCGCAGCCGATGCCCGACGAGACCGGCCAGTACGGCATCTACAGCCCCGACGCCCGTGTCCAGCAGCCCGGCTACGGCGGCTACGACGTCTACAACGGCGCCGCGGGCAACGGCACCGGCTATGCGTACGACGGCAACGGCAACGGCTACGCGTACGACGGCAACGGCAACGGCAACGGCAACGGCTACGCGTACGACGGCAACAGCAACGGCAACGGCTATGCGTACGACGGCAGTTACGGCCAGGCCGGAGCCGGCCAGGACGCCTATGCCGACCCCTATGCGGCGTACGGCGACGGCCTGGGCCAGCAGGCGCCCTACGCCGACCCGTACCTCGGCACCCAGCAGTACGCCGCGTCCTACGACCCCTATCAGCAGGCGGACCCCTACGCCTCCTCTCCTTATGCGGCGCAGCAGTACGACGCCCAGGGACAGCCGCTCGGCCAGGGCTACGGCGAGACCCCGCCCGGTGGCGTCTGGGTCCCCCAGCAGCGCGACGGCGAACTCCCGCCCGAGCAGCCTTACCCGCCCTACCAGCAGCCGGGCTACGACGGGCAGCAGTACCGCTACTGAGCCGACGGCCGGGACGCGGCCACGGCAGCGCATTCCGCGCCGGCCGGGCCGCCGCGGTGTCCCCCCGCAGCGCCCGCGCCCGCCACGCCCTCGTCCGGCGCCCGCTACGCCCTCATGTGGAGCCGTGCCAGTCGTCGCCGTTCACGATCAGACCGGCGGCGATCGCGCCGGACATCCCGGCGTGCGCCGGTCCGCCGCCCGGGTGCGACCAGCCACCGACCGCGTAGAGCCCCGGTATCCGGGTGCGGTTGCCGGGCCGCAGAAAGCGGCCTTCCTGGCCCGCCAGCGCCGGGCCCGGCACCAGGGCGTCGTCCGCGGGCGGCCGAACCTCCCGCCACAGCACCCGCTCCCGCAGCCCGGGAACGGCAGCCTCGGCGATCTCGGTCATCCGCTCCGCATCGGCGGCCGCGGCCTCGCCGTCATGCCAGTCGACCGGGCCGTGCGGGGCCACCGTCGCGGTCAGGGTCACGGCCTCATGGGCGTCGTCCGGCCGGGAGGCGGGGTCGTCCGGACGCAGCACCGTCACCGTGGGCCGGTCACAGGGGGTCCGCAGCCCGTATCCGTCGCCGAACACGCCCGCCAGCTCGGCCGTGCGGTCCGGGGCATGGACCACCGTGCGGTGCACCGCGTCCTCGGGGCGCGCGCCGCGCAGCGCGAGGCAGACCGTGAGCCGCGCGGTGGCGCGGTCACCCGGCCCCAGGTCGGGGCGGACCTCGTCGGCACCCCACGGCTCCCGCCCCTTGCAGAGCTCCACGAGCCGCACCGGGTCGATGCCCGCGACCACGAACTCCGCCTCGGACACCCGTCCGTCGGCCAGCTCGACGCCCGCCGCCCGGCCGTCCTTCTCCACGATCCCGGTCACCGCGACGCCGAAACGGAACTCCACCTTGCGCGCCAGACAGCGCTCGTACAGTGCATCGGCCAGCGCCCGCATACCGCCGCGCGGATACCAACTCCCGAAGGTCTGCTCCATGTACGGCAGCACGACGGCGCTCGCCGGGGCGCTGCGCGGGTCGAAGCCGTACGCCAGCGCATGGCTCTCCAGCAGCGCGGTCAGCCGGGGGTCGGCCAGTTCGCGGCGGGCCACCTCGGCGAGGGTGGCGGTGGTGGGGCCCTTGCCCCGGCCGAACAGCCCACGCCTGCGCACCGCCGGATACGGATCGCGCCCCAGCACCCGCCAGTCCTGCCACAGCGGCTCCTCCAGGAGCGGCCGACGGGTGGCGTCCCAGGCCTCGCGGGCGCGGCCCATCAGTGCGCTCCAGCGTTCACCGGAGCCCGCGCCCAGCGCCTCGTCCAGGGCCGCCAGCACCCCGGCCCGTGAGGCGTTCGGCAGCGATACGGCCGTTCCGTCGGAGAAGACATGCCGGCTCGCGGGGTCGACCTGGGTCAGCTCGACGCAACTCTCCAGCGCTTCCCGGCCGGTCTTGAGGAACAGATCGCGGTAGACGGCCGGCAGATGCAGCAGGCCGGGACCCGTATCGAAGGCGAAGCCGTCCCGCTCCCACCGCTGCACCGCGCCGCCGTGCGTCGCGCCGCGCTCGAACACCGCCACCCGGTGGCCCGCGACGGCCAGCCGGGCAGCGGCTGCCATCGCGCCCATCCCGGCGCCGATCACCGCAATCCGTGCCATGCCTGCGACTTTATCCGGGCCCACTGACAACGCCCGCACCGCCGGGGACCGGCCCGGCAGCGGCAGTCCGCCGCCGGCGTCGGCATGCCGTCAGACCGCCGGTGGCAGCGCCTCGCCCGCCGCGGCCGGCCGCTTCTCCTCGCGCCGCTGCCGACGGCGCCGCAGATACCGGCGGATCCGCGACCACAGGAACACCACCAGCGCGATACCCGCGGCCAGCAGTGTCGCCGCGATGACCGCCGCGGCCACCGGATGGAACACGGCGAAGGCGATGATCCCGGCGACGCCCAGATCCTCGGCGAGGCTCAGCACGATGTTGCTGGCCGGCTCCGGCGAGGTGTTGACCGCGATCCGGGTGCCGGCCTTGACCAGATGGCTCAGCAGTGCCGTGGAACCGCCCACCGCGCCCGCGGCCAGCTCGGGCAGCGAACCGTTGTGGCCGGCCAGCAGCGCCGCCACGACGGCGCCGGCCACCGGCCGGATCACCGTGTGCACGGAATCCCAGACCGAGTCGACGTACGGGATCTTGTCGGCGACGGCCTCGCACAGGAAGAGCACCCCGGCCACGATCAGCACATCGGGGCGCTCCAACACCGCGGGCACCTCATCGGTGACGCCGGTCGCGCCGAGCAGGCCGAAGAGCAGGACGACGGCATAGGCGTTGATCCCGCTCGCCCAGCCACTGGTGAACACCAAGGGAAGTACGGACACGCCGCAAAGCGTAGGCCCCGGCTGGGGGCCGGTGCTCAGGTTTGAGTATCCGTACTCAGACGCCGAGATGAGTAGGTACGCGGATGGGCCGGCAGCCCTCCGGAAGGAAGAGTGGGGACCACGGAAGGGAAGCGGCGCCGCACCGCCGACACGGGGCGGCGGAGCGGCGCGGCTCCCGGACGTGACGGGGGAAGCACGGGGGAGTACGGGGGAAGCGCTGTCCTGGTCGGATCGATGGGGGAACGATCCGTGCCAGGGCAGCGCACTCTTTTGTGCGGGCCCCCGGGGGAAGGAAAACGGTGCGCGTCGTACCTGACCAATACGGCGCGCACCTGCCCCGAGGAGTGCCGGCCGGGGCTATGAGTGCCGGCCGCTGACCCGGCCCTGGAGCAGCCGCGACAGCGCCGCGTGCACCTCGTCGATCGACCGGTCCGGCTGGTAGGACTGCCAGTCCAGGGCGGCCACCAGAACCATCCCGAACAGCGCCGAGGCGGTCAGCGGGATGTCGATCTCCTCGCTCAGCTCCCCGCCCGCCACCGCCTCGCGCAGCACGTCCTCCACCACCGTGATGGCCCGCTCGCGCACCACCATCAGCGTCGACTGCCAGGCCCGGTTGGTGCGCCACAGCTCGGCGACGTAGAGCTGGGTGAGCGACGGGTAACGGGAGATGAAGTCCAGCCCGGCCCGGATCATCGCGTCCAGTGCGTCGATCCGGCCGCCGCCCCGGTCGGTGACCTCCTCGGCGGCCGCCTGCAAGGAGGTCGCCAGCATCTCGATGCCGTGCCGCAGCAGCTCTTCGAAGAGAACGTTCTTACTCGCGAAGTTGTAGTAGACGGTGCCCTTCGCGACGCCCGCCCGCTCGGCGATCTCGTCCACCGTGGTGGACGAGAAGCCCTGTTCGGCGATGAGCGTGACCGCGGCCTCGAAGAGCTTGCGCCGGGTGGCGTCGCGGCGTGTATTGGAGCTGTCCATGGGGGCGATTGTGCCGGTCCCCGCCGGGTGCGTGCTCACAGGCTCAGCTCCGGGTGAAGGTCCTTCATCCGCACCACCTGGCGGCCGCGCGCTGTCAGCGACGTCAGCGCGAGCGCTCCCGCGGTGAACGCCGGCAGCACCACGCTGCCCTGCCATACGGGCGCGAGCCCCCCGCCCGTGATGAGCCGGCGCAGCCCCTCCACGATGTAACTCATCGGCAGATAGGGGTGGATGGCGGCGAAGAAGCCCGGACTGGTCTGTACGGGGTAGGTGCCGCCCGCCGAGGTCAGCTGGAGCATCAGCAGCGCCAGCACCAGGATCCGGCCGGCCGGGCCGAACTGCGCGTTCAGCCATTGCACGATCGCCGAGAAACAGGCCGTGACCAGCACGAGGAAGCCGATCGTGCCGGCCGCCCGCACCATCTCCAGGCCGAGCGCGAAGTGCAGAACGGACATCAGGGCCGCGGTCTGCAGCACCCCCACACCGAACACCGGCAGCCACCCGGACACCGCCACCCGCCAGGGGGACGCACCCATCGCCAGCGCCCGCCGGTTCAGCGGCTGGATCAGCATGTACGCCACCATCGCGCCGACCCACAGGGACAGCGGAATGAAGTACGGCGCGAACCCGGTGCCGTAGTTCGGCGCCTTGTGGGCGGCGTCCGAGGCCAGCTGTACCGGGTCGGACATGACCTGGGTCCGCGCGTCGCGGTCCTTCTTGCCGTAGTCGGGGATCTGCTTCGCCCCGTCGTGCAGCCCGCCGGCCAGCTTCTGCGAGCCGTCGGAGAGCTTGAACATGCCGCCGTTCAGCGTCTGCGCGCCGTCCTTGAGCTTGCCCACACCGGAGTCGAGGTCGCCCATACCGCCGGTGGCGCGGCCCGTACCGTCGTGCAGCTCCTGCGCGCCGTTGTTGAGCTTGTCCGCGCCGGCGGCCAGCCGGGCATTGCCCGCGGCCAGCTTGCGCGCCCCCGCGGACACCTTGTGCGCACCGTCGTTGAGATCATTGATCTTCTTGACGGCGGCGTCCATGTCGGCGCCCAGGGTCGGCCCGTGCTGCGCCAGCTCGCCCGCCAGGGAGTGCAGTGTGTCCAGGTCCCGGCCCAGCTGGTCGAGGTTCTTCTGGTCGTGGACGTATCCGCTGACCTGCTCGGCCTTGTCCGCCGCGGTGGCCGCCTGCTCCTTGAGCTGCTTCAGCTCCGTGCAGGAGGTGTCGAGTCGCACCGCGCTCTCGCAGCGCAGCCGGTAGTAGGCGGACAGATGGTCGGAGATCCCCCGGGAGAGCTTCGCCCCGGTGGACGCCGCGGCGGGGAGCTTGTCGAGGTGGTCACGGACCGCCTGCGAACCGTCGGCGACGAGCTGCGCCGCCTCACCGATCTCCTTGCCGTGCGCCCGGACGAAGGGCCCCACCTTGCCGACGACTCCGTTGACCGTGTCGGCCAGCTGCTGGGTTCCCTGTGCCACCTGCCCGGAGCCGTCGGCCAGTTGGCGCGAGCCGTGGGCGGCGGTCCCGGCTCCCCGGGCGAGGTCCGAGCTGCCCCGGGAGAGCCGCCCCGCGCCCGCGTCGAGGTCACCCAGGCCCGTGACCAGTCTGCCGCTGCCGTTCTTCGCGGTGCCCAGGCCGTCGGCCAGTTTGCCCGCACCGTGCCGGGCCTGCCCGATACCGTCGTTGAGCTGGTCGGCGCCTTCGGCGGCCTGCTCGGTCTTGCCGTGCAGCGTCGAGAACGAGACGAAGATCTTGTCGAGGAAGGTGCGCGACGACTTCGCGGAGGCCGCGGAGCGCACCTCGGAGAACACCGTCCGGGAGATCTGCCCGACGATGTAGTTGTTCGCGTCGTTCGTCCGCACCTTGAGGGCGCCGGTCTCCGGATGGTCCCCGGAGCTGGAGGCGATCCGCCGGCTGAAGTCCTTCGGGATGGTCAGCGACAGGTAGTACGAGCCGTCCTCGACGCCCCTGGCGGCCCCCTTGGCGTCCGCGGGGCGCCAGTCGAAGGTGTGGCTGTCGCGCAGCCCCGAGACGATGCTGTCGCCGGCCGAGAGGTGCTTCCCGTCGACGGCCGCGCCCTTGTCCTCGTTGACCAGCGCGACCGGAATCTTGTCCAGCCGCCCGTACGGGTCCCAGAAGGACCACAGGTACAGCGCGCCGTACAGGAGCGGCAGCAGCAGAAGAGCGGCCAGCGCGGCACGCGGCAGCTTCCCCCTCCCGAACCGCTTCAGCTCAAGAGCGGCCAGCTTCGGCGAGCGCATCGGCCGCCCCCTCCTCGTCGTCGGGCCCGTCGTGCTCTTCGGCCTTGCTGTCCTGGCTGTCCGTGGTGTCTTCGCGGTCCTGGCCGTCCGCGGTGTCCGAGGCGGCCTTGCTGTCCTGGCCGTCCGCGGTGTCCTTGGCGTCCTGGTGGTCCGTGGCGTCCGTGGTGGCGGGGGAACCGCCGGGTGTGCCCGCCGGGGACTCCCGCTCCGGGCGGCCGCCCGTATGCACCAGCACCACGCCCTCGGCATCCTCCGGAGGCTCGCTGCACACCGCGAGCACGGTGGTACCGGCCGCCGCCAGGCCGCGCAGCAACGCCCAGGCCGCGGCGCGCTCGGCGTCGGACAGCTTCAGATCGGTGTCGTCGACGGCCAGCAGCCGCGGGCCCCCGATCAGCGCGAGCGCCACGGAGAGCCGCAGCGCCTCCAGCCGCTCCAGGTCGCGGACGGACGTACGGATCCCCTTGGGCAGCGACTCCGGATCGAGACCGGCCGCCGCGAGCGCGGTGTCCACCAGGGCGCGGGCCTCGGTCCGGCGCTCGTGCCGCGGCCGCAGCAGCGCACGCAGCGAACCGCCGAACCGGCCCTGCAGCAGAGCGCGTTCCCGCAGATGTTCGCCCACGGTGAGCGCCGGATCGAGCTCGGCGACCCCGGGCACATGGGCGAGCGCGGTGACGGACCGGACGGCGGACCTTTTCCTCGGCAGCGGCAGTCCGCCGACCTCGGCGGTGCCGGCGGCGGACTTCATCCGGCCGGTGAGCGCGAGCAGCAGACACGTACGGCCCGAGCCAGAAGGGCCCTGTACGGCGATCAGTGAGCCGGGTCCGGCGGTGAGGTCGATGTCCCGGAATGCCCATCCGCGGGGGCCCTTGACCCCGAATCCCGCGGCCGTGACCGCCGCCCCGTGCGGGGTGCTGTCCACGATCCCTCCTTGAACTGACTGGTCAGTTCAAAAAGTATGCGGCATCCCACCCCGGGTTCCGCAAGGGGGTGTTGGGAACCGATCCCGGGAATGTGCCTCCGAGTGCGTCCCCTTTTCGACGAAAGTGCAGGTCAGTGTCGATTGTCAGTGGTGTACGTCACGATGGGTTCATACGGTCCCGAATCGGCATTCGGTCCCGAACCGGCATGCGACGACAGGAGGTTCGTCATGGCAGCTCGTCCCGGTGGGGGCAGCTCCGCTGCGTACGGTCCCCCGAGCGATGTCCACCCCGTCCTGCGGAGGGCGACCGCGCCACCCGCCGCCCTCGACCTGCTCGCCCAGGCGCAGCAGGGCCTCGACGAAGCACAGACCCTTCCAACCCCCAACGAGCAGTTCGCCACGGCCCATCTGGCCGCGCTGCGCACCGCCGCCGCCGTCCTCGCCGTCCGCGGCCGGCCGGAGACCACCGTGCGCGGTAGGCAGCGTATCCGCAGCGCCTGGGAGGTCCTCCCCGAGGTCGCGCCCGAACTCGCCGAGTGGGGCGCCCTCTTCGCCGCCGGCGCCGCCCGCCGGGCAAAGGCCGAGGCCGGTATAGCCGGCGCGGCCGGGCGCCGGGACGCCGACGATCTGCTGCGCGACGCCGCCATGTTCCTGCGCCTGGTGGAGCGGATGCTGTTCCTCCAGTCGTCGTTGCCGCCACAGCGGGCGGGATAGGGAACGGCGGGGGGCGGGGGAGGCGAGGAGTGGGGTGGGGTGGGCGGGGGCGGGGACCCCGGGGGAGGAGGGAGAAGGGGGGATCAAGGGAAGAAGCGGCGCCCTCGCCCGCCCGGCGAAACCACCCACCCGTCACCCATGCCCGCCACGTACCTCTCGGGGGCGCTACCCGCTACCGGCTACCCCGCCTCCTCACGGCACCCCGTCCCGTCTGTCCCGCCCGTCCCGCCGCCTGTGGCGCCCCGTCCCGCCCCGTAGTGTCCGCCGCCCGGCCCGGCGCCACCGGGTGCTCGGTTGGCTCCGCAGACGGCGGAGGGCGCCGGACGGAATAGGGTGGTGGACGCCTAGACGTTCATGCCCCCGCCGAGGAGCCACCCGCCGTGTCTGACCCGCTGCGCCCCCGCGCCTCCCTTCGTACCGCCGTGGTCTGGGAGGTCCTCAAGGACGCCCTGGAGCGCCGGGTCAAGGCCGCCGGGCGCGACGCCCTGGACGTCCTCGACACCGGCGGCGGCACCGGCAACTTCGCCGTGCCGGTCGCCCGCCTCGGCCACCACGTCACGGTCGTCGACCCCAGCCCCAACGCCCTCTTCGCCCTGGAGCGCCGCGCCGCGGAGGCGGGCGTCGCCGAACGGGTACGTGCGGTGCAGGGCGACGCCCACGGTCTGTTCGACGTCGTCGAGCGCGGCGGCTATGACACCGTGCTCTGCCACGGCGTGCTGGAGTACGTCGACGACCCGGCCGAGGGCGTCCGCAACGCCGTCGAGGCGCTGCGCCCGGCAGGCACCCTCAGCCTCCTCGCGGCCGGTTCGGGCGGCGCGGTCCTCGCACGCGCCCTCGCGGGCCACTTCACCGAGGCCCACCACGCCCTCACCGACCCGGCCGGACGCTGGGGCGAGGGCGACCCGGTGCCGCGCCGGTTCACCGCCGACCAGCTCACCGAGCTGGTGTCCGCCACGGGTCTGCAGGTCGGCGCGGTGCACGGCGTGCGGGTCTTCGCCGACCTCGTCCCCGGTGTTCTGGTCGACACCGAGCCGGGCGCCGCGGACGCCCTGCTGAAGCTCGAGGCGGCCGCCGCGGAACAGCCCGCCTTCCACTCCGTGGCCACTCAGCTGCACGTCCTCGCCGAGCGCGACTGACCCACGCGGCACAGCCGACTACCGCGTGCAGTCGGCCACAGACCACCCGATCGGCCCCCTCGCCCCGTATGATCGGGGTACGACGTTCCGGCATGGCGGACAGGCGGGTGGGGAATGCAGCCAGCATCATCACCGGTCGCCGCGGCGGCCCGGGCAGTGAATTGGCGTCGAGGGGCGGGTTTCACGGGGACGATTCCCTGCCTATCCTGAAAGGGTCGCACCCCGGTCGCCCCCCGCGACCGACGAGTAGGAGGACTCCGTGCCGCTCTCGGAGCACGAGCAGCGCATGCTCGAGCAAATGGAGCGAGCGCTGTACGCCGAAGATCCCAAGTTCGCGACAGCGCTTGAGGGAAGCGGGCTGCGTACGTACACCCGGCGACGGGTCTACCAAGCGGTCGCGGGCTTCCTGGTGGGTATCGCCCTGCTCATGGCCGGCATGGTCGCGCAGCAGATCTGGATCAGCGTGGTGGGTTTTCTCGTCATGCTCGGCTGCGCAGTGCTGGCGGTCACGGGCTGGCGCAAGGCTCCCAAGCCTGGTGAGCAGCAGTCCGGCACGGGTTCCGGAGGTGGTGCACCGGCACGCCGACAGGCCAGGCAGCGGCGCTCGATGATGAACCGCATCGAGGACCGCTGGCAGCGGCGCAGGGACGAACAGGGCCACTGAGCCGACGGAGCGACGGCGTCCGCGGGACTGCCTCCACCGGGTCCACTGAGCCCCCGCTCCAGCACGTCCCTGCAGCACTTAATCCGGCCTTTTCGTTTCCTCATTCATCCCTTTCTCCCGCTGTTTTTCCGGCAATTCTCAGAGCGGTTTGCTCACCGCTCCAAGCGCCGCTCTTTCCCGCCAAGTCTTCTCCGCTCGCCGACCGGTGAGCTGTTCACTTCTCGGCTGATCCCGGCGCCTGGGCACCCACCGGCCCGCGCCGTGTGCACCGGGATTCTTCGTGTGGTGGGGGGGGGGGGGGGGGGGGGGGGGGCCCCCCCCGGTGCGGTGGGGGGGGGGGGGGGGGGGGCGCGCGCCGCGGCCGGGCGGGGGGGGGGGCGCCGCCCCCCGCCCCG
>NZ_JBICXQ010000042.1:0-65615 GCF_043200375.1 Streptomyces sp. NPDC048434 | reverse complement strand
GCCCCCCCCCCCCCCCGCGGGCGCCCCCCCCCCCCGCGCGCCCGCCCCCCCCCCCCCCCGCCCCGCCCCCCCCCGGGGGGGGCGGCCCCCCCCCCCCCCCCCCCCCCCCCCCCCCCCCCGTTTCGGTTGCCCGGGGCGTCAGGCCTGCTCGCCGCCGAGGTGGTGCACGCGGACCATGTTGGTGGTGCCGGGGACGCCGGGGGGCGAACCGGCGGTGATGATCATGGTGTCGCCCTCGCTGTAGCGCTTGAGCTTGAGCAGCTCGGCGTCCACCAGGTCGACCATCGCGTCGGTGTTGTCGACGTGCTCCACGACGAAGCTGTCCACGCCCCAGCTCAGCGTGAGCTGGTTGCGGGTGGCGGCTTCGGTGGTGAAGGCCAGGATCGGCTGGGCCGCGCGGTAGCGGGAGAGCCGGCGGGCGGTGTCACCGGACTTGGTGAAGGCCACCAGCGCCTTGCCGTCCAGGAAGTCGGCCATCTCGCAGGCCGCGCGGGCCACCGCGCCGCCCTGCGTACGCGGCTTCTTGCCGGGCACCAGCGGCTGCAGACCCTTGGAGAGCAGCTCCTCCTCGGCCGCCTCGACGATCTTCGACATCGTCTTGACGGTCTCGATCGGATAGGCGCCGACGGACGACTCGGCGGAGAGCATGACCGCGTCGGCGCCGTCGAGGATGGCGTTGGCGACGTCGGACGCCTCGGCGCGGGTCGGCCGGGAGTTGGTGATCATGGACTCCATCATCTGGGTCGCGACGATCACCGGCTTGGCGTTCCTGCGGCACAGCTCCACCAGGCGCTTCTGCACCATCGGGACCTTCTCCAGCGGGTACTCCACCGCCAGGTCACCACGGGCGACCATGACGGCGTCGAAGGCCATCACGACCTCCTGCATGTTGGCGACCGCCTGCGGCTTCTCGACCTTGGCGATGACCGGGACCCGGCGGCCGACCTGGTCCATGACGCGGTGCACGTCCTGGACGTCCTTGGCGTCCCGTACGAAGGACAGCGCGACCATGTCGCAGCCCATCTTCAGGGCGAACTTGAGGTCCTCGATGTCCTTCTCGGACAGCGCGGGGACGTTCACCGCGGCGCCGGGAAGGTTGATGCCCTTGTGGTCGGAGATGACCCCGCCCTCGATGACGATGGTGCGCACCCGCGAGCCGTCGATCTCGACGACCTGGAGCGCGACATTGCCGTCGTTGATCAGGATCGGGTCGCCCTTGGAGACATCGCCGGGCAGGCCCTTGTAGGTCGTGCCGCAGATGGTGCGGTCACCGGGGACGTCCTCGGTGGTGATGACGAACTCGTCGCCACGCACCAGCTCCACCGGGCCGTCGGCGAAGGTCTCCAGGCGGATCTTGGGGCCCTGGAGGTCGGCCAGCACGCCGACGGCGCGGCCGGTCTCCTCGGAGGCCTTGCGGAGGCGGTGATACCGCTCCTCGTGCTCCGGCTGGGTTCCGTGGCTCATGTTGAATCGGGCCACGTTCATGCCGGCCTCGATCAGCGTCTTCAGCTGGTCGTAGGAGTCGACGGCGGGGCCCAGGGTGCAGACGATTTTGGAACGGCGCATGGGCGGGATCCTATCGGTTTGTTTCGGAGCGGAATATTTCGGTAGGCGGAAACACCGAGTACTAGCCGCTGACCAGGGCGTATGTCTGCTGGGCGATCTCCAGCTCCTCGTCCGTCGGCACGACGGCGACCGCGACCCGGGAGTGCTCCGGGGAGATCAGCCGAGGCTCGTCGGACCGTACGGCGTTGCGTGCGGCGTCCACGGCCATCCCCATCTCCTCCAGACCCGCGAGGGCGGCCTCGCGGACGGGGGCGGCGTTCTCGCCGACGCCCGCGGTGAACGTCACCGCGTCGACCCGGCCGAGCACCGCGCTGTAGGCGCCGATGTACTTCTTCAGCCGGTGGATGTAGATGTCGAAGGCGAGCTGGGCGCGCTCGTCACC
The DNA here is from genome assembly GCF_043200375.1 of Streptomyces sp. NPDC048434. NCBI lineage: Bacteria > Bacillati > Actinomycetota > Actinomycetes > Kitasatosporales > Streptomycetaceae > Streptomyces > Streptomyces sp. NPDC048434. The sequence continues at coordinate 63,667 of NZ_JBICXQ010000042.1, read as the reverse complement.
CGCGTCGATCCGGCGCCGGATCTCCCGCATGTCGTTGTCGCCGCACAGCCCGACCAGACCGCTCTTCTTGTTGAGCAGGACGTCGATCTCGTCCGTCGACATCCCCGCCACCCGCTGGAGGTGGAAGGTGACCGCCGGGTCGATATCGCCGGAGCGGGTGCCCATGACCAGGCCCTCCAGCGGGGTCAGCCCCATCGAGGTGTCCACACAGCGGCCGCCGGCCACCGCCGAGGCGGAGGCGCCGTTGCCCAGGTGGAGCACGATGACATTGACCTCGGAGGGGTCCTTGCCCAGCAGCGCCGCCGTCTTGCGGGAGACATAGGCGTGCGAGGTGCCGTGGAAGCCGTAGCGGCGGATGCGGTGCGCGTCGGCGGTCGCCACATCGATGGCGTAGCGGGCCGCGTACTCCGGCATCGTGGTGTGGAAGGCGGTGTCGAAGACCGCGACCTGCGGCAGGTCGGGTCGCAGCGCGCGGGCGGTGCGGATGCCCGTGATGTTGGCCGGGTTGTGCAGCGGGGCGACCGGCACCAGCCGCTCGATCTCCTTGAGCACCGCGTCGTCGATCACGGTCGGCTCGGTGAACTTCAGCCCGCCGTGCACCACCCGGTGCCCGATCGCGGCCAGCTGCGGGGAGTCGAGGCCGAGCCCGTCGGCGGCCAGCTCCGCGGCGACGGCCTTCAGCGCGGCCTCGTGGTCGGCTATCGCGCCCTCGGTCTCGCGCTTGCCGCCCCCGGAGGCCGGCGGGGTGTGGACCAGGCGCGAGCTCTCTTCGCCGATCCGCTCGACCAGGCCGGTGGCGAGCCGGGTGCCGTCGTGCATGTCGAGCAGCTGGTACTTCACCGACGAGGAGCCGGAATTGAGGACGAGGACGCGGGTGGCGGTGGCAGTCATGTAGCGCTTTCCGATGAGGTGCGGACGGGGGAGCGGCCGGGTCAGACGGTGTGGCCGGCGCCGGGCCGGGCGCCCTGCGCCTGGATGGCGGTGATGGCCACGGTGTTGACGATGTCCTGGACCAGGGCGCCGCGCGAGAGGTCGTTGACCGGCTTGCGCAGGCCCTGCAGGACCGGGCCGACGGCGACCGCACCGGCCGAGCGCTGCACGGCCTTGTAGGTGTTGTTGCCGGTATTGAGGTCGGGGAAGATCAGCACGGTGGCCTTGCCGGCCACGTCGGACTCGGGGAGCTTGGTCTGCGCGACCGCCGCGTCCACCGCCGCGTCGTACTGGATCGGGCCTTCGACCATCAGATCGGGGCGCAGCTCGCGGACGATCTCGGTGGCCTTGCGGACCTTGTCGACGTCCGCGCCGGAGCCGGAGGTGCCCGTGGAGTACGACAGCATCGCGATCCGCGGCTCGACGCCGAACTGGGCGGCGGTGGCGGCCGCCTGGATGGCGATGTCCGCCAGCTGTTCGGCGTTCGGGTCCGGGTTGACCGCGCAGTCGCCGTAGACCAGGACACGGTCGGCCAGGCACATGAAGAACACCGAGGACACGATCTGGGCGCCCGGCTTGGTCTTGATGATCTCGAAGGCGGGCCGGATGGTGGCCGCGGTGGAGTGCACCGCGCCGGAGACCATGCCGTCGGCCAGGCCCTCCTGGACCATCAGGGTGCCGAAGTAGGAGACGTCCGCGACCACGTCGAAGGCCAGCTCGACGCTGACGCCCTTGTGGGCGCGCAGCTCGGCGTACCGCTCGGCGAACCGCTCGCGCAGCTCGGAGGTCTGCGGGTCGATGATCTGGGCGCCCGCCAGGTCGATGGCCAGGTCGGCGGCGCGCTTGCGGATCGCCTCCTCCTCGCCCAGCAGCGTCAGATCGCAGACATCGCGGCGCAGCAGCACATCGGCGGCCCGCAGCACCCGCTCCTCGCTCCCCTCCGGGAGGACGACCCGGCGGCGGCCGGAGCGGGAGCGCTCGATCAGCTCGTGCTCGAACATCATCGGCGTGACCCGGCCGGAGCGGGCGACGGAGATGCGGTTCGTCAGCTCCACGGTGTCCACATGCCGCTCGAACAGGCCGAGCGCGGTCTCCGCCTTCCGCGGCGAGGCGGCGTTGAGCTTGCCCTCGACCGCGAACAGCTCGGCCGCGGTCGGGAAGGAGCCGCCGGGTACGGAGACCACCGGGGTGCCGGGCGCGAGCCGGGCGGCCAGCGCCATGATGTCGGGGCCGGGCCGCTCGTCGAGGGTGAGCAGCACACCGGCGATCGGCGGGGCGCCGGCGCTGTGTGCGGCGAGTGAGCCGATGACCAGGTCCGCCCGGTCGCCGGGGGTCACCACGAGAGCGCCGGGGGTCAGCGCCTTGAGGAAGGTCGGCAGCATGGCGCCGCCGAAGACGAAGTCCCGGGCGTCCCTGGCCAGCCCCGACTCGTCGCCGAGCAGCACCTCGGCACCCAGGGTGTGCACGATCTGGCCGACGGTCGGCGCGGAGAGCGAGCCGTCCTCGGGGAGCGCGTAGCAGGGCACGGGGAGCCGGGCGGAGAGCCGGTCGACGACCGCCTCGCGATGCTCGGGCGCCACCCGGTTGACGACCATGGCCACGACATCGCAGCCCAGCGAGTGGTAGGCGCGGTAGGCGTTGCGGGCCTCGGCGCGTACGGACTCGGCCTCCTGGCCCTGGCCGCCGACGACGGCCAGCACGGCGGCGCCGCATTCATTGGCGAGCCGGGCGTTGAGGTTCAGCTCGTCTGGGAGGTTGGTGCCTGCGAAGTCCGAGCCGAGGATCAGGACGAACTCATAGTCCCTGGCCACGGCGTGAAAGCGGTCGACGAGCCGGGAGACCAGCTCGTCGGTGCCGCGTTCGGCCTGGAGGGCGGCGGCCTCCTCGTAGCTGAGGCCGTACACCGCGTCGGGGGACTGGGTGAGCCGGTAGCGTGCCCGCAGCAGGTCGAAGAGCCGGTCGGGGCCGTCGCTGTGGGTCAGTGGGCGGAAGACCCCCACCCGGTCGACATGGCGGGTCAGCAGTTCCATGACCCCCAGCTCGACGACCTGGCGGCCGTCGCCGCGGTCGATACCGGTCACGTACACGCTGCGCGTCACGCGTGCTCTCCGATCCATTCGGTGGCCGCAAGGTCAAAATCAGCCGTTAAGGTGGACTTGCCCCTCTTGACAATACCTGCGTGTGTGGCTACGTCGCTCTCCCAGTTTCCCTTGTCCAGCCCGTGCGAGGACAGTAGGGGTGGGGTCTGTGTATGAGGGGAGGGCCGGTCGGCCCGTGAAACAATCGGACCGGCTCACACGAACCAACAGCGAGCACAGGAGACACAGCACGATGCGTATCGGAGTCCTCACCGCAGGCGGCGACTGTCCCGGCCTGAATGCTGTGATCCGGTCTGTTGTCCACCGCGCCCTCACCGGGCACGACGACGAGGTCATAGGTTTCGAGGACGGCTTCAAGGGACTGCTCGAAGGGCGCTTCCGCAAGCTCGACCTCGACGCGGTCAGCGGCATCCTCGCCCGCGGCGGCACCATCCTCGGATCGTCCCGGCTGGAGCGCAACCGGCTCCGCGAGGCCTGCGACAAGTCCAAGGACCTCTCCAAGGACTACGGCATCGACGTCCTGATCCCGATCGGCGGCGAGGGCACCCTCACCGCCGCCCGGATGCTGGCGGACGCCGGGATGCCGGTCGTCGGCGTCCCCAAGACCATCGACAACGACATCTCCTCCACCGACCGCACCTTCGGCTTCGACACCGCCGTCGGCGTCGCGACGGAGGCGATCGACCGCCTCAAGACCACCGCGGAGTCGCACCAGCGGGTCATGGTCGTCGAGGTGATGGGACGGCACGCGGGCTGGATCGCGCTGGAGTCCGGGATGGCCGGCGGCGCCCACGGCATCTGTCTGCCCGAGCGCCCCTTCGATGTGAACGACCTGGTCAAGATGGTCGAGGAGCGGTTCGCCCGGGGCAAGAAGTTCGCGGTCGTCTGTGTCGCCGAGGGAGCACACCCGGCCGAGGAGACCATGGACTACAAGAAGGGCGCGATCGACCAGTTCGGCCATGAGCGGTTCACCGGCATCGGCAACCACCTCGCCGTCGAGCTGGAGACGCGCCTCGGCAAGGAGGCCCGCCCGGTCATCCTCGGCCATGTCCAGCGCGGCGGCACCCCCACCGCGTACGACCGGGTGCTCGCCACCCGCTTCGGCTGGCACGCCGTCGAGGCCGCGCACCGCGGCGACTTCGGCAGGATGACCGCGCTGCGCGGCACCGACATCACGATGGTGCCGCTGCACGAGGCGGTCACCGAGCTCAAGACGGTGCCCGCGTGGCGGATGGACGAGGCCGAGTCGGTCTTCTGAGCCCGGGCACTTCCCCGCACCACCAACGGCGGCGCGCCTCCCCTCGGTTGAGGGCAGGCGCGCCGCCTTTGTGGGGGGTGGCGGTCAGACGGTCACTGGGCGCCGATGGCCTCCAGCATGTTCAGCCGGGCCGCCCGGCGGGCCGGCCACAGCGCGGCCAGCACCCCGACGACGAGCGCGATCAGCAGGAACAGCCCGAGCCTGCCCCAGGGCAGCAGCAGTTCGTACGTCGGGAGCCCCTGGCTGACCAGGTTGCCGCCGGCCCAGGAGAGGAAGATCCCCACGCCGATCCCCAGGACCGCGCCGAACAGTGAGATGACCACCGACTCCAGCCGGACCATCTGCTTGATGCCGCTGCGGGCCAGTCCGATCGCCCGCAGCATCCCGATCTCGCGGGTCCGCTCGAAGACCGACATGGCGAGGGTGTTGACGACGCCCACCACCGCGATGATGACGGCCATGCCCAGCAGTCCGTAGACGATGTAGAGCACGGTCTCGATCTGCCCGGCGGTCTCCTTGCGCAGGTCGGCGTGGTCCTGGACCGTCAGCAGCGGGCTGTCGCCGAGCGCGTGCCGGATCTGCTTCTCCAGCTCGTCCGTCGGGCCGTTCTCGGTCTTCACCAGCAGCTGTTCGTTCTTCAGCTCGGACATGTGCGGATCGACCAGGGAGGTGGCGCCGATCGCGTTGCCGACCACCGGGTTGTCCGCGTAGACGCCGGTGATCCTCAGCTTCGCCTTCTTCTTGTCGCCGAACGTCGCGTCAAGGGTGTCGCCGGTGTGCCAGCCGTTCTCCTTGGCCGAGGTCTGGGAGATCGCGATGCCGTCGGCTCCGGCGTGCGCCAAGGAGCCGCTCTTGAAGTCCAGTTGGGCGACCTTGCCGACCGACGCGAGGTCGGTGCCGGTGAGGTCCGCATAGTGTCCACCGGCCTCGAAGCCCGAGTTGCGCAGCGGGGCCGCCGTCTCGACGCCCGGGAGGTCCGCCACCTTCTTCGACAGTTCGGTGTCCAGGCCGATGAACGTCGAGGTCGCGACCTTGTAGTCGGCCTTCAGCCCGTTGGCCGTCATCTTGTCCATGGCCTGCTGTGCCGAGTTCCCGACGACCGTCATTCCGGTGATCAGGGTGAGACCGATCATCAGGGCGGAAGCGGTCGCCGCCGTACGGCGCGGGTTGCGCAGCGCGTTCTGCTTGGCCAGCTTGCCGCCGATGCCGAAGAGCCGGGTGGTGAGGAGGCCCGCCAGCGAGACCAGGGGCCGCGACAGCAGCGGCGCGAGGATGATGACGCCGGTCAGCGTCAGCATCGACCCCGCCATCGCGATCGGCATGTCGTCGGAGGACTTCAGCGTGGAGACGTAGAACATGACCGCCACACCGAGGCCGGTGATGACCGCGCCGAGGGAGTTGCGGATCACCAGGCTGCGCAGCGCCGGCGGCGCCTCGACGGTGTTGAGCGCCTCGACCGGGGCGATCTTCGCCGCCTTGCGGGACGGCAGCCAGGCCGCCAGTACGGTCACCACGACACCCACCGCGAGCGAGGAGAGCACCGCGGCCGGGCTGATGATGACCGGTCCGTCCGGGAAGCCCGCGCCATTGGCGTCGAGCACCGCCCGCAGGCCCACCGCGATCCCGGCGCCCAGCCCGAGCCCGATGACGGACGAGAGCAGGCCCAGCAGGCCCGCCTCGACGAGTACCGAGCGGACCACCTGCCGGCGGGAGGCGCCGACCGCGCGCATCAGGGCGATCTCCCGGCTGCGCTGGGAGATCAGCATGGTGAAGGTGTTGGCGATGATGAAGATGCCGACGAACAGCGCGATACCGGCGAAGACCAGCAGCGTCTGGCTCAGGGACTTGTTCGCGGCGGTGATCATCCGGGACTGCTCGGCGGCGAGTTCGGTGCCGCTGGCCGCCTCGGCCCGGTTCTTGGGCAGGACCTCGCGGACCTTGCCGGTCAGCGCCTGCTGATCGGTGCCGGGAGCGGCGCCCACCACCAGCTCGTCGAACTGACCGGGGTGCAGATACATCTTCTGCGCGGTGGCGGTGTCGAAGAGCGCGAGGCTGCCGCCCGCGGTCACCTGCGGGTCCTCGGTGGTGACGATGCCGACCAGCTTCTTCGTCAGCACCGGGCCGTCGGTGGCGAACCGCACGGCGTCGCCGATCTTGTGGCCGGCCGCCTCCGCGGTGGCCTCGTCCAGCGCGATCTCGTCCCCGGCGGTCGGTCCGCGGCCCTGCATCAGCGGGTAGCGGGCGTCATAGCCGTCCTTGTCCGGCTGGAAGTTGGCGGCGATGTTCTGCCAGCCGTTGCCGATCGGGATGCCGTCCGGGCCGGCGAGGGTCGCCGTGCCGGTGACGTTGCGCCGGACGGACTGCACGCCGGGCAGCGCGCGGACGGTGTCCACCAGCTTGTCGTCGAGGACGGTGGTGCGCTTGCCGTCCTTGCCGTTCTCCGGGGTGTTGTCGTCGGCGACGGCCTTGACGGAGACGGCCACCCCCGAGAGGTTCCTGGCGGAGGCCTTCTTGATGGCCTCGCCGACGGTGTCACTGAAGATGAGGGTGCCGGCGACGAAGGCGACGCCGAGCAGCACCGCGAGCGCGGTCATCATCAATCGGGCTTTGTGCGCAAGGACATTGCGCAGGGCAGTACGCAGCATGGTGGTGTCAGTCCTGGGTCCGGTGGCTCGGGAGAGGGGCAGTGCCCCGGGGGGCGGCGCGTGGTGCGCCGGCGTCAGCGCGTACGGCCCTTGGCGTCGAACAGCCGCATCCGGTCCAGGACGGTGTCCGCGGTCGGGTCGTGGAGCTCCTCGACGATCCGGCCGTCCGCGAGGAAGACCACCCGGTCCGCATAGCCCGCGGCGACCGGGTCATGGGTGACCATCACGACCGTCTGCTCCATCGCCCGCACCGACTCCCGCAGGAAGCCCAGTACTTCGGCGCCCGAGCGGGAGTCGAGGTTGCCGGTCGGCTCGTCCGCGAAGATGATCTCCGGCTGGGCGGCCAGCGCCCGTGCGACCGCGACCCGCTGCTGCTGGCCGCCGGAGAGCTGGGCCGGCCGGTGCGCGAGCCGCCCGGACAGGCCGACGGTCTCGATGACGGCGTTGAGCCACTCCCGGTCGGGCTTACGGCCGGCGATGTCCATCGGCAGCGTGATGTTCTCCAGCGCGGTCAGCGTCGGCAGCAGGTTGAACGCCTGGAAGATGAAGCCGATCTTGTCCCGGCGCAGCCGCGTCAGCTGCTTGTCGTTCAGCGACGCCAGCTCCACGTCGCCGATCCGGGCCGAGCCGGCGGAGATCGCGTCCAGGCCCGCCATGCAGTGCATCAGCGTGGACTTGCCGGAGCCGGACGGGCCCATGATCGCGGTGAACCGGGCCTTGCCGAACTCGACCGAGACGGAGTCCAGCGCGACCACACGGGTCTCCCCCTGGCCGTAGACCTTGCTCAGATCCGTGGCGCGGGCGGCGACGGCGGCGCGAGTGGGGGCGGGGGAACCGGGAAAACCCGGAAGGGCAGCCGCGTGGGACACGGGGACTCCTGGAGAGGGGACGGAAGATTTCGACATCCCCATTCTTGAATGCGCAGGTCGGCGCCGACCTCAGCCGCAAGGACCGAAAGCCGCACCGGCCGGAAGTGCCACCACGGCGCCCGGCGTCATTCTCTGGACGGACGGCCGTCCGACCTGCGGCCGACGGGGCGTCTCAGGGGTGCGGGAGGGTTTTCAGGGCTGCTGCGCGCCGACCCGCGTCCAGAATTCCGCCAGGATGCCGTCGAGAAAGGCCCGTCCCGCCCTGCCGGACTCCTCGGCGCTGTCCGAGCCGCCCCAGTTGAGCGTAGCGGTCATGGTCGCCTGATACTCGCCGTGCAGCTCCTGCAGGACGTGCTGGAGCTGCTGCTTGGACAGCGGTACGACCTTGCCGACCGGCCGGACGTAGGCCTGCCAGCGGGTGGTGGCGGCGCTGGTCAGCAGGTCGGTCAGCTTCTCGTCCCGGCCGGTGAAGCGGATCAGGGCGGGCAGCGGCAGATCCATCACCTCGGCGAGCGCCGCGGCCTGCCGGTCGTTGCCGCTCCACTTCCCGCCGTCCTCCAGGCGTTCGTACGTGGCCCGGTCCATGCCGATGCGCAGCGCGAGGTCCGCCGGGGCGAGGCCGAGCGTCAGACGGTATTCGCGCAGGGTGCCCGGTGCGTCGAGCAGCTCGCCCGGTGCGCACCACAGGGCGCCGGCCAGCGCGGTCAGTTCGGCCTCCGAGGGGACGCTCTCCCCCCATTCCCAGGACACCACCGTCCCCGGCGCCATTTGTATTCCGAAGGCGGACCACATTCCGTAGGCGACATGCGCAGGGGTCATCCCGAGGGCCTCGCGGAGCCGGCGGGCGGCCTCGGCGTTGAAAGGTGGTCTACGGGGCTCCCCGGCTTGCGTATTCACCGGCACACGGTAAGTGACGGCCGGGCTTCGCACCTATCGTGTGGATACCCAAGCCTGAAAGTCGTAGGAAGCTACTAGCCGGCCGGTTTTACGGTGCGACCTTGCAGGTTTCCCTACATGAGCCTCGCTCAGCCCTTCACGGCACCACCGAGCGCAAAGCCGCCGCCGAGCCGTCGGGAGATAAGGATGTACAACACGAGGACCGGTGTCGAGTACAGGATCGAGAATGCCGCCAGTTCGCCGAAGGCAATGGCGCCGTAATTGCCGAAGAAATTGAAAATGCTGACCGAAGCGGGCAGTTGCTCCGGGGAGAGCAGCAGCATGAAGGGCACGAAGAAATTGCCCCACATCATGATGAAGGTGTAGATCGCGACGACGGCGACGCCGGGGCCCATCAGCGGCAGAATCACCCGCAGCAGCGTCTGCGGCCAGGAGGCGCCGTCCGTCCAGGCCGCCTCCTCCAGCACCTTCGGCACCCCGTCCATGAAGTTCTTCATCAGCCAGATGGCGAACGGGAGTTGGGCGGCGGCCAGGAACAGCGCGGTGCCGTACCGGGTGTCGATCAGATTGACCTGCACGAACAGCCCGTAGACCGGGACCATGACCGCGGTGATCGGCAGACAGGTGGAGAACAGGATCGTCAGCAGGTAAGGGCGGGAGAAGCGCGAGCGGAAGCGGGACAGCGGATAGGCGGCGAGCGCCGCGCAGACCACCGTGAGCACGGTCGCACCACCGCAGATCAGCAGGCTGTTGAGCATCGGGGTGAAGGTGATCTCGTCGGTCAGCACCGCCGAGAAGTTGTGCAGCGACGGGGACTTCGGCAGCCGCACCCGCAGCGTCGCCTCCGTGTCCAGCGACGACAGCACCAGCCAGACCAGCGGAATCGCGAACGCCACCGCGACGGCCAGCAGCCCGGCGTCGGCGGCCAGCCGATGGCGGCTCCCCCTGCCCGGGGCCCGTCGGAGCGCGTGGGGGAGACGGCGGCGGAGCAGCGGCACGGCTCAGACCTCCTCGCGCATCAGGCGCAGATAGACCGCCGAGAACAGCGCGCCCACCAGCAGCAACAGCAGCGCCACCGCGGTGCCGTAGCCGATCAGGGACTTCAGGAACGCCTGGTCGTACATGAACACCGGCAGGGTCTGGCTGCGATTGCCCGGACCGCCCCGCGTCATCGCCCAGATCAGCCCGAAGACGGAGAGGGTCTGCAGGGTGTTGAGCATCAGGTTGGTGCTGATGGAGCGGCGGATCATCGGCAGCGTGATGTGCCACAGCCGCCGCAGCCCGCCCGCCCCGTCGACCTCCGCCGACTCGGTGACCTCCTGGGGGATCTCGGAGAGCGCCGCGGAGTAGATCAGCATCGAGAACGCCGTACCGCGCCAGACGTTGGCGAACGACACGGCCAGGATGGGCAGGGTGAACAGCCAGTTCTGGGCGGGCAGACGGAGCCACTCCAGGAGGGCGTTGAGGGTGCCGCGCCGCTCGAAGAAGGTGTAGAGCAGAAAGCCCGCGACGATCTCCGGGAGCACCCAGGCGCAGATCACCGTCGCGCCGGTCAGCGACCGTACGGGCCGCGAGGCGCGGCGCATCAGGACGGCCAGCGCAAGGCCCAGGGTGTTCTGCCCGAGGATCGAGGAGATCACGGTGAACACCAGGGTCAGCACCACGGCGTTGCGGAAGGCCGGATCGCCGAAGGCGTGCCGGAAGTTGGCCAGGCCGACGAAGGACGCGGACTCCTGGCCGGTGAGCTGGGTGTCGGTGAAGGCGATGAAGACGCAGTAGCCGATGGGGCCGACGAGAAAGAGCAGCAGCAGGACGGTGGCCGGGACGAGCGGGGACCAGCGCAGCAGACGGGTGCGGACGCGGCCCGCCGCGGCGGCGCCGGGCCTTTGGACCCGGGCCGCGGTTCCGGCGACGGTCATGGCTTGGCGACGGTCCGGCCGCCGACGAGGGACGTCAGCGCCGTGTCGTAGTCCTTGGCCGCGTCGGCCGGTGCGGAGTCACCGGAGGTGACCGCCTCCATCGCCTCGCCGATCGCCGAGGCGACCCTGGGGTATTCGGGCAGTGCGGGCCGGTACTGGCTGATCTTGACCAGCCCGGTGAAGAAGCCGATGCCGGGCACCGAGGTCCGGTAGCGCGGGTCGGCCGCGACGTCCTTGCGCACCGCGATCTGGGCGCCCCGTACGCACCATTCCAGGGCGTTCGGCTTCGACTGGAAGGTCTTGATCAGCTTCCAGGCCAGCTCGGGCTGCTGGGCCCGCTGCGGCACCGACCAGGTCCAGCCGCCGGCCAGGCTGACCCTGCCGGGCGGGGTGCCGTGCTGGGTGGGGAACGGTGCCTGGCCGAGCGTGGTCGACCAGGCGGGCCAGGGGTTGCCGCCGCCCGTCTTCTGCCACTGCTGGCCCAGCCACGAGCCGTCGAGGTCGATGGCGAGCTTCTCCTCGGGCAGCAGCTCGGCGGCCACATTGGTCTGGATGTTGGGGCTGAGCGCATCGGAGACGTCGGGCCCGAGCTTCTCCTTGTAGACCGTGTCGAGGAAGCTCAGGCTGTCCTTGAAGCCCTTGGTGCCGGTGACCCACTTCTTGGCCGACGGGTCGTAGAGCTGGTGCGCGCCGGTGCCGTACAACAGCATCTCGAAGCCCTGCATCACGGCGGCCTCGCCCGCTCCCTTGCCGGTGAAGACATTCAGCGGGATGACGCCGGGGACCTTGCGCTTGACGGTCCGGGCCGCGTCCAGCACCTCGGCCCAGTTCTTTGGCCGCCAGTCGGCCGGCAGCCCGGCCTTCTTGAAGATCTTCTTGTTGAACCACAGCCCGCGGGTGTCCGTGCCGTCCGGGACGCCGTAGGTCTTGCCGTCCTGCCCCTTGGCCGCGGTCTTCGCGGCCGGCTCGAACTGCCGCCAGCCGTCCCAGGTGCGGAGGTAGGCGTCCAGCGGACGCAACAGGCCCGCCTTGATGTCGGAGTTGACCAGGAAGGTGTCCTCGTAGACCACGTCCGGTGCGGTCCGCGGGGAGCGCATCATCTGCTGGATCTTGGTGTAGTAGTCGTTCTCCGACGCCTGGATCGGGATCAGCCGGACCTTCTTGCCGGGATTGCTCTTCTCGAACTGCCGGGCCACCAGGCGGACATAGTCGTCCCGGACGGTGACCTTGCCGTTGGTGTCCTTGATGAAGGCGACCTTGACGGTGTTCTTGTCGCTGCCGGACCCGCTGCCGCAGGCGGTGAGCGTGCCGGCGGCCACGACGGCGGCGGTGAGAAGAATCAGCGGGGCGGTGGGGCGCACGGCACGACCTCCAACTAACCACGGCGGGCTGCCCGCTGAAAGTAAGTCACCGACCACAACCGGTCAATGGCCCGACCATCGATAACGCAATTCGGGGCGGCCGACCTGGCCGTACTGGGGGGCGCGGGCGGCCCGGCCGCTCTCCACGAGATGTTCGAGGTAGCGGCGGGCGGTGATCCGGGAGATGCCCACGTCGGCGGCCGCCTCGGTCGCCGTCAGCCCGCTCCCGGCGGACCGCAGCACATCGGTCACCGCCCGCAGGGTGGCCGCGGTCAGCCCCTTGGGCAGCGCGGCCGGACGCGGTGCGCGCAGTGCGGCGATCGCCCGGTCCACCTCGTCCTGCCCGCTGGCCTCGCCCGTGGTGGCGCGGAACTCCGCATAGCGGGTGAGCCGGTCGCGCAGGGTGGCGAAGGTGAACGGCTTCAGCACGTACTGCACCACACCGAGCGAGACCCCCTCGCGCACCATCGCCAGATCCCGGGCGGAGGTGACCGCGATGATGTCGGCGGTGTGGCCGGCCGCGCGCAGCGTCCGCACCAGCTGCAGCCCGTGGCCGTCAGGCAGATAGAGATCGAGCAGCAGCAGATCGACGGCGTGCGTTTCGAGATGGCGGCGGGCGTCGCCGCCGGAGTGCACGGTGCCGGAGACCGTGAAGCCGGGCACCCGCCCCACGTACAGGGCGTGTGCGTCGGCGGCGACCGGATCGTCCTCGACGACGAGGACCCGGATGTCGGAGGGGGTCACCGGGCGCATCCTCTCGTGCCCGGCCGGGCCGCGCCGGTCGCCCCGCTCATCTCCTGGCCTCCGTCCGCAGCGGCAGCCGTACGGTGAACTGCGCGCCGCCCCCGGGCGCCCGGTCCAGGGTGACGGTGCCGCCGTTGCGGCGTACCGCCTGCTGGACCAGGGCCAGGCCCAGACCGCGGCCCGGGGCGGGCGCGGGCGCGCTCCGCTTGGTGCTCCAGCCCCGCCGGAAGATCTCCTCGGCGGCGTCCGCGGACACCCCGGGGCCGTTGTCCGCCACCCGCAACAGCAGCTCGTCGCCGTCCGCCCGCGCGGTGACGTGCACCCGTGGCGGCTCGGCGGCGGTGTGCTCCTGGGTGGGTGCGGCGGCGTCGAGGGCGTTGTCGAGGAGATTGCCCAGCACCGTCACCAGGTCGCGGGCCGCCAGACCGGGCGGCAGCAGCCCGTCGTCGATCCGGCTGTCGGGGGTCAGGGTCAGTTCGACGCCGCGCTCATTGGCCTGCGCGGCCTTGCCGAGCAGCAGCGCGGCGAGCACCGGCTCGGCGACCGCGCCGACCACCTGATCGGTCAGCGCCTGGGCCAGCTCCAGCTCCGCGGTCGCGAACTCCACGGCCTCCTCGGCCCGGCCCAGCTCGATCAGCGAGACCACGGTGTGCAGCCGGTTGGCGGCCTCGTGGGCCTGGGAGCGCAGCGCCTCGGTGAAGCCGCGTACCGAGTCCAACTCCCCCGAGAGCGCCTGGAGTTCGGTGTGGTCGCGAAGGGTGACGACGCTGCCGCGCTGCTCCCCGCCGGAGACCGGCGCGGAGTTGACGACCAGCACCCGCTCACGGGTCAGCTGCAGCTCGTCGACCCGTCGGCCGGGCGCCAGCAGCACCTCGGTCAGCGGCTCCGGCAGCCCCAGCTCCGTGACGAGGCGGCCCACCGCGTCCTCCGACAGCCCCAGCAGCTCCCGCCCGCCGTCGTTGATCAGGGCGACCCGGCGCTGCCCGTCGAGCATCAGGAGCCCCTCGCGTACGGCGTGCAGCGCGGCCTGGTGGTACTCGTGCATCCGGCCGAGCTCCGCCGCGTTCATCCCGTGGGTGTGCCGCCGCAGTCGGGCGTTGATCACATACGTCCCCAGGCCGCCGAGCGCCAGCGCCGCGGCGGCCACGCCGACCAGCGCGAGGACCTGGTCACGCAGCTGCTCACTGATCGTCTCGATGGTGATCCCGGAGCTGACCAGGGCCGTGATCCGGCCGCCGCGCTGCGGATCACGGACCGGTGCGACGACCCGTACCGACGGCCCGAGCACGCCCAGGTGCGTCTCCGGGAAGACCTTGCCGTGCAGCGCCGGGCCGATGTGTCCCAGGTACTTCTTGCCGATCGCGGACGGCTCGGGGTGCGTCCAGCGGGTCCCGTCCGGGGCCATCACCACCACGAAGTCGACACCGGCATCGCGCCGCAGCCGCTCGCTGTACGGCTGGAGCGCGGCCGTCGGGTCCTTGGTGCGCGCCGCCGCCACCACCGCCGGGGAGTCGGCGACGGCGGTGGCCGCCGCGGTCGCCTGCCGCCGTGCGGTCTCCTCCGCCTGCCGGCCGGCGCTGGCGTACGCGAAGAGCGCGCAGCCCAGGACGACCACCGCCACCAGCACGACCTGCATGGCGAAGAGCTGCCCGGCGAGGCTGCGGGGACCGCGCAGCCGCCGGGACGGCCGGGGTCGGGGGAGTCGCATACAGAACAGTCTGCACGGTCAGTTTCGGAACCGTCCCTGCGGTCACTTTTACGTGAACGAAATGTACGTAAGGGTGACGGGCGCCACAGCGGCGTGCATAGTCGCCGGGACTTGTTGTGTGACAGAGCCGCAGATCAGCGCACAGCCGTAGACCGAGGAGACAGCCGTGGCTGCACAGACCCCGCCGTCCGGGGGCACCACCCAGGAGACCGCGCCGGTGAAGCGGGACCGGACACACTTCCTCTATATCGCCGTGATCGGGGCGGTGCTGCTCGGCATCATCGTGGGCTTCGCCGCCCCCGGTGTCGCCGTCCAGCTCAAGCCGCTCGGCACCGGGTTCGTGAACCTGATCAAGATGATGATTTCGCCGGTCATCTTCTGCACCATCGTGCTGGGCGTCGGCTCGGTGCGGAAGGCCGCCAAGGTCGGCGCGGTCGGCGGGCTGGCCCTCGGCTACTTCATGGTGATGTCCACCGTCGCGCTGGCCATCGGCCTGGTCGTCGGCAACCTGCTGGACCCCGGGTCCGGCCTCCATCTGACCGAGACCGTCCGGCACGCGGGCCATGCCCAGACCGGAGGCGGCGGGGAGTCGCTGCCCGACTTCCTGCTCGGCATGATCCCCACCACGCTGGTCTCCGCCTTCACCCAGGGTGAGGTGCTCCAGACGCTGCTGGTGGCGCTGCTGGTCGGCTTCGGGCTGCAGGCGCTGGGCTCGGCGGGCGAGCCGGTGCTGCGCGGTGTCGGGCACCTCCAGAAGCTGGTCTTCCGGGTGCTGTCCATGATCATGTGGGCGGCGCCGGTGGGTGCGTTCGGCGCCATCGCGGCGGTGGTCGGCGAGACCGGCCTGGGCGCGCTGAAGTCGCTGGCCGTCATCATGTTCGGCTTCTACACCACCTGTCTGCTGTTCGTGATCGTGGTGCTCGGCGCGCTGCTCCGGCTGGTCGCCGGGGTCAACATCTTCCAGCTGCTGAAGTACCTCGCCCGGGAACTCCTGCTGATCCTGTCCACCTCCTCCTCCGAGTCGGCGCTGCCCCGGCTGATCGCGAAGATGGAGCACCTGGGCGTCAGCAGGCCGGTGGTCGGCATCACGGTCCCCACCGGCTACAGCTTCAACCTCGACGGCACCGCCATCTATCTGACGATGTCCTCGCTGTTCGTGGCCGAGGCGATGGGCAAGCCGCTGCCGCTCGGCCAGCAGATCTCGCTGCTGGTGTTCATGGTCATCGCGTCGAAGGGCGCGGCGGGCGTCACCGGCGCCGGCCTGGCGACACTGGCCGGCGGCCTGCAGTCGCACCGTCCCGAACTGGTCGACGGCGTCGGCCTGATCGTCGGCATCGACCGCTTCATGAGCGAGGCGCGGGCCCTGACCAACTTCGCCGGCAACGCGGTGGCCACCGTCCTCATCGGCACCTGGACCAAGGAGATCGACAAGGCCCGGGTGACGGAGGTGCTGGCCGGCCGGTTGCCCTTCGACGAGAAGACGCTGGGCGACGACGCCTCAGCGGAGCCGGTTGCCGCGACGGTCATCGAGCCGCGGGACGGCGAGGCGGAGAAGACGTCCGCCAAGGTCTGATCCCGGACCGTAGGAGGAGAGAAGGGGCGGGTGCCGGATGCGGCACCCGCCCCTTCGGCGTGACCGGGCGGCGGGCTACCGCGCGACCGGCGCCACACGTCCCTCCCAGGCCCTTCTGACCTGCGGTTTTCTTGGCCCGGACCGATTGTCAGTGCCCCCTGACACCATGTGAGGGACAGGGAAAACGCGGTCGGCCGCGGCCGGTTGCGTGGGGGCACGAACAAGGAGGAACGGGCCATAGCGACGTGGCGGACGGATCTGTTCGGCGGGGGTGCCGCAGTTGCGGGAGAAGGGTCCGACAACCATCAGCCGTGAGGTGGTCAGGACGGTCGTAGCCAGAGGGTGGCCAGCGGGGGGAGGACGGGGGAGACGGAAGCGGGGCGGCCGTTCCAGGGGGTCGGTTCGGCCTTGAGCGGGTCGGGGTTGCTGATGCCGCTGCCGCCGTAGCGCGGGTCGTCGGTGTTCAGGACCTCCCGCCAGGCGGGGACCGTGTCGGGGACACCGAGCCGGTAGGCATGGCGGACGACGGGGGAGAAGTTGGTGACCGAGATCAGCGGAGAGCCGTCGGCGGCGAAGCGCAGGAAGGAGAAGACGTTGTCCTCGCTCGCGTCGCCGTCGATCCAGGAGAAGCCGGCCGGGTCGGTGTCGCGCTCCCACAGCGCGGGTGTGGCGGCGTACCGGCGGTTCAGTTCGCGGACGAGATCGCGTACGCCCCGGTGGTCCGGCTCGGCCTCGTACGACGGGTCGAGCAGCCACCAGTCCGGGCCATGACTCTCCGCCCACTCCGCGCCCTGGGCGAACTCCTGCCCCATGAAGAGGAGTTGCTTGCCCGGGTGGGCCCACATGAATCCGAGGTAGGCCCGGTGGTTGGCGCGCTGCTGCCACCAGTCACCGGGCATCTTCGACACCAGTGCGCGCTTGCCGTGCACCACCTCGTCGTGGGAGATCGGCAGCACATAGTTCTCGGAGTAGGCGTAGATCATGGAGAAGGTCATCTCGCCGTGGTGGTACTTGCGGTGCACCGGCTCCTTGGACACATAGCCGAGGGAGTCGTGCATCCAGCCCATGTTCCACTTCAGCCCGAAGCCCAGACCGCCGAAGCCGCCGGGGCCGATGTGGTGTGTGGCGCGGGTGACGCCGTCCCAGGCCGTGGACTCCTCGGCGATGGTGACGACGCCTGGGCAGCGGCGGTAGACCGTCGCATTCATCTCCTGGAGGAAGGCGACCGCATCGAGGTTCTCCCGGCCGCCGTGGATGTTCGGGGTCCAGCCGCCGTCCTCGCGCGAGTAGTCGAGGTAGAGCATCGAGGCGACGGCATCCACACGCAGGCCGTCGATATGGAACTCCTCGCACCAGTAGACGGCGTTGGCGACCAGGAAGTTACGGACCTCGGTGCGGCCGTAGTCGAATTCCAGGGTGCCCCAGTCCGGGTGCGCGGCCCGTGCCGGGTCCTGCGGCTCGTAGAGCGGCCGGCCGTCGAACTCCGCCAGCGCCCAGTCGTCCCGCGGGAAGTGCGCCGGCACCCAGTCCATCAGCACGCCGATCCCGGCCCGGTGCAGTGCGTCGATCAGGAACTTGAAGTCGTCCGGGGTGCCCATCCTGGCGGTGGGCGCATAGAACCCGGTCACCTGGTAGCCCCAGGAGCCGCCGAAGGGGTGCTCGGGGACCGGCATGAACTCGACGTGGGTGAAGCCCAGGTCCTTGACGTATGCGGGGAGTTGGACCGCGAGCTGGCGGTAGGTGAGGCCGGGGCGCCAGGAGGCGAGGTGCATCTCGTAGACGGAGAGCGGCGCCTCGTGCACGGGCCGTTCGCCGCGCCGGGACATCCAGTCGGCGTCCGTCCAGCTGTGGTGCGAGGCGTCCACGACCGAGGCGTTGGCGGGCGGGCACTCGGTCCGCCGGGCCATCGGGTCGGCGCGCAGGGTCCGCGAGCCGTCCGGCCGGGTGATCTCGAACTTGTAGAGCTCGCCCTCGCCGATGCCCGGGACGAAGAGCTCCCAGACGCCCGAGGAGCCCAGCGAGCGCATCGGGTGGCCGGTGCCGTCCCAGTAGTTGAAGTCGCCGACGACCCGGACGCCCTGGGCGTTGGGCGCCCAGACCGTGAAGCGGGTGCCGGTCACGCCCTGGTGGTCCATGATCCGCGCACCGAGCGCCTGCCACAGCTGCTCGTGCCGGCCCTCGCCGAGCAGATGCAGATCCAGCTCGCCGAGCGCGGGCAGAAAGCGGTAGGGGTCCTGCACGGTCCAGGCGTTGTCGCCGTAGTCGACGAGCAGCTCGTAGTCCGGGACGGTGCGCAGCGGCAGCACCCCGGCGAACAGTCCGTCGCCCTCGCAGGGCAGGTCGGCGCGCAGCCCCTTCGCCAGGACGGTAACGCCCTTGGCGGACGGCCGCAGGACCCGGATGAGCAGCCCGCTGCGCACGGGGTGGGCGCCGAGCAGCCCGTGCGGGTCGTGATGGGTGCCGTCCAGGAGCCGGCCGCGGTCCTCGTCGGACAGCGGGGCGGCGGACCGGACCCCATGGCTGCCGGCCCCCGACTGCGTTGCCCGCGCAGGGCCCGCGGGCGCGGCAGCCCGGCCGGGCGCCGCCACCTCCCGGGGGGTGAACGGCCGGATGGGGGAGGCACCGGCCGTGGGGCCGGCGAAGGTGCCCCTCGCGGCCACCGCGGATTCGCCGGCCGGCGGCCGGGGCGTCGCCGGGTGGCCGGACCGCCCCGCCGCGCTGTCGTCGGTCGCGCCCGGAGCGGGTGCGGGGTCGGGAGTGGTGGGACGGGACGGCGGGCGGGCGGTCACGAGAAGGCCTCCTCGGGGCGGGGCGTCGGTCGGATCTCAGAGGGCGTACGGGCGGCGGATCGGCGGTTCGTCTGCGGCCCCTCACCCCCGGCCGTTGTCGGACCCGGCGGACCCGGCGGAGCCGGCGGAGCCGGACGGGCCGGGCCCGTCCGCCCCCACGGCCGGTTCGCCGCCAGCCGCCAGCCGCCGGACGGCGGCCATCGGGACGGACAGCCAGTCGGGCCGGTGCCGGGCCTCGTAGAGCACCTCGTAGACCGCCTTGTCGGTCTCGTAGGCGCGCATCAGTTCGGGTGCCGAGCGCGGATCGAGTCCGCCCGCCTCCGCATAGCCCAGGCAGTAGGCGTCACGGGTCCGCCGCGCCCACTCCAGCGACCAGGGGTCCCCGCCCGCCGGGCCGCTGCGCGCGGCGTAGTCGAAGGACCGCAGCATCGCCGCGATATCACGCACCGCCGGCTGCGGCCGGCGCCGCTCGGCCAGCGGGCGGGCCGGTTCGCCCTCGAAGTCGATCAGCGACCAGCGGCCCTCGTCGGCGGAGCGCAGCGTCTGGCCCAGGTGCAGATCGCCGTGGATGCGCTGGGCCGCCCAGCTGCGGCCGTCGTGGCCGATCGTGGTCAGCGCGTCGAAGGCGGTGCGCAGCCGGGCACGGTAGGGCTGCAGTACGGGCACGGCGCGGGCGGTGGCCTCCAGCCGTTCGTTCATCTGGGCGGCGATCACAGCGAGCTGCGCGCGGCGCAGTTCGGTGGTCGGCAGCGTCTGGGCGAGCGCGGTGTGCACCTCGGCGGTGGCGTGGCCGAGGGCACGCGCCGAGCCGGTGAAGTCGGCGCGGACCGCCAGCGCATGGAGCGCCAGCTGCCAGCCGTCCGCCGAGCCGGGCAGGAACGGCTGCAGCACGCCCAGCGTCGTCGCCTCGCCGCCCTCCTCGGCGGCCGCCGACTCGTACCATGCGGCGGGCGCGGGCACCCGCGCGCACTTGGCGTCCGCCAGCGCCCGCGGCAGCTCCAGATCCGGATTGATGCCCGGCTCGATCCGCCGGAAGATCTTCAGGATGAAGGAATCCCCGTAGACGATCGAGGAGTTGGACTGTTCGACGGCGATCGGCCGGCCCGCCAGCCCGGAGGGGATGTCGGCATCGGGCTCCCGGCAAAAGCGCAGCGTACCGAGCCGGCCCGGCACCCGCAGCCGTTCCAGCAGCAGCCCGCACAGCCGGTTGTCGAGCAGCGCGTCATAGACGGTGCGACCGCGCAGCGGACCGCCGCCCGGACGGCCGATCACCGCGGGCGCCAGCTGCGGCGGCAGCGCCGGATGCACCCCCAGCAGGAGTTGGTAGCAGTCGTCGCCGGCCGGCGTACGGCTCGGTGGTGCGGCTTGCTGGGTGCGGACGAGCAGGAGCAGCAGGCCGGGTGCGCTGCCGTCGGTGCACGGCAGCAGCTCGGTCGCCGAGAGCAGCGTGAAGCCGGTGATCAGCCGTCCCTTGCCGGCGAACCAGCGCTGGCGTGGTACCCATTCGGCGAGCAGGGGCGCCAGCGAGGAGAGCAGATCGGGTGCGGCGACGAGCGGGCGGTGATCAGGGGTGTTTCGGGTGGCACGGGTCGAGGCGGTGTCCGACATGGCGTCGCGTCCTTTCCCCGGGCACACGACATATAGGGCAAAGTGTCCCGGAATGCGGCCTTGACTGTGCGATGGCGCGGTGGGGGTACCCCCAGACGGAGGCTGGCGGTGGTGCCCCCGGACGGAGTACGGGAGCGGGCACCGGGCGAGCTCGTCCGTACGGCAGCGGCGAATCCGGCGTGCCTGTCCGCTGCGCGGCGGTGCCTCTCCCGAACCGGGGGACCGACGGTGGCTCACCCGGCCCGAGCGGTAATAGGGAGGCTGCCCGAGCGAAAGGTCAAAAAACGCCCGTACGCGCCATGCGGCCGCGTACGGGCGTGTTTCCGGCACCCGTGCCCGGTCAGGGCGCCGGACGCTAGCCGGAGTTTCTGCGCAGCCGGAACCAGTAGAAGCCGTGGCCCGCGAGGGTCAGCAGATACGGCAGCTCCCCGATGGCCGGGAAGCGGACGCCGCCGATGAGTTCCACCGGATGGCGGCCGCTGAACGCCCGCAGGTCCAGCTCCGTGGGCTGGGCGAAGCGCGAGAAGTTGTGCACGCACAGCACCAGGTCGTCGTCCGCGGCACCGGCGCCCGGCGACTCCCGCAGGAAGGCCAGCACCGCCGGGTTGGTGGAGGACAGCTCGGTATAGCTGCCGAGTCCGAACGCCGGGTTCTGCTTCCGGATCTCGATCATCCGGCGGGTCCAGTGCAGCAGCGAGGAGGGCGAACTCATCGCCGCCTCGACATTGGTGACCTGGTATCCGTAGACCGGATCCATGATCGTCGGCAGGGAGAGCCGGCCCGGGTCGCAGGAGGAGAATCCGGCGTTGCGGTCCGGTGTCCACTGCATCGGGGTACGCACCGCGTCGCGGTCCCCGAGCCAGATGTTGTCGCCCATGCCGATCTCGTCGCCGTAATAGAGAATCGGCGAACCCGGCAGCGACAGCAGCAGGGCCGTGAAGAGCTCGATCTGATTGCGGTCGTTGTCGAGCAGCGGGGCCAGCCGCCGGCGAATGCCGATATTGGCGCGCATCCGCGGGTCCTTGGCGTACTCCGCGTACATGTAGTCGCGTTCTTCGTCCGTGACCATTTCGAGGGTGAGCTCGTCGTGGTTACGCAGGAAAACGCCCCACTGGCAGCCGGACGGAATCGCCGGGGTCTTGGCGAGAATTTCCGAGACCGGATAGCGCGATTCGCGCCGCACCGCCATGAAGATGCGCGGCATGACCGGGAAGTGGAAGGCCATATGGCATTCGTCGCCGCCGACGCCGTAATCGCCGAAGTAGTCGACGACGTCCTCCGGCCATTGATTGGCCTCGGCCAGCAGCACGGTGTCCGGATAGTGCGCATCGATCTCCGCGCGGACCCGCTTGAGGAAGGCGTGCGAGGCGGGCAGATTCTCGCAGTTGGTGCCCTCCTCGGCGTAGAGATACGGCACCGCGTCCAGCCGGAAGCCGTCGATCCCCAGGTCGAGCCAGAACCGCAGGGAGGAGATCATCTCCTCCTGGACCGCCGGGTTCTCGTAGTTGAGGTCCGGCTGGTGGGAGAAGAAGCGGTGCCAGAAGTACTGCTTGCGGACCGGGTCGAAGGTCCAGTTGGAGGCCTCGGTGTCGACGAAGATGATGCGGGCGTCCGCGTACTGCTTGTCGTCGTCGGCCCAGACGTAGTAGTCGCCGTACGGGCCCTCGGGGTCGGTGCGCGACTCCTGGAACCACGGGTGCTGGTCGCTGGTGTGGTTCATCACCATGTCGATGATCACCCGCATACCGCGATGGTGTGCGGCGTCCACGAATTCCACGAAGTCGGCCAGATCGCCGAATTCGGGAAGCACCGCGGTGTAGTCGGCGACATCGTAACCGCCGTCCCGCAGGGGAGATTTGAAGAACGGCGGCAGCCAGAGACAGTCCACCCCCAGCCATTGCAGATAATCGAGCTTCGCCGTGATGCCCTTGAGGTCGCCGATGCCATCGCCATTGCTGTCCTGGAAGGAACGCACCAGGACTTCGTAGAAGACGGCCCGTTTGAACCAGTCGGGATCGCGGTCCTTTGCCGGGGTGTCCTCGAAAGTGTCGGGGACAGGCTCATTGACGATCAATTGGGTGACCCTCCGATCGGTGAGGACGGTCGCAGCGACAGCACATGGGCGGGCGCCAGTGAGCGGCCCGGCTCCAGGCGCACATAGTTGTCCCTGCCCCAGTGGTAGGTGTCGCCGGTGAGCTCATCGCGCACCGGAATGGACTCGTGCCGGCCGAGGCCGAGTTCCGGCATGTCCAACGACACCGTCGCCTCGTGGGTGTGGTGCGGGTCGAGGTTGACCACCGTGAGCACCGTGTCGGCCCGGTCGCCGTGCCCGTCGTGCTTGGAGAAGGCGAGGACGGCGTCGTTGTCGACGTGGTGGAAGCGCAGATTGCGCAGTTGCTGCAGGGCAGGGTGGCGGCGGCGGATGCGGTTGAGCGTCGTGATCAGGGGGGCGATGCTGCGCCCCTCTCTGGCCGCCGCATCCCAGTCGCGCGGCCTCAGTTGGTACTTCTCCGAGTCGACGTACTCCTCGCTGCCGCGGCGTACCGGCGTCGACTCGCAGAGCTCGTATCCCGCATAGACGCCCCAGGTGGGGGAGAGGGTGGCGGCCAGGACGGCGCGCACCTCGAAGGCGGGGCGGCCGCCCTCCTGGAGGTAGGCGTGCAGGATGTCCGGCGTGTTCACGAAGAAGTTGGGCCGCAGATAGCTGGCGCTGTCGTCGCACAGCTCGGTCAGGTAGGCGGTCAGCTCCTGCTTGGTGTTACGCCAGGTGAAGTAGGTGTACGACTGGTGGAAGCCGATCCGGGCGAGGGTGTGCAGCATGGCGGGGCGGGTGAAGGCCTCGGCCAGGAAGAGCACGTCCGGGTCGGTGCGGTTGATCTCGCCGATCACCTTCTCCCAGAAGGCCAGCGGCTTGGTGTGGGGGTTGTCCACCCGGAAGATCCGTACGCCCTTGGCCATCCAGAAGCGCAGCAGGCGTTCGGTCTCGCGGACCAGCCCGCGGAAGTCGGCGTCGAAGGCGAGCGGGTAGATGTCCTGGTACTTCTTCGGCGGGTTCTCGGCGTAGGCGACCGAGCCGTCCGCGCGGCGGTGGAACCACTGGGGGTGCAGGGTGACCCACGGGTGGTCGGGGGAGCACTGCAGCGCGAAGTCCAGGGCCACCTCCATCCGCAGATCGCGGGCGGTGCGGACGAAGTGGTCGAAGTCCTCGAAGGTGCCCAGGTCCGGGTGGAGGGCGTCATGGCCGCCGGCCGGCGAGCCGATGGCCCAGGGGGAGCCGACATCCTCCGGGCCGGCCGACAGCGCATTGTTGGGGCCCTTGCGGAAAGAGGTGCCGATGGGGTGGACCGGCGGCAGATAGACCACGTCGAAGCCCATCGCGGCGACAGCCGGCAGCCGGGCGGCGGCGGTGCGCAGGGTCCCGCTGACGGCGGTGCCGTCCGGGGTGACGGTGGCGCCCTCGGAGCGGGGGAAGAGCTCGTACCACGAGCCGTACAGGGCCCGTCGGCGCTCGACGACCAGCGGCATCGGGCGCGAGACGGTGAGCAGCTCGCGCAGCGGATGGCGGTCCAGCGCCGCGGTGACCTGGGGGGAGAGCGCCGCGGCGAGCCGGGTCGCGGCGGGCAGCTCGGGGTTGCGCAGCGTATCCACGGCGCTGAGCACCGATTCCCGGCCGTCGCTCTTGGGGACCTCCGAGGCCGCCCGCTCATGGAGCTCGGCACCCTCGGCGAGCACCAGCTCGGTGTCGATGCCCGCCGGGATCTTCACGGCGGCGTGGTGCCGCCAGGTGGCGACCGGATCGGACCAGGCCTCGACGGTGAACGACCAGCGGCCCTCGATGCCGGGGGTGACCTCGGCGCTCCACCGGTCGCTGCCGGGGGCCCGTTCCCGCATCGGGGTCCAGGGACCGCAGCGGCCGGCCGGATTACGCAGCACCACATTGGCCGCGACGGCGTCATGCCCTTCGCGGAAGACGGTGGCCGAGACCTCGAAGGTCTCACCCACCACCGCCTTCGCCGGGCGGCGGCCGCAATCGATCTGCGGGCGGATGTCCAGAACAGGAATGCGACCGATCATGGGCTCACCTGGGCTTGTGACGCTTTGCGGGGTTTTGTCCTTTGTATCCGCTCCACGGCTACGGGGCCGGGTGCGGGCATGGGCGCTCCTGTCCGCTTTCACTCGGTTGGCGGTGGCGCGGCGGGGCGGGTCGGCGCTCCCCCGGCCTCCGGTCGGTGGTTCCCCCGGTGGATCCGGTGCAGGTGTGCGACGCGGGTGAGGAAGGGCGTACCCGGTGAGCCTTCCCGCGGGCGGCGGCCGGGCAGTCCGGCGGAAGGTTAACTACTGGTGCGTAGTCACGGACCCGCCGTGACCCGGCGGACACACTGCCGCCCCCTCGCGGGAGGCTGCGGCACTGCGCTGACACGGTCGGCGTTCGCCTCCTCAACTCGGTGTGATCACAGCGGAGTTGCGGTGTGCGGATGTCCGGTGCCGCGCCGGGGTCCCATTGGCGCCACACGCAGCCTCCCCCCAGGAGGGAGTCCGTACAAGAGTGCATGAGGGGGTGGAATCGGCCATATCGGTGGACGCGGGGGGCGGGAGGGGTGCCGACTGCGGAGAGTCGGCGAACTGCGCTTTCGGGCACGACGCCGACGACCTGATCCGGCTGCTCGGCGACGGCGGCCATCTGGTCGGGCCTGCCTACGGCGGGGTGAGTGCGCTGGTCGCCGCCGTACGGCGGCCCGATCGGGTGCGCTCCCTCGCCCTCGTCCAGCCGGGCGCGCTACGGCCCGCGGCCCGCGCACCCGGTGGTCGCGGCCGCCCTGGAGCGGGCCCGTGCCGCCGTCGCGCCCCTGCCCGAGGACGTCGCGTCGGAGGGCTTTCTGCGGACCTGCACCGAGGCGCTGGGCCTGGCCGCGCCGGAGCCGACCCCGCAGCGGCTGCGGGCCGCCGCCGCGTCGATGGCCGAGCGCCCCTGCTGGGACGCCGACATCCCGATGGCGCCACTGGCGGCGGCCCCGTGGCCGAAACTGCTGATCTCGGGGGACCGGGCGGGCGCGCCCGCGCTCTACAAGGAGTACGCGGGCGAACCGCTGGTCGCCTGCGCGGAGTTCCTCGCCGCGGCGATCGGCGCCGACCCTCTCCGTGACACGCGAAAGCGGTGCCCGGAGAAACTCTCTCCGGACACCGCCCGCTCCGGGGTGGTTCACCCCGGGACGTTCAGCACGTTCCCGCTCGGTGCGTCACTTGACGGCGACACCGGTCCAGGCGGCCTCGACACCCTTGACCTCGGGGCTGCCGGCCTTGTACAGGTCGGTGGCTGCCTTGATGGTCGCCTCGCGGGCGGCCTTGTAGTCGGTGTTCGAGGTCATGTACTCGGTCAGGGCCTTGAACCAGATCTTCTCGGCCTTGTCCCGGCCGATGCCCTCGACCTTGGAGTTGTCCGCCGTCGGGCTGTCGTACTTGACGCCACCGATCTCCTTCGGGCCGCTGCCCTCGGACAGCAGGTAGAAGAAGTGGTTGGCGACACCCGAGGAGTAGTGCGGGTCGAGACCACCGGTGCTGGAGTCCCAGAAGTCCTTCGACTGACCGTCCTTGGACGGCTTGTCCATGTAGCGCAGCGGCGTGCCGTCACCGTTGATGTCGATCTTCTCGCCGATGAGGTAGTCGCCCGGGTCCTTGTCGTTCTTGGCGTAGAACTCGACCGAGGTACCGAAGATGTCCGAGGTGCCCTCGTTCAGGCCGCCGGACTCACCGCTGTAGGTGAGGTTGGCGGTGGCGGAGGTGACACCGTGCGACATCTCGTGCGCCGCGACGTCGATGGCGGTGAGCGGGGCCTTGTTGCCCTCGCCGTCGCCGTACGTCATGCAGAAGCAGCTGTCGTCCCAGAAGGCGTTGACGTAGTTGTTGCCGTAGTGGACGCGCGAGGAGGCACCCTTGCCGTCGCCCTTGATGCCGCTGCGGCCGTGGACGGTCTTGTAGTAGTCCCAGGTCTCGGCGGCACCGTAGTGCGCGTCGACGGCCGCGGTCTGCGGGTTGTCGGGCTTGCCGGTGCCCCACTTGTCGTCCTCGTCCGTGAAGGCCTTGCCGTCACCGGACTCGCTGTTGCCCAGGTCGGTGGTCTTGTGACCGCCGCGCTCCTTGTCGGTCAGCGTGAAGCCGCTGCCCTCCTTGGTGGTGCCCAGGTCGACGCTGCCGCTGAACTCGCTCTCGCCCTTGCCGGTACGGATCTCGTCGTACTGGAACAGCTTCTTGCCGCTGTCGGCGTCGGTGATGATGTGCATCCGGCTGGGGGTGCCGTCCTTCTTGACGCCCTTGACGATGGTGTCGTAGGCGAGGACGGGCGTGCCGGAGGCGGCCCAGACGACCTTCTTGGGCGCCTGCGCGTCGGCCTTCTTCGCGCTGAGCGACTTCGCGGCGGTGCCCTGCGCCGACTGCGCGGCGGCGGTCGGGGCTATCTTCGCCGTGGTGGAGGCCACCTTGACCGACTTGCCGGTCGACTTGGTGGTGCTCTTGATCGCGCCGCCCTTGGCGGTGTGCACGACCAGGTCGCCGCCGAGGACCGGAAGTCCGGCGTAGGTGCGGTCGTAGCGGGTGTGCGTGGTGCCGTCGGCGTCCTTGATGACGTCCTTGACGACCAGCTTCTCCTGCGCGCCCAGACCGAGTTCCTTGGCGGTCTGCGCCTTGGTGGTGCTCGCGTCGCGCAGCAGTTCCGCGCGGTGCGAGGCGCTCAGCTTGAGGGGAGAACCGTCCGCGGTGGGGGCCTGGACGGAGGAGGCGCCGGCGGTACCTGCGGTGATGCCGGCGGCCAGGAGGGCCGCCGCCGCGATTGCGGTACCGGCGACACGGGTCTTACGGGACATGTGGGGGGTCACGCGTGCTCCTTCAACTTTGCCAAGTGGTGGGGGTGCAAAGCGATGCGGGTGTGACGTGCGTTCGGGAAGACTGCCATTCGAACGCGTGCATGTCAGGAGGGTGTTCGGAGTTTGGCTGAAAATTGTCCGTAGAGAGGTGATCGCTGTTCGTATAACGGAGCTGGGCGCCACCCCCGGAGATCCGGGAGTGACGCCCAACGGGTTTGCCCAGCAGGTCAGTTGTCAAGTGCGGTGATCCGCCGACCCGCCTATGTCACACGAGGGTGACGGCTACGTGCCGAGGGCCGATCAGAACGTCAGCTTCCAGCCGTTGATGTAGCCGGAGTCCTGAGAGTAGACGTCCTGAACCCGCAGCTTCCAAGTCCCGCTCGCCTTCTCCGAGGAGGCGTTGACGGTGTAGGTCGTCTTCACGTTGGCCGCCGAGTCGAACGCGCTGGAGTTCTTCAGCCGGTAGGCCGTTCCGTCCGGGGCGATCAGGTCCACGACCAGGTCACCGCGGTAGGTGTGCACGATGTCCACCGCGACCTTGAGGGTGCTCGGCGCATCGCCGGTGCGGCCCACATTGATCGGTGAGGTGACCGCAGCGCCCGCGTCCGGAATCGCCACGTCGTCGGTGTTCTCGAAGACGCTGCCGCCGCCGGAGGTGCTGACCGTCCAGGTGAAGGCGGCCGTACCCGTCTTCTTCGCGGCGTCGGTGACCGTGACCGTCACATTGCTGGTGGCGGCCGTGGTCGGCGTACCGGAGATCAGACCGGATGTCGCGTTGAGCGACAGCCCGGCGGGCAGGCCGGTCGCCGCGTACGAGAGTGCGCCCGCGGTGCCGCTGGTCGCCTTGATCTGCAGGCTGGCCGGCTGGCCCACGGTGCTGCTCTGGTTGCCCGGGTTGGTGACGGTGACCCCGCCGCCGTCCGGGACGCGGGCGCCGACGTTGACCGCCGCCCAGGTGTTGGCGACCGTGTTGTACGACGCGCTGCCCTGGCCGAACAGGTCCGCCGCGGCCTGCAGGGTCGCGGTACGGGCGCCGGCGTAGTTGGTGTTGGCGCTCATGTACTGGCTGAGTGCCTTGAACCAGACCTTCTCGGCGTTGGCCCGGCCGATGCCCGGGACGGGCAGACCGTCGGAGGTCGGGCTGTCGTAGTGGACGCCGCCGATGTCCTTCGGGCCGCTGCCCTCGGACAGCAGGTAGAAGAAGTGGTTGGCGACACCGGACGAGTAGTGCACGTCCTTGTTGCCGACGTTGCTCGACCAGTAGTCGGCCGACGCACCGTCCTTGGACGGCTTGTCCATGTAGCGCAGCGGGGTGCCGTCGCCATTGATGTCGATCTTCTCGCCGATGAGGTAGTCACCGGGGTCGGCGGCGTTGTTGGCGTAGAACTCGACGGAGGTGCCGAAGATGTCCGAGGTCGCCTCGTTGAGGCCGCCGGACTCACCGCTGTAGGTGAGGTTGGCGGTGGCCGCGGTGACACCGTGCGACATCTCGTGGCCGGCCACGTCGATGGCGGTCAGCGGGTCGGCGTTGCCGCTGCCGTCGCCGTACGTCATGCAGAAGCAGCCGTCGTCCCAGAAGGCGTTGACGTAGCTGTTGCCGTAGTGCACGCGGGAGTAGGCGCCCACGCCGTCACCGCGGATGCCGCTGCGGCCGTGCACGTTCTTGTAGTAGTCCCAGGTCTCCTGCGCGCCGTAGGCCGCGTCGACGCCGGCCGTCTGCGCGTTCTGCGTCGTGCCGTCGCCCCAGGTGTCGTCCGCGTCGGTGAACAGCGTGCCGGTCCCGGACGACCCGTGCTTGAGGTCGTAGGTCTTGTGGTTGCCGCGAGTGGCGTCGGTCATCGAGAAGTTCGGGGCCGAGCCCGAGGTCCCGATGGTGACCTTGCCGCTGTACTCGCTGTTGCCGACGCCCTTCTCGATCCCCTGGTACTCGAAGATCTTGGCGCCGGTCGTGGCATCCGTGATGACGTGCAGCTGGTTGGGGGTGCCGTCGTCCTGCAGCCCGCCGACCACCGTCTCGTACGCCAGCAGCGGCTTGCCGTCGGCGACCCAGACCACCTTGCGCGGTGCCTTCGCGGCCTCGGTCTTCTTCGACCCGAGCGCCTGCGCCGACTTGACGGCCTTCGCCTCGGCCGCGGCCGGCTTCACCTTCGCGGTGGTGCCGGCGACCTTGAGCTGGGAGCGTACGGCCTTGGTGACGCCCTTGAGGGTGCCGCCCTTGCTCTCGTGCACCACGAGGTCGCCGCCGAGGACGGGCAGCCCGTCGTAGGTGCGCTCGTAGCGGGTGTGGACGGTGCCGTCGACGTCCTTCGAGACGTCCTTGACGACGAGCTTCTCCTTCGCGCCGAGCTTCAGCTGCCGCGCGGTCTCGGCGGTGGTGGCGCCGGCTGCCCGTATCAGCTCCGCACGCTGGGACGGGGACAGCTTGGCGGGCAGTGCGCCGGGATCGGGGGTGGCATGTGTGGTGCCCGGCCGCGGGGCGGCCGCCGTGCCGGTACCGGCCTGAACGCCGACTGCCAGCATCGCCGTGACGGCGACGAGTGCGCCGGTCGCAACGGCGCGTCCATGGGGGGTGCGTCTCACACTGACTCCTTCTGCGGTGGCCGCTGTGGAGCGGTGCGGCCGAGGGGGACCGGGCGGCGAAGCGGCCGTCCGGGCAGAGCGAGGCAGAACTCTGGAGCGTGTGGGGGGAGACGTACGGAGGTGCTGGACGTACGGGTGGTACGGGTGGAGCAGGTGGAACCTGCGACCGCGGGATGGGGTGCTGTGGGGATCCGTGCGGCGGTTGCGGGGAAGAGTCCCACCGCAAGTGGCTTGTTGTCAGGCACCGTTCAATGAATTGGCCGGAAACCGTCCGTTGCGCGAAATCGGTGTCCGGAAGGCGGACGGCCCGTGATCGGCCGCGCGATCCCGTCCCGCCCTTTCAAACCTCCGAAAACCGCGGGAACAGCAGCTCATAGCCGTCCGGATCCCGTCCCAGGAAGATCCGCCTCCACGGCCCCTCGGCGGGCTCCGGAGACATACCGGCGCCCGCACCGCCCGCTCCGCCCGGAGCGCATGCCACCGCGAGCCGCCGTCCGCGGTGGCGTCGGGCCGGTCAGCCGGACACCCCCTGGCCGTGCCAGGAGTGCCACAGGGCGGCATACGCGCCGTTCGCCGCCACCAGCTCGTCGTGCGTGCCGAGTTCGGACAGTCGGCCGGCCTCCATGACGGCCACCCGGTCCGCGTCGTGAGCGGTGTGCAGACGGTGCGCGATGGCGATGACCGTACGGCCCTTCAGGACGGCGGCCAGGGCGCGCTCCGTGTGCCGCGCCGTACGGGGGTCGAGCAGCGCCGTCGCCTCGTCCAGGATCAGGGTGTGCGGATCCGCCAGCACCACACGGGCCAGGGCCAGTTGCTGGGACTGCGCGCCGTCGGGGCGGTGGCCGCCGGCGCCCAGTTCGGTGTCCAGGCCGGCCGGCAGTTCCTCGGCCCAGTCGGCGCCGACGGCGGCCAGCGCGGCGCGCAGCGTGACGTCGTCCGCGTCGGGCGCGGCGATCTGCAGATTGTCCCGGACGGTGCCGAGGAAGACGTGGTGCTCCTGTGTCACGAGGACGACCTGCCGGCGCAGCGTCTCCGGATCCAGCGCGGCGATGGGCACCCGGCCGACCGTCACCGAGCCGCTGCGGGGTGCGTCGATACCGGCCAGCAGCCGCCCCAGGGTGGACTTGCCGGCTCCCGAGGGGCCGACCACGGCGAGGCGTTCGCCGGGGCGGACGGTCAGGTCCACGCCGTGCAGGACGTCGCGAGGTGCGGCGGTGCGCGGGCCGTCGTCCCCGGTGTCGTAGGCGTAGTGGACGGCGGTGACGTCGATGCGGTCGTCGGCAGGTGTGGCGGGTGCCGCGAGGGATGGTTCCGGGGAAGGGCGGGGCAGGAGGGCGGCGCCGGTGGTCCGGGGCGCCGCGCCCAGGCCCTCGACACGGGCGAACGCGGCGCCGCTGCTCTGCAGTTGCTCGATCCAGAGCATGATCGTCTCCAGCGGCCCGGACAGCTGCCGCAGATACAGCGCCGCGGAAACCACCACGCCCAGGCTGATCCCGCCCTGCCCCTGCAGCGCCCCGCCGACCAGCAGAACGCCGACCACCGGGAGGACGTACGAGGCATCCACGGCGGGCAGCAGCACGCTGCGCAGGAAGAGCGTACGGGTACGGGTACGGCGGCACCGCTCGATGGCCTGCTCGCTCGCAGCCGTCCGGCGCTCCTCGAGCCCCAGGGCCTCGACGGTCCGGGCGCCCGCCGCGGTGGCCGCCAGCAGCTCGGCGAGCGCCGAGGTCGCCGCACCCTCCGCCAGATACGCGGTGTGTGCCCGGCGCAGATACCACCGGACCGCGGCCAGGCCGCACAGCATCCCCAGCCCGCAGGCGCCGAGCAGCGGATCGAGCACCACCACCGCAGCCAGCAGGAACAGGGCCTGCGACACGGCGATGAACACCTCCGGCGCGGCGTCCCGCAGCGTCTGCGCGACCGAGGTGACGTCCGACGTGCCACGGGCCGTCAGATCGCCGGTACCCGCCCGCTCCACCGTCGCGGCGGGCAGCGCCAGCGCCCGGTCGACGAACTCCTCGCGGATCCGCGCCACGGTCCGCTCCCCGAAGCGGTGCCCGACGAACCGGGCGTACCGCGCCAGCAGCAGCTGTGCCGCCGCGCACACCAGGAGGACCAGCGCCAGCCGGTCCACCGTGTGCACCCCGTCGCCGTCCCGCACCGCGTCCACGAGCCGGCCGAGCAGCCAGGGGCCGGCCAGTCCGGCGCCGGCGGCCAGTGCGTTCAGCGCGAGCATCAGGGCGAAGGCCCGGCCGTCCCGCCGGATCAGCCGGAGCGCCGCCCGCCGGGTGGTGGCCCGATCGGCCACCGGCAGCGCCGCGCCGTCCGGCAGCCCGTCGTCGTCGGTCCGTCCGGGCCGGGTGGTGGTCGCCGTCATCGCACGTCCTCCTTTGCCACGGACACCTCGGGAGTCCTCACGGTGTGGGTGCCGTCGCCTTCCCCGTCCCCGTTCCTGTCCCCGTCCCCACCCTTGTCCCCGTCCCCGTCCCTGTCATCGCGCTCGCTCTCGCCCCCGTCGTCCTCGTCCTCGCCCCGGGAGACCAGGCGGCGGTATCCGGGCTGCCCGTCGAGGAGTTCACGATGACTGCCGACGGCCGCGACCGTGCCGTCGACGAGGAAGTACACCCGGTCGGCCCGGTCGAGCAGCAGGGGCGAGGTGCTGGTGACCACCGTGGTACGGCCCGCACGGGCGGTGTGCAGCCGGGTCGCGATACCCGCCTCGGTGTGCGCGTCGACCGCCGAGGTCGGTTCGACGGCGAGCAGCACCTCGGGGTCGGCCAGCAGCGCCCGCACCAGGCGCAGCCGCTGCCGCTGCCCGCCGGAGAGATTGCGGCCCTGCGCCTCGACCGGTGCGTCGAGCCCGTCCGGCAGACCGTGGACGATGTCGTCGGCCATGGCCGTACGGACGGCGCGGTCGATCGCCTCCTCGGCCCGGTCCCGTCGCCCGCCGACCACCTCGCGCAGCGTCCCGGCGAACAGATCCGCTTCGTTGTCCGCCACCAGGATCCGGTCGCGGAGCTGCCGTGGCGCCATCTCGTCGAGACGTACCGTGCCCCAGGTCGCGGCCGAACCCGCGAACCGGCCGAGGCGGTCGACCACCGCCTGCGACTCGGCCGGGCGGGCGGCGGTCACCGCGGTCAACAGTCCGGGAACCACCTCGACGCCCGACGCCGGATCACACAGCGCGGATGCGACGGCGGGAGCGTCCTGCGCCGCGCCGGTGTCCCCCGTGCGGTCCGCGGGGTCGTTGCGGTCCGCGGGGTATGTGCGGTCCGGCTCCAGCGCCAGGAACCGTACGACGCGACGGGCGGCCACCAGCCCCCGGGTGAGGTCATAGCCGCCCTCGACGAAGAACGACACCGGCACCACCAGCGCCGCCGCATAGCCGTAGACCGCCACCAACTCGCCCACGGTGAGGGTGCCTTGGGCCGCCATCCGCGCCGCCGGCCAGGTCACCGCGGCCAGGAACAGCGTCGGCAGGCCGATCCCGAGCGCCTGCACCCAGCTCGTCACCGCACCGACGCGGTACCCCTCGCCGCGCAGCGCCTGCGACGCGCGCCGGTAGCGGCCGGCGAACACCTCTTTCCCGCCCAGGCCGTTGAGCACCCGCAGTCCGCCGACCAGGTCCGTCAGCCGCGCCGCCAGCCCGCTCTGCCGCTCGCGATACCGCGTCTCCGCGCCCTGCAGCCGCCCCAGCAGCGGTCCGACCAGCACCGCGAGCAGCGGCACACCCAGCAGCACCACCACGGCCAGCAGCGGCGAGACGGCCAGCAGCAGTACGGCGACGACCGCATACGCCAGCACCCCGCCGACGCCGGGCCCGGTCATCGTCAGCGTCCGGCTGATCACCGCCACATCGCCGATCCCGATCGTGACGACCTCCCCGGCCGTCACCTTGTGGGGCAGCGCCGCCCCCAGCCGCAGCGTCTGCGCCACAACGGCGCGCACCGTACGGAAGGTGGCGTCCATCCGGATGCGGGTCATCGTGCGATGCCGCATGACCGCCAGCCAGGCGTTCAGCACCCCGACCCCGAGCAGCACCGCCACCCAGCCGAGCAGCACCGGCATCCGGCCCGGGACCAGCCCGCCGTCGATGGCCCGTGACAGCACATACGGCGGCAGCATCAGCCCCACCATCCACAGGCTCCCGTACGAGGCGCCCGCCGCCACCCGCCCCCGTTGGCCGGCCACCAGCCACCACAGATACCGACCGGCAGTGCGATGGCCGGGAATCCCCTGGCCGCTCGTGGTGTCCGTCATGTGCCGTCCCCCCCTCAGATGGTCTTCGCCATCATGCCGTCCGCTGCCTCATGAGTGCGTTCGCCCCTTTGCCCGGACCTGCCGTCCTGTAGTGCGGCCGCGCATTCGTGAGCACCGCGTCCTGCGGAAACGTCTCGGTGAACTCCGGTTCCGCTAACCGGGATTCACCGGCCATGGACAGCCCCCGGCGGCCAGACGGCCATGGCCGCTCCGGGCGTACGGCCTTTGCCTCCGAGACACCGGGCGCGGTCTGCTCGGTCAGGGCAGGAGTAGCTGCGCCTGACGTTGCCGTCAACGGCCCTTTGCTGCCGGGATCCCCACCAGAGATCCGCCGGCCCAGCGGTCAGAGAGGCATCAGGGGTCTACAGTCCCGGGTGACCGGTGAGCTCGGCAAAGGGGGCGTGGCGTGATCGGGTTAGCCAGTGTGATCAGGGATCTGCGGGCGGTGGAGTCCGGTGCGGACGCGGCGGTGGGCACCACCTCGACCCAGCGCATCAAGTCGGCGTTGCAGCCGCCCCTGACCGGGTCGAGCAACCCGCTGTTCGCTTCCGGGCCCGCCGATGCGCACGAGCGATGAGCGCCGCAGCCGGCGGGGTGTTCGAGCCGGACCGGGAGAGGCGGCCGAGCGACTCGCCCGCGATGTGTACGGGCAATGGCATCGCGAGGGGCAGTGGCGGCGCGTTGGGGACCCGTTCCCGCTCGCCGTGCGCTTCGGGTGCACCGGCCGGGATGTGTTCGATCACTGGGCCAATATCCGCCAACTCCCGCCCGGGACACACTCGGCGCCCCTCCCGCTGGACGGTCAGCTCGACCGGATCGTAGAGGTATATGAGTCCATTCCGTCCCGTCGGCTGGTGGTGCTGGGTGAGGGCGGGTCCGGCAAGACGATCCTGACCCTGTGCTTCGTCCTCGACCGGCTGAGGGCCAGTGCCGCCGGCGACCGGGTACCGGTGATTTTCGGTCTGGGTTCCTGGGATCCGGCCACCATCTCACTCGATGACTGGCTGTGCAGCCAACTGGTGCGCGACTACCCCTTCCTGGCAGCTCCCGCCGGGAACGGAGGAAATCTGGCCGCTCTGCTGCTCGGTGAGGACAAGATCCTTCCTGTTCTCGACGGCTTCGACGAGATCGCCGGCGGCCTGCACGGTGCGGCGCTGCGAGCGCTCAACCGCACCACCACGCCGCTGCTGCTCACCAGCCGCCCCACGGAGTACAGCCGCGCCGTGGAGAACACCTGCGTGCTGACGGAAGCCGCCGTCATTGAGCTGGAGTACCTCAGCGTGGACGACTACGCCGACTACCTGCACCGGGGCAGCCGACCGGTCAGAGACGGCGGCGAGGACAGTAGCGGGTGGGAACCGGTCCTGGCCCGGCTGCGCGAGGAGCCGCGCAGTCCGGGCGCGGAGAACGTCGCCAAGGTGCTCGCCACCCCACTGATGGTCGGCCTGGCCCGCACTCTCTTCAGCGACGCTCCCGGGCACGCCCCCGCAGATCTTCTGGACACCGGGCAGTTCGCCTCCCCCGAAGCCCTGCAGGACCATCTCCTGGCAGCCTTCCTCCCCGCCGTCTACGACCCCACACCGACCGGCCGCGGCACCGGCCATCGCCGTCAGTGGCACCCCGAACGTGCCCAGCGCTGGCTCGGCTACCTCGCCGCGCACCTGCAGGAGCTCGGCACCCGCGACCTGGCCTGGTGGGAACTGGGCACCACCATGCGCCGTTCTTCGCGCATGCTCGTGGTCGGGTTCCTGGCCGCACTGGCCTTCGGGGTCACGACCGGGATCGGGAACCTGCCCGTGGACCTGGTCGCGACCGAGCAGGGGCTCGGGTTCGCGCTCGGTCGAGGGCTCCTGGTCGGGCTCCTGCACGGGCTCGTCGTCGGGCTGGTCTTCGGGCTCGTGTGCGGGTTCGCGTCCGGGGGCGCGCCATGTGAACCGTCGCGCGTACACATACATACCTTCGGCGCGACCAGGCAGAGGCGTGCCAAGGTCGTCCCCATGCTCCTGCGGGGGCTGGGGGTCGGGCTC
This sequence comes from Streptomyces sp. NPDC048434, assembly GCF_043200375.1. Taxonomy (NCBI): domain Bacteria; kingdom Bacillati; phylum Actinomycetota; class Actinomycetes; order Kitasatosporales; family Streptomycetaceae; genus Streptomyces; species Streptomyces sp. NPDC048434. The sequence goes on along the minus strand of NZ_JBICXQ010000042.1, from coordinate 27,543 downwards.
CCGGCTGCGCTCGTGCTGGTGCTCGTGGACAGGTTCGTGGTCGCTCCGCTGGGGTTCGACGACGGACTGGACGGCGGGCTCATGGGCGCGCTCCTGTTCCCGCTCGAGGTCGGGCTCGGGGCCGGGCTCGCGTTCGGCATCATGGCCTGGCTGGAAGCTCCCATGGACACCAGCTCTGCGGTCAGCGCCGCGGACCTGTTGAGCACCAACCGCAAAAACGTGGTCTTCCAGATGCTCGTGTGGATGCTGGTTATCGGGTTCCCGGCCGGGCTCGCCCTCGGGCTCATGTCCGGGCCCCTTCGCGGACTCTTGGCCGGGCTCGTTTTCGGGATCGGCGGTGGGCTCGGGTGCGGGCTCAGTTTGACCGCTTGGGGACGGTGGGTGGCCCTCTCGCGAATGTGGTTGCCACTGACCGGACGGTTGCCCTGGGCGCTGATCACTTTCCTCGATGACGCCTGCCGGCGGGGTGTTCTGCGCCAGTCCGGCGCGGTCTACCAATTCCGCCACGCTCAACTTCAAGACCACTTTTCAGCTCAATACCAAGTGCGTCAAAATGAGGAAGAGGTGACGAAAAGCAGGATGGCCATCCTTAAAAGGACGCCCCCCTGGGTAATCCTGTCCGCTGTAGTTGCACTACTCCTGCTCCTCTCCTGGGCAGGCACTCGCGACATACTTGCAAAACTCCAAAATTACGGCAGTCTAGGGCCCTCTGACGCGCCTATCGTCGTCACCACAATCGTCTCTCTGGCTACGGCTATCGGCGCCTTGGTAGGGGGGACACTTACGGGACTCTCGAAATACGTGCAGGCTCGTGGGCAGGCTGATGCGGAGCGGACCCGGGCAAATGCGGACATGATCCGTGCGGAAGCCGATATGGTGCGAGCCAGAAAAGGCTCGCCTACGCTGGAAACTCCTCCGGCTGGAGATGCTCTGCCACTCCAGCCCGATCCCTCAGAGTGAAGAGATCGCGGCGGGCTTCATATGAGCCGGCCGTGATCGAAAGGGGAGAGCACCACTGCAGCCGGCCTCGACGATCGCGCCGGTTTGCGGGGGCCGCCGGTGTTGTGGCGCAGCGCATTTCGGACCGGACGACGAGGGGTGGGGGGCTGTCTGTTCGGAGTCATTGCGCCCTCAGGGCCGGAATTGCGCATTCAGTGCGCAGCAGGTGCGGCCCGCCGCGCCGTAGGCGGCCCGACCGGCGGTTCCGACCAAGGCGATCAAGCGATGAGGCCGTATTCGTCCAGCCCGCACGCCTCGTCCTGACCGCACCCGTCCTCGTTCCAGCGGACCGCAGAGAGATCGCTGCGATGGGCGGGTTGGCCGCGGGCTCAATCGACAAGATCAGAAGGAGAAGGCCTGTGGTGTCCGTGGGGCCGGTGTCAGAGGTAGGTCCTAGCCTCGTCCTCGAAGGACTGACGCCAGCACCCGGAAGGCGGGTTCACTCCGGCGGTATCCCTGCTCGTCGAGTGCGATACCGAGGCCGAGCTCGATCGCCTCTACGGCGCCCTTGCCGAACAGGGCACGGAGCTCATGCCGCTGGGTTCGTACGGCTTCAGCGCCAAGTTCGGCTGGGTGAACGACCGCTTCGGCGTCTCCTGGCAACTGAACCTGCCCGAGTGACGGTGGAGCGACGCGGAATCCAGAGCAATGGCTCATGTCCCGTCCGGGCGGGACGGGGTCGGTGATATGAGCGGTGGGCGGGACGCCCTGCGGAGGACCGTAGTTACTGAGAGCAGTCAGTGACCACGGAACCGGTGAAATTGCTCATCCATTGCCCAATTGATGGGTCTGTTGTCCATCGGAACGCGGAACCTACACCGTCCGCCCCTACCCCACACTGTCCCGCCAGGCCTGATGCAGCTCGGCGAACCGGCCCCGGCCGGCGATGAGTTGCTTGGGCGGGCCGTCCTCGACGATCCGGCCGTCGGCCATGACCAGGACCCGGTCGGCGATCTCGACGGTCGAGAGGCGATGCGCGATCACCAGGGCCGTACGGCCCTGCAGCACCGTGGTCATGGCGCGCTGCACCGCGCGTTCGCCGGGGATGTCCAGCGAACTGGTGGCCTCGTCGAGGATGAGGACGGCGGGGTCGGCGAGCAGGGCGCGGGCGAAGCCGACCAGTTGGCGCTGACCGGCGGAGATACGGCCGCCGCGCTTGCGGACGTCGGTGTCGTAGCCGTCCGGCAGCGCGGTGATGAAGTCATGGGCGCCGATGGCCTTCGCGGCGCGCTCGATCTCCTCGCGGGTGGCGTCCGGGCGGCCCAGGGCGATGTTGTCGGCGACGGTGCCGGAGAACAGGAACGCCTCCTGGGTGACCATGACGACGCCGCGGCGCAGCGTGGTGGTGGACAACGCCCGCAGATCGACGCCGTCGAGCAGCACCCGGCCCTCGGTGGGGTCGTAGAAGCGGGCCAGCAGCTTGGCGAGGGTGGACTTGCCGGCGCCGGTCGAGCCCACCACGGCGACTGTCGTGCCCGCCGCGAGGGTCAGATCGAAGCGGGGCAGCACCTCGCCGCCCGTGCGGTAGGCGAAGCGGACGTCGCGGAAGGTGACCTCGCGGCCCGGCCGGGCGGCCGCGACGGCCGGCAGCGTGGCGGGTACATCCGGCTCCGGGACACCGGGGCGCCGGGCGAGCAGTCCGGCGATCTTCTGGAGCGAAGCGGCCGCGGACTCATAGGAGTTGAGGAACATTCCGAGCCGGTCGATGGGGTCGTACAGCCGCCGCAGATAGAGCACCCCGGCGGCCAGCACGCCGAGCGCCAGGCCTCCCGTGGCCACGCGGTAGGCGCCCCACAGGACGATCGCGGCGACCGCGGTATTGGCCACCAGCCGGGAGAGGACGACATAGCGCGCCATCTCCAGGAAGGTGTCGCCGTTGATCCGGGCGTGGTCGTGGTTCAGCCGTGAGAACGCGGCGTCGTTCTGCCGCTCGCGGCGGAACGCCTGCACCGGGCGGATGCCGTTGAGGGTCTCGGTGAACTTCACGATGACGCCCGCCATCGCCGTGGACTTCGCGCTGTAGATCCGGTGCGAACGGTGCCGGAAGGAGCGTACGAGGAGGGCGAGCGGCCCGGCGGAGGCGAGGGCGGCCGCGCCGAAGCCCCAGTCCAGAAAGACCAGGGTGGCGGTGATGTAGACCGTCGAGAGAACGATCGTGATCAGCTCCTGGAACCCCTCCTCCAGGAGTTCGCGCAGCGACTCCACGTCCGTGGTGGCGCGGGAGATCAGCCGGCCGGACGTATAGCGCTCGTGGAAGTCCAGGCTCAGCGCCTGTGCATGTCGGAAGATCCGGCCGCGGAGGTCGAGCAGCACGTCCTGGCTGACCCGCGCGGAGAGCTGGATGAAGCCGAACTGCAGCCCGCCGGACGCCACCGCGCACACCACCGCCGCCACCGCCACGGCGATCAGCGGCCCGTGATCGCCCGCCCGCAGCGCCGGCACCGCGCGGTCGAGCGTGTAGGCGACCAGCAGCGGACCGGCCTGCACGGCGGCCTGCTGGAGCAGCAGCGAAAGGGCCACCGCCCAGACCCGGCGCCGGTGCGGCGCAAGCAGGGAGGCCAGCAGGGCGCGCGAGGCGCCCTTGGGGGTGGGGGGCGCATCATGAGCGAAGGCGTCGGTGGCGGGGGAGCCCTCGGCCTTCGGGGGGTGCGGTGGGGAAGGCGGCCGTTGCTGCGGGCCGGGGCGGTCCTCGGGGTCGTCGGACGGGAGGCCGGTTGCGGTGGTGGTCATCGGGCGCCCTCTCCCTCGCCGGACATCAGGGTGGCGTACTCGGGGTTGCCCCGGAGCAGTTGGTGGTGGGTGCCGACGGCGGCGATCCGGCCGCCGGACAGCAGCGCCACCCGGTCGGCGAGCAGGACCGTGGACGGCCGGTGGGCGACGACCAGGGCGGTGGTGGTCGCCAGGACCCGGCGCAGCGCCGCCTCCACCAGCGCCTCGGTGTGCACATCGAGGGCGGAGAGCGGGTCGTCGAGAATCAGGAAGCGCGGCCGGGCCACGACGGCACGGGCCAGGGCGAGCCGCTGTCGCTGCCCGCCGGACAGGCTCAGCCCCTGCTCCCCGACCTGGGTCGCGCTGCCCTCGGGGAGGGCGCCGACGAATCCCTCGGCCTGCGCCACCGCCAACGCCCGCCGGAGGTCGCTCTCTTGGGCGCTTTCACCGCCCATCAGCACATTCTCCGCGGCGGTCGCCGAGAAGAGCGTCGGCTCCTCGAAAGCCACCGCGACCAGCGCACGGGCCTCGTTCCGGCTGAGGGTCGCCAGATCGCGTCCGTCGAGGCTGATCCGGCCGGCGGTCGGGTCGTACAGCCGCGGCACCAGCGCCGTGAGCGTGGTCTTCCCGCTGCCCGTCGCCCCGACCAGCGCCATCGTCTCGCCGGGCCGGATGTGCAGGGTGATGTCCTTGAGGAGGGGCGGGGCGTCCGGCGGCGCATCGGGGTAGCGGAACTCGACGCCGGAGAAGGCCAGCCCGCCGGTCCCGGACGGCGCCGGTATCTCCCGGGCCGCGTCCTGTGTGGCGCGTTTCCGCGCGGCGGGCTCATGCCGGACGGGCTCATGCCGGACCGGCTCATGTTGGGCGGGCTCATGTCGGGCGGGCTCATGCCGGACCGGTTCACGTCGGGCCGGTGCGTCCGGCGCCGGTGTGTGCCGGGACGGCACATCGGCGGCTCGTGCGTCCGTCGCCGGTTCGTCGGCGACCACCCGTGCGTCCGTCCCCGATTCGTCCACCGCCGGCTCGTCCATGACCTCGAAGTACCGGTCGGTGGCCGCCGCGGCCTCGTTGCTCATGGCCAGCAGGAAGCCCATCGACTCCACCGGCCAGCGCAGCGCCAGCGCGGCCGACAGGAAGGCGACGAGGGTGCCCGCGGACAGCACGCCGTCGGCCACCTGGAGCGTGCCGAGCACCAGAGCGCCGCCGATCGCGATCTCCGGCAGCGTGGTGTTGAAGCCCAGGATCCAGGCCAGCAGCCGTGCCTTGCGGAGTTCGGACGTACGCAGCGCATGCGTCAGCTGCCGGAAGGCCCGCGCCTGGCTGCGATGGCGACCGAAGCCCTTGATGATGCGGATACCGAGCACCGACTCCTCGACCACCGTCGTCAGATCGCCGAGCTGGTCCTGGGTCCGGCGCGCGGCGCGCCCGTACTTCGCCTCGAAGACCGAGCACAGCACCATCAGCGGCAGCACCGGCGCCAACAGCACCAGCCCCAGCGACCACCGCTGGACCAGCAGGAGCACCGCGCCCACCAGGATGGTCGTGGCGTTGACCAGCAGAAAGGTCAGGGGGAAGGCGAGAAACAGGCGCAGCAGCTGAAGGTCGGTCGTGCCGCGCGACAACAACTGGCCGGATGACCAGCGATCGTGGAAGGCGACCGGGAGCCGCTGCAGATGGTGGTACAGCGCCTCGCGCATCGCCGCCTCCACCCCGGCCAGCGGACGCGCCACCAGCCGCCGCCGCAGCCCGAACAGCAAGGCCTCCGCGACCCCGAGCAGCAGGAGACAGGCGCCACCGAGCCACACCCCGCCGGGGTCGCGCTCGGCCACCGGCCCGTCCACCAGCCACTTGAGCACCAGCGGAATGACCAGGCTGATGCACGAGGCGAGTACGGCCACGAACGCGGCGGTGAACAAGCGCGCCCGCACGGGCCGGGCGAACGGCCACAGGCGCAACAGCGAGCGCACTGCGGAGTGCTGAGGTAAGGCGGTCCGGTCGGTCGGGGGCGAGGTGTGCGCGGTATCGGCCATCACTCGCGAGCGTAAGGCGCGTCACTGACAACGCTCATGTGGTTTTCCCGGCCGGCCGGCCCGCTGTTCCGAGCCGCACGCCGATGGCCCGCCGGGCCCGCCGTCCTGCGGCCGACGGGCCCGTGCCGCCGCCCGGCCGCCCCGCCGGCCGAGGTGCGCCCGCCGCCGTCCCGCCGCCTCCCTCAGCCCGGCACGGCCCGGAACAGCAGCACCGACCGCCCGGCCAGCGTGAGCGAACCGCCCGCCGCGTACGGAGGTTCCGCCGCCCCCGGCTGGTCCTCCCGCGCCGTGTCGACGAGGAGTTCGTAGGCGCGGGCCCAGGGCGGTCCGGGGAGGGTGAACGGGCGGGGCCGGTCGGCGGCGTGGAGCACGGCCAGGAAGCTGTCGTCGACGATGTGGATGCCCCGGGCGTCGCGTTGGGAGATGTCGTTCCCGGAGAGGTACATGCCCAGCGTGGCTCCCGGGGTGTACCAGTCCTGTTCGGTCATCTCCGTACCGTCCGCGGTGAACCAGGCGAGATCGCGCAGACCGCCCTGCTGATGCGGCCGCCCGGAGAAGAACGCCCGGCGGCGGAGCACGGGGTGCGCGCGGCGCAGGGCGATGAGGCGGGCGGCGAGGTCGGCCAGCGGGCGCCACTGCGGGTCCTCCAGCAGTGACCAGTCGAGCCAACTGGTCGCGTTGTCCTGGCAGTAGGCGTTGTTGTTGCCGTGCTGGGTGCGGCCCATCTCGTCGCCGGCGACCAGCATCGGCACGCCCGTCGACAGCAGCAGGGTGGTCAGCAGATTGCGCAGCTGGCGGCGGCGCAGCGCGGCCACCTCCTGGTCGTCGGTCTCGCCCTCGGCACCGCAGTTCCAGGACCGGTTGTCGTGGGTGCCGTCGCGGTTGCCCTCCCCGTTGTCCGCATTGCGTTTGCGCTCGTAGCTGACCAGGTCGCGGAGGGTGAAACCGTCGTGCGCGGTGATGAAATTGACCGAGGCGTAGGGGCGGCGCCCGCCCCAGGCGTAGAGGTCGCTCGATCCGGAGAGCCGGTAGCCCAGGTCGCGTACATCGTGCTGGGCGCCGCGCCAGAAGTCGCGGACGGTGTCGCGGTAGCGGTCGTTCCACTCCGTCCACAACGGCGGGAAGGCGCCCACCTGATAGCCGCCGGAGCCCACGTCCCAGGGCTCGGCGATCAGCTTGACCCGGCGCAGCACCGGGTCCTGGGCGATCACCGCGAGGAACGGGGAGAGCATGTCGACGTCGTGCATGGAACGGGCCAGCGCGGCCGCCAGATCGAAGCGGAAGCCGTCCACGCCCATCTCGGTGACCCAGTAGCGCAGTGAATCGGTGATCAGCCGCAGCACATGGGGCTGGACGACATGCAGGGTGTTGCCGCAGCCGGTGTAGTCGGCGTAGCGGCGGGCCTCGCCCGCCAGGCGGTAGTAGCCGCGGTTGTCGATGCCCCGCAGGGAGAGCGTCGGGCCCAGCTCGCCGGCCTCCGCGGTGTGGTTGTAGACGACGTCGAGGATCACCTCGATGCCGGCGTCGTGCAGCGCCCGCACCATCCGCTTGAACTCGCCGACCTGCTGCCCCCGGGTACCCGTGGCGGCATATCCGGCATGTGGCGCGAAGTAGCCGATGGAGTTGTAGCCCCAGTAGTTGCGCAGCCCCCGGCGCACCAGGTGGTCCTCGTGCGCGAACTGGTGGACGGGCAGCAGCTCGACGGCGGTGACGCCGAGCCGGACGAGGTGTTCCAGCGCGGCGGGGTGCGCGAGCCCCGCATAGGTGCCGCGCAGCCGCTCCGGGATACCGGGATGACGCATCGTGAAGCCGCGCACATGCAGTTCGTAGAGAACGGAATCCGGCCAGGGCGTCTTGGGCCGGCGGTCGTCCTGCCATTCGTCGACGCCGCCCTCGTCCCCGGTGTCCTCGCCGACCACGACGCCCTTGGGGACGTACGGCGCCGAGTCCCGGTCGTCGCGCACGGTGTCGGCGGCCTGCTGCTGCGGCCAGTCACGGACATGACCGTAGAGCTGGGCCGGCAGCGCGAGCCCCGCGCCGGACGGCTCCGTACGGGTGCCGAAGTCGCCGTCCACCGCCCTGGCATACGGGTCGAGCAGCAGCTTCGCCGGATTCCAGCGGGCGCCGGTCCAGGGGTCCCAGCGGCCGTGCACCCGGTAGCCGTAGCGCTGGCCGGGGTGGACACCGGGCAGAAAGCCGTGCCAGATCTCATGGGTGAGCTCGGTCAGCGCATGGCGCGTCTCGCGCTCCGCGTCGTCGAAGAGACAGAGTTCCACGGCCTCGGCGCCGCCCGCCCACAGGGCGAAGTTGGTGCCGGCGATGCCGTCGGGTCCGGTGCGGTATCGGGCCCCCAGTGGTGTGGGGCTGCCGGGGCGGATGTCCGCGGGTGGGGCGAGTGGTTCATCCGCCACCGCCTCCTGCTCGGGTGCGCTCGACACGTGCCGGCCTCCTGCGGCTCATGGCTCGGTCGGGCGGCGTCCCCGGCATGGGGGTACCTCCCAGCGTCAGCTGGAGGGAGTCCCGGCCGTGCAGGTGTCCCCGCCCTCCCTGTTGTTCTTCCCGCAACCAGGCGTTGCCTCACGCTTCCCGCGGTGAGGGCTCATTGTTCTGCCCCGCAGTGTCCGTGACATTCCGTTACGCGGCATACCTCCCCATGCAGGCATCATCCGTCACAATTAGGTATATGACCGCCCATCAGCAGGACCGAGCAGGGTACCGAGCGAAGAGCCGTGGGGGAGTCCGGGTGCGGGGCCGGGTGCGGGGCTGGGTGCCGGACCGGGCGCGGGGCCGGGCGGGCCGTGGGGCGGCGGTGCGGGTGGCCCGCCGTACCCGTGTCGTCCTCGCTGCCGTGGCCGGGCTGGCCGGGGCGGTGGCGCTGGCCGGCTGCGGGGAGGCGGAGGTGTTCGACGCCGGTAAACCGCACTCCCCGGAAGAGACGATCAGGGTCGTCCCGCACAACGGCGCGCACGGCGTACGGGCCGACGGGCGGTTCGAGGTCCGGGTGCCCGAAGGGCGGCTGGAGCGGGTCGAGGTCAGCCGGACCGGGGACGCCGGCCGCCGTCCCGTCGCCGGGCGGCTCTCCCCGGACGGCATGACCTGGCGGCCGGTGCCCGCGCGCCTCCAACTCGGCGCGAAATACACCGTCGACGCGGTGGCGCTGGACGGCGCGGGCCATCGCTCGGCCCGCCACACCACCTTCACCACCTCCGTGCCCACCCGCCGCTTCACCGGCCACTTCTCGCCGCAGGGCGATGCCACGGTCGGCACCGGCCTGATCTTCTCGCTGGCCTTCAACCGGCCGATCGCCGACCGCGCGGCCGTCGAACGCGCCGTCAAGGTCAGCGCCCGCCCCGCCGTCGAGATCGCCGCCCACTGGTTCGGCCACCGCCGGCTGGACTTCCGGCCCCGTGAGCGCTGGCGGCCGGGCACCGAGATCACCGTGGATCTGCGGCTGCGCGGGGTGAAGGCCGGACCGGGCGCCTACGGGACGCAGCGCAGGACCGTCCACTACCGGGTGGGCCGGGACCAGGTCAGCACCATCGATGCCGCCCGGCACACCATGACGGTGCGCCAGGCCGGCCGGGTGGTGGCGGTGCTGCCGGTCACCGCGGGCGACGACGAGAACCCCACCTACAACGGCAGGATGGTGATCCTGGAGCGGCATTCGGTGACGCGGATGGACGGCGACACCGTCGGCTTCGGCCGCGAGTACGACATCCCCGACGTGCCGCACGCCATGCGTCTCACCAGATCGGGGACCTTCCTGCACGGCAACTACTGGGCGCCGCCCGAGGTCTTCGGCGGCCTCAACACCAGCCATGGCTGCGTCGGGCTGAAGGACATCAAGGGCGGCGGCCCCCACACCCCGGCCGGCTGGTTCTTCGACCGCTCGATCGTCGGCGACACCGTCGTGGTGGACCACTCCCCGGAGCGCACGGTCGCGCCGGACAACGGTCTCGGCGGCTGGAACATGCCGTGGGAGCTGTGGCGGGCCGGGTCCGCGCTGGGCTGACCGGGAGCCGGCCCGGCGGCCGTCCGCCCCTGCCTCCGCACCACCCCCGCACTTGGGACTAAACGGTGACGTTCACGGGGAGTTCACTGTCACCGCGGTGTGGTTATCTAACGGCAAGCGCGCGGCTGTCCGTGTTTCCGCGCGCGGGGGACCGCGGGCCGTGCGAGGGGAAAAGGGGCCAGTCGTGAACGTCCAGCCGAATTCGGGGGTGCCGGCTCGCCGGCGTCGGTGGCCGCACAAGGGCGGGGGCCCGCTCGCCCTGCTGCTCGGTGCGATGCTGCTGCTGGTGACCGCGTGCGGCGGTGACGGCGACGGCGACAAACCGGCCGGCAAGGCCGACGGGGACAAGGACGCCTCGCGGGCGGCCGTGACGATAGCGCCCAAGGACGGCGCGCACGACGTCGCCACCAGCGGCGCGCTGAAGGTCACCGCCCAGAAGGGCAAGCTCAAGTCCGTCAAGGTCAAGGACGGCAAGGGCAACGAGGTCGACGGGAAGACAGCGGGCAGCGGCGCCCTGTGGCAGCCGAGCGGCCACCTGGGCGCCTCGACGGAGTACACCGTCGACGCGATAGCGGTGGACGGCCAGGGCCGGGAGGCCGCCGAGCACTCCAGCTTCACCACACTCGTCCCCAAGAACACCTTCATCGGCCAGTACAGCCCCGAGAACGGCCAGCAGGTCGGCGCCGGGATGCCGGTCTCGATCCACTTCACCCGCGGCATCACCGACCCCAAGGCCGTCGAGGACGCCATCAAGGTCAGCGCGAAGCCGTCGGTCCCGGTCGAGAGCCACTGGTTCGGCAACGACCGGCTCGACTTCCGCCCCGAGAAGTACTGGGCGGCCGGCACCAAGGTCACCCTCAAGCTCGACCTCAACGGTGTCGAGGGCCGGCCCGGTGTCTACGGCACCCAGGCCAAGGAGGTCTCGTTCACCGTCGGCCGCAGCCAGGTCAGCACGGTCGACGCAGACTCGAAGAAGATGACCGTGGTCCGCGACGGCAAGAAGATCAAGACCATCCCGATCACCTCGGGCGCGCCGGGCACCGAGACGTACAACGGCAAGATGGTGATCAGCGAGAAGCATCTCGTGACGCGGATGAACGGCGACACCGTCGGCTTCGGCGGGGAGTACGACATCAAGGACGTCCCGCATGCGATGCGGCTGAGCAACTCCGGCACGTTCATCCACGGCAACTACTGGTCCGGCCGTCCGACGTTCGGCACCCGCAACGCCAGCCACGGCTGTGTGGGCCTCTTCGACCAGCGCGGTGGCGGCGACAGCTCCACACCGGCGGCGTGGTTCTTCCGCAACTCCGTCGTGGGCGATGTGGTCATCGTCAAGAACTCGCACGACGAAACGATCCAGCCGGACAACGGTTTCAGCGACTGGAACCTCTCCTGGGAGAAGTGGAAGGCCGCCCAGTAGAGCGGCCGGAAGGCGAACGGGCCCGGTGCACTGTGACGGAGTGCACCGGGCCCGATGTCGTTAACGCGTACTAACCTTCCCGCATGACTGTGAATCTCGAGGTCGCCGACGGCGTCGGCACCATCCGCCTGGACCGTCCGCCGATGAACGCACTGGACATCGCCACCCAGGACCGGCTGCGCGAGCTGGCCGAGGAGGTCACCCGCCGCGACGAGGTGCGTGCCGTCGTCATCTGGGGCGGCGAGAAGGTGTTCGCGGCCGGCGCGGACATCAAGGAGATGCAGGCCATGGACCACCCGGCCATGGTGGTGCGCTCCAAGGCCCTGCAGGACTCCTTCACCGCCGTGGCCCGCATCCCCAAGCCGGTGGTCGCCGCGGTCACCGGCTACGCGCTGGGCGGGGGCTGCGAGTTGGCGCTCTGTGCCGACTTCCGGATCGCGGCCGACAACGCCAAGCTCGGCCAGCCGGAGATCCTGCTGGGCCTCATCCCGGGGGCCGGCGGCACCCAGCGGCTGGCGCGGCTGGTGGGCCCGTCCAAGGCCAAGGACCTGATCTTCACCGGCCGTCAGGTGAAGGCCGACGAGGCGCTCGCCCTCGGCCTGGTCGACCGGGTGGTGCCGGCCGCCGAGGTCTACGAGCAGGCGCACGCCTGGGCGGCACGGCTGGCGGCCGGTCCCGCGCTGGCGCTGCGGGCCGCCAAGGAGTCCGTCGACGCGGGTCTGGAGACCGACATCGACACCGGCCTGACGATTGAACGCAACTGGTTCGCGGGGCTGTTCGCGACCGAGGACCGGGAGACCGGCATGCGCAGCTTCGTCGAGGAAGGGCCGGGCAAGGCCAAGTTCCGCTGAAACAGCTGGTGTTGGCGGGGAAACTGAGGTTTGACCCGGGTGCAATGCCTCGTGTGGGCGAACGAGGGAAGGCTTAATTGCGCCTTAAGGCAACCTTGTCGACCCGCCCGGCAGCCTCCCCGGTAGGCCCGGCGTCGTCGCAGGTCAGCCAGGATGTACCGGAGCCTTAACTGCCGTTGGCATATGTCTCACCGGGGGCCTGGAACCGACGATTCCGGACAATCGATTCCGTCGGTTCCGCCCCCGTGGGCGCCACGCAGCCGCCATGATGGGAGACATGGCGGGCCTCGAAGGAATGGAGCAGCCGCGGCCGCGGAGCGATCCGGCCGCCGCACGATGGGGCATCCCCGGTCCGGAAGCAGACACCGCACCGGCACCCCGCGCACCGGTCTCCGCGGCACTCGATCTGGTCGGCGATCCGACCCTCGGCGAGGTCCGGCTGCCCTCGCGTCCCCAGTCCGCCGGCATCGCCCGCCGGCTGACCGCCTCCGTACTCCTCAAGCAGTGGTCCCTGACGCCCCAGCTCGCCGAGCACGCCGTGCTGCTGGTCTCCGAGCTCGTCGGCAACGCCGTACGGCACACCGGCGCCCGCACGTTCGGGCTGCGGATGCTCCGCCGTCGTGGCTGGATCCGTATCGAGGTGCGCGACCCGTCCCGCGGCCTGCCCTGTCTGATGCCGGTCCAGGAGATGGACACCAGCGGCCGCGGCCTCTTCCTCGTCGACAAGCTCTCCGACCGCTGGGGCGTGGATCTGCTGCCCCGCGGCAAGACGACCTGGTTCGAGATGCGGATCGCCGACCGCTGAGGACCGGTTTCCCGCCCCGGCCCGGCCCGGTGTGCCCCGACGTCCCTGAGGCCCGGTCGGTGCTCCGCTCGCGCGGTGACGATCCGTAGGATGGGTTGTTCATGCTCGCGCAGGTACGGAGAGGAGGGGACATGCACCACGTGCGCCGGTCGGCCACGCTGACGCTGCTGCTCCTCCTCGCCGTCACCTTCGGGCCGCTGCTGTGCCGCATCGGCGGCGATCAGGCCTGGTCGGCAGGCCGGGCGGCGACGGTCGCGGCGGCATGGCGGGCCGACGGTGCTTCGGCGGCCACCCCGGATGCCGCGAGCCCGGCGGACGGGGACGCACCGGCCCGGCCGGCCGCCGCCGGCAGCGGCCCGCGGCTCGACCGCGACGCCCCGATCGCCGTTGCCCACGCGCCCAAGAGGTGCTCGGACCGGCACGCCCCGGGGCCCGCCGAGTCCGCCCCGCTGCCCTCACCGCACCGCGGTGAGCCCCTCGCCCCCGCCACCACCGGCCCGGGGCCGCTCGCCGCTGACCTCCCGGCGCAGTTCGCGCTCGCCCGGCCGCCGACCGACAGCGCGCCCGCCCACGACCGCACCGCGCTCCTGCCCGTACTGCGGATATAGGCCGCTGCCCCGACGCACACGGCCTGAAATTCCCCTTTGTACGTCTGGAGCTTCCGCATGCCCAAATCCGCCTCTCCCACCCGCAAACTGGCCGCGATCGGCGCGGTCATCGCCCTCGTCGTGGCTGTCATCGCCATCGGGGTCGCCGTCGGCACGTCCGTCGAGGGCGATCGCGGCACCGGCCGCACCGGCGCCCCCGAAGCCGCCGCCTCCGTCGAGCCCGAGGAGGACCCCGCACAGCAGAAGATGTTCGACGACCTCGCCCAGCGGACCAGCCGGCGCCAGGACGGCGACCCGCTGGCCGTCGGCAGGAAGAACGCCCCGGTGGTCCTGGTCGAATACGCCGACTACCAGTGCTCGTTCTGCGGCCGCTTCACCCGCGAGACCCAGCCCGCACTGATCAAGAAGTTCGTCGACGCGGGCACCCTGCGCCTCGAATTCCGCAACTTCACCGTCTTCGGCGCCGACTCCGAGCGGGCCGCCCGCGCCTCCTGGGCCGCCGGACAACAGGGCAAGTTCTGGCAGCTCCACGACGCGCTGTACGCCAAGACCCGCAAGGGCCGGGCGCTTGCCGAGGACAAGCTCGTCGAGCTGGCCCGCACGAGCGGGGTGGCCGATATCGAGAAGTTCCGTGCGGACATGAAGAGCGCGGGCGCCGAGCGGGCGCTGAAGAAGGATCAGGACGAGGGTTTCCAGCTCGGGGTGCAGTCCACGCCGTCCTTCCTCATCAACGGCCGGCCGGTCGCCGGGGCCCAGCCCGCCGAGGTCTTCGCACAGGCCATCCAGGAAGCCGCGGCGCGGGCGGCCAAGAACGCGCCGGCGGCCAAGGGGGCCGGGGAATGAACGACATCGGCTACCTCGCGGCCTTCCTGGGCGGTGCGCTGGCGCTGCTCAGCCCGTGCAGCGCGCTGCTGCTGCCGGCGTTCTTCGCGTACTCCCTCTCGACGCCTGGCCGGCTGGTGGCCCGTACCGGGGTGTTCTATCTGGGGCTGGCCACGATGCTGGTGCCGCTCGGGGCTGCCAGTACGGCGGCAAGCCGGCTGTTCAACGGCCACCGCGATCTGCTGATCGCCGTCGGCGGCTGGGTCGTCATCGCGATGGGCCTCGCCCAGATCCTCGGTCTGGGCTTCGCCTCCCGGCGTGCCCAGGCCGCCGCCGCGAGGATCACCCCGCGGTCGGCCGTCTCCACCTTTCTGCTCGGCTGTGTCTACGGGCTGGCCGGCTTCTGCGCGGGCCCGATCCTCGGCGCGGTGCTGACGGTGACGGCGGTCAGCGGTTCACCGGCGTACGGCGCCTCGATGCTCGCCGTCTACGCGCTGGGCATGGCGCTGCCGCTGTTCGTGCTGGCGCTGCTGTGGGAGCGCTTCCGGCTCGGCACCCGGGGCTGGCTGCGGGGCCGGGAATTCGCCCTCGGAAGGCTGCGGCTGCACACCACCTCGGTGCTGTCCGGGGTGTTCTTCATCGGCATCGGCGTGCTTTTCCTGCGCTTCAACGGGACCAGTGCGCTGCCCGGAATTCTCGACGCCGACGCCGAATTCCGGGCCGAGGAATGGGCGACGCGGGTCGGGAACGCCGTACCCGACCCTGCACTGATCGCGGTGGCCGCGCTGATCGTCGCGGCGGTGCTCGGCCGTATCGCGCTGCGGCCGGAGAAGAAGCCGCGGGACGGGGCCGATCCGTCGTCGGGCGGGACAACAGGGCCGCGGGAAGGGGCCGATCAACGGCGGGGCGGGTCCGAATAGCGGCGGGGCGAAGGCACGTCGCCGTGGGGTGGCGCCGAGGAGCCGCGGGGCGGGAGTGAGTGGCCGCCGGGGGGGGCGGGGCCGGGCCGTCGATGGACGGCACCGGGCTCCCGCCCCCGGGCTCACAGCCACACGTTGTCGTTGACCGACCCCAGGCCGGTGCCGGACAGCCGCCGGTGCAGGGCCAGCGCCTGGTCCTCGGTCAGCGAGGCGACATGGTCCGCGGCGGCGCGCAGCCGGTCGCCGTGCAGCGTGAGCTCCTCGGCGCGGTCCGGCGGCAGCAGCTCGGGTGCGTCATGGGTCCAGCGCAGCAGCTCGCTCACCACCCGCCGCTTGCCGTGCTGCTGGGTGGCCAGCGCGGGGCGGTCGATGACGTAGCACCACACCAGCTCCTTGAGCAGATCGCAGGCGGCCCGCCGCTCCGCCGGGATCACCAGCTGCGCGCCGTAGCGGATCGCCGCCTCGCCGCTCACCTCCAGCTCGATCCCACGGGTGAAGTACGAGATCAGATCGGCGGTGCGGCGATTGACCGCGACCGCGTCCTCATGGCTGCCGCTGTACGGGGCGGGCACCGCCAGCCGCTTGCCGATGTCCGCCATCATCACCAGCGCCGCCGCACGGTCGAAGGTCTCGCCCTCCCGCGCCCGCTTGGCCTGGACGTAGTCCAGGAAGCGGCTGATCTCCCGCTCGGTGTCGGCGCCGGCGGCACCGTCCGGCGGGAACAGCGCGGCCAGCGGAATCAGGCCCGTACGGTAGAAGTCCTCGACGTCATGGCAGGCGTAGGTGACATCGTCCGCCCAGTCCATGACCTGCTCCTCGACCGGTACGGCGGTGTCCGTACGGCCGGCCCGCACCCAGGAGAACGCCTCCCGGTCGGCGACGTACACCCCCCACTTCACATGCCGCGCCGGGTCCTGGTCGACGGGTGCTCGCTCCCACGGGTATTTGGTGGCGGCGTCCAGACAGGCGCGGGTCAGATGCAGTCCGCGATGGCCCGGGTATTTGTGGGCGGCGAGAAAGGTCAGCACCCGCAGGGTCTGTGCGTTGCCCTCGAAGCTGTCCAGCACACCGTCCGCGAAGTGCAGCTCGTCCATCGTGGCGCGCAGCGCCAGCTCACCCGCGTGCCCGAAGGGCGGATGGCCGATGTCGTGGGCCATGCACGCCGCCTCGACGAGCGCCGGATTCGGCCCGCCGTACCGGCGCTCCAGCCGCTCCGCCATCCGCCGGCCGAGCTGAGCCACCTTCATCGAGTGGGTCAGCCGGGTGTGGTAGGCGCCCAGCTCGGCGCTCGCCACCACCTGGCTCTTGCCGGCCAGTGCCCGCCACTGGGTCGAATACAGAATCCGGTCGACGTCATGCTCGAAGCCGGACCGCTGCCCGTCGTCGGGCACCCGTCGCCGGAGGGAGTGCTGCTCTAGGTCCTCATCGCTGTATGTGGCAGGTCGCATGCGCGGATGGTAGTCGGCCCCGCTTGCCGGGGTCCGGCCGGTGGGCAGGTCTCGCCCGCTAGGCGTTCAGCCGACGCCGCCAGCGCGGATGCGGACGGGCGTGCGGGCGCGCATGCGCGGGGTGGGCGTCCGCCCGGCGCCGGCGGTCGTTGCAGAGCAGGCACTTTCCGTAGCCCGGCGGAAGGGGATCTTCCGGATCGCCGTACAACGGGTCGACCGCGCCGTGGGGATGTATGGCGCAGCCGGTCGGGCCGGTCTCCGCGCCCAGCGAGCCGGCAGCGGTCAGCGCCTGCCGGAGGACGTCGACGAGCTGGTCTGCGTCGCGCCGGGTCGGCGCGGACTGCAGGGCGGAGGCAAGGTCGGAGGCGGTGGTCAGCGCGGTCTGGAGTTCGCGCAGGTTTGCGTAGCCCATGCCTCGGAGCGTAGGCGGCCCCACTGACAGTTGATCTTCCGATCGCACTTCGCGGCTTCCCATGGCCGGATGCATGCCCGCTCCCGCCCACGATTTAGCACCGGGACGGTGACGGCCGCCTGGCCGGTCCATGACGGGAGGGGGTTGGGGGCGGGCGAGGGGGCAGCCGGCGCGAGCAGTCTCCAGGACCGCCGCCGATCTGCCGGGCCGCCGCGGCAGCATCCACAGCCACGGCAGCCCCCGGCGGGCGCCCGTTCTTCCCGACGCTTCCCGCCTTCGCCCCCGAAGCCGCGCCTCCCCGCTCCTCCCCTCAGGGAGCGATCGGCAGTGCCCGCTTGTGGTCGGTGAGGCGGTAGCGGCGGACGATGGCGTGGGCCGCCGCGGCGTCGACCGGCTTGCCCTCCAGGTAGTCGTCGATCTGGTCGTAGCTCACACCGAGCGCGTCCTCGTCCGGCTTGCCCGGGTCGAGCGTCTCCAGGTCGGCCGTCGGCACCTTGTGCACCAGCTCCTCAGGGGCGCCCAGCGCCGCCGACACCGCGCGCACCCGGCGCTTGGTCAGCCCCGTCAGCGGCACCACATCGGCCGCGCCGTCACCGAACTTCGTGAAGAAGCCGGAGACCGCCTCGGCCGCGTGGTCGGTACCCACGACCAGGCCGTCATGGGCGCCCGCGACCGCGTACTGCGCGATCATGCGCTGGCGCGCCTTGATGTTGCCCTGGACGAAATCCCGGTGGTGGGCGTCGCGGAAGGTGAGCCCGCCGTCCACCGCCGCCTGCAGCGCCGCATCGCTCGCCGGGCGGATGTCGACGGTCAGCTCCCGGTCCGCGCGGATGAACTCCAGCGCCCGCTGGGCGTCCTTCTCGTCCGCCTGGACGCCGTACGGCAGCCGCATCGCGTAGAACGTCGTCTCGTGCCCGGCGGCGCGGGCCCGCTCCACGGCGAGCTGGCAGAGCCGGCCCGTGGTCGTGGAGTCGACGCCGCCGCTGATCCCCAGGACCAGCGAGCGCAGGCCCGTGGAGGTCAGCCGGTTCGTGAGGAAGGCCACCCGGCGCTCGATCTCCTGCTCGGCGTCGAAGGACGCGGTCACCTGGAGATCCCGGGCGATCTCCTGCTGCAGGGCCTTGGACGCCGGGTCGGTCACGGCTGCTCCTCGTTGTTCTCGTGCCGCGTCGCGCGGTGCTGGTGGTGACGCATTGCTCTCCGACGCCTACGTGGCGTTCTTCTTCTCCGCGTAGGCGCGGTTTCTGGCGACGCGGAAAGGCGCGCCGGTAGGAAACCTTATGCCGGGTGCGCCCACTTCTTGAGGGCGGCCTTGGTCGAGAAGTCCGCGACGTCCTTGTCCAGGGGCCGGTCGGTGTACTGATGGATGCGCCACTTCGCCTTGATACGCGGATGCCCGGCGGAGACGTAATCGGCGATCCACAGGCCGTCGGCCGCGTAGGACGTGGTGTCGTGGTTGAGCCAGAAATCGCGGTTGCAGTAGAGCATCACCCGGTGGGTGGGGCGCAGCTTCTTCACCTCGACCAGGAACTGGTCCTTCTGCGCATTGCTCGCATAGGTCCCCTCGCCGGTGCGCTCCCAGTCGCAGGCGAGGAGGTCGCCCTGGACCGATGCGCATTTCTCGACGAAGTATTTCGCCTGGGCGGCGATATTTCCCGGCCACAGAAAGTGGTAGAAACCGACGACACAGCCCGCTTTACGGGCCTTTGATGCCTGCGCGGACTGGTGCGGATTGATGTAGGAGCGGCCTTCGGTGGCCTTGACGAAAACGAAGTCCAGCCCCTCGGCGGAATACGAGGTGTTGTAGGAGCTGACATCGACACCATGCAGCATGAACGGCCTCCTGCCGATCGGACCTGCGGATTCGAAGCGTCAACTGCTCGAAGCGTCAACTGCGTTGCAGAGGTTCCGGGCGTTCCTGCGTTTCCTGCGTTCCGGTGATCGGGTGTCCCTGCGAGCCCGCGTTCCCCGCGTGCGAGGCAGTCTTGTTCCAGCAGTTCAGCATGTTTGCTACCGGGGACGCCAGATCGTGGTGGGGAAGTTCCTTGTGCCGCGGTCAAGTTGAGGCGGGGCCGGTTTCGCCGACCGGACCGGCCCCGCCGGCCGGGAGGGTCGGCTTCAGCGCCGCCGGGCCCGTCGCACCAGCCGCCGCGCGCGGGCACGGGCGCGGCCGAGGACGCGGCGCAGGGCCCGGCCGGTGCGCGTCGACCGCAGCTCCTTGAAGAGGAGTTCATAGCGTTCGGCGATCGGCTCCGGGTCGTAGCGGTGCGAGCTCTCCAGCGCGGTCTCGGCCATCTTGCGGCGGCGCTGCGGGTCCTCGATGAGCCTCAGGAGAGCGGTGGCCAGCGCCCGGCCGTCGCCGCGCGGCACCAGCAGCCCGTCCGTACCGTGGTGAATGATCTCGGCCGGGCCCAGCGGGCAGTCCGTGCTGACGACCGGAACGCCGCAGCGCATCGCCTCGACGAGGGTCATGCCGAAGGACTCGGCGTCCGAGGCCGAGGCGACGATCGACGCCTTGGCGAACTCCGCCTCTATCGGGGAACGCGGCCCGGTCAGCTCCGCCCGCTCGTTCAGCCCGAGCCCGTCGATCAGCCCCTGGAGCTGGGCGCGCTCGGCGCCGCCGCCGTGTATCCGCAGCCGCCAGTCGGGGTGCTTGGCGGAGACCGCGGAGAACGCCTCGATCAGCAGGTCGAAGCGCTTGCCGCGGACCAGCCGGCCGGCCGCCGCGATCACCTTCGCGGTGCCCTGGGACGGCGGCCCGGCCGGTGCGGGCACGATGTTGGGCACCGCCAGGACCCGTACGCCGGGCAGCGGCATCCGCGCGCGGTAGACGGACGCATCCGCCTCGGTGGTGGTGACCAGGGCGTCCAGCGTCCGGTAATGGCGGGCGAGTTCGGCCCGCAGCCGCTTGCTGTGGGCGTCGTGCCGGAGGTGTTCCTGGGCGATCCGCAGCGCCCGGCGGGGGCCGAACCGCGCCAGGTAGACATTGATGCCGGGCCGGGTGCCGATCAGCACATCCGCGTCGGTGGTGCGCAGAAACTCCGCGACACGGACGTCGACCAGCCGGCTGTACTGGTGGTGCCGCTTCTCGGCGAGCGGGAAGTCCTGCGCGGGCTCACCGAACAGCGGATCGGCCATGTCCTCGCTGCCGACGCGGGTGTCCACCAGCGGCACCAGCCGCACCCGGGGGTCCACCGTGAACCGTGGGACCTCGCGGTGCCGCAGCATCGAGACGATCTCGACGTCATGCCGGTCGGCGAGCGCGGCGGCGAGGTTGAAGGTGGTGCGGATGGTGCCGCCGATGGCGTAGGCGTTGTGCAGCAGGAGGGTGATCTTCATACGGTGTCGTGCTCTTCCCCGAGATGTGCCGAGTCGTTCCGACCGGCCGGTACGCTCGCGGCCCGGTCACCGCGACCGGCCCGTCCGGCACCGGGCCACCGTGGCGGTAAGGGGTAAGCCGATGGCGTGGCGAGGGTGAGAGCCCGGTAAGAACCACGGGTGAGATCCGGGTAAGAAAGCCACCGCAGGACCGGCCGCCCGCCGGAGCACCTCCGGACCCTTGGCAGACTTGCCGGGTGACCCATTCCGTACTGCTCGCCGAGGACGACCGTCCCATCCGCACCGCGCTGGAGCGTGCCCTGACCCTGGAGGGGTACCAGGTCACCGCGGTCGCCGACGGTATCCAGGCGCTCGCCGCCGCGCACCGCGAGCGGCCCGATGTGATCCTGCTGGACGTGATGATGCCGGGGATCGACGGGCTGCAGGTGTGCCAGGTGCTGCGGGCCGAGCAGGACCGCACCCCGATCCTGATGCTCACCGCCCGGGTCGAGACGGCGGACCGGATCGCCGGCCTGGACGCCGGTGCGGACGACTATGTGGTCAAGCCGTTCGAGGTCGAGGAGGTCTTCGCCCGGCTGCGGGCGCTGCTGCGGCGGACGACGTCGGAGGCGCCGGCGTCGGAAGAGGGCGGTGCGGGCGCCGGTCCCGGTGTGACGGACGAGGCCGACGGGGCCGAGTGGGCGTACGACGCCCGAGCGGCGGACAGCGGCGTCGTCGAGGCGGCGGATCTGCGGATCGACGGGCCCTCGCGCCGCGCCTGGCGCGGAGAGCGGGAACTGGAGCTGACCCGGACCGAATTCGAGCTGCTGGAGCTGCTGGCCCGCAACGCCGGGATCGTCCTGGACCATTCGACGATCTACGACCGGATCTGGGGGTACGACTTCGGGCCGGGCTCGAAGAACCTCGCGGTGTACGTGGGCTATCTGCGGCGCAAGGTCGATGTCCCGGGCAGCCGCCCGCTGATCCACACGGTGCGTGGCGTCGGTTACGTACTGCGGGAGGACTGAGATGCCCAGGCCCCGTGACCGCGCCGGGACCGGGCCGCGCACCCGGCCCGGCCGTCGGCTGCGCGCCCGGCTGCGGGCCTGGACGAGCTCCTGGCGCAGCGGCGGGTCCGCCGCCTGGCTGCGCACCCGTAGGCCCGCCAGCCTGCGTACCGCTTTCGCGGTGGCGTTCGCCACCGGGGCCGCCGCGGTGACCGTCCTCGTCGGGTTCCTCAGCTACGACGCGGCGGCCCGGCTGGTACGGGTCGACGAGAAGTCGGTGTTCTCGCAGGTCGTACGGGATCTGCGCACCCAGGTGCAGGAAAAGCCGTTCATGCCCGCCGATTACGCGAGCTCCGACCCCGACCACGACGGGCCGCGCGACGAGCTCACCCGGCCCACCCGTACCGATGTGCAGATCCTGGGCGCCGGCGGCCGGATCGTGGAGCTGGGGCGCCCGGCCCTCCCGGCCGGTACCGAGGAGCGCCGGGTGGCCGCCGACGAGCGCGCCGGCCACCTTGCCGAGCGGGAGGCGGACGTCGGCGACGAGGAGTACCACGTCGCGACCGTGGCGCTCGGCGATGGCCGCGGTGCCGTGCAGGTCGCGCAGAAGTTCAGCGAGACCGAGGATCTGCTCTCCGCGCTCCAGAAGCGCACCGCCCTGCTGGCCGCCGCGGTCATCGCGCTGTCCGGTGCGGGCGGCTGGTGGCTGGCGCGCCGGATCACCGGCCGGCTGGTGCGGCTGACCTCGGTCGCCGAGAACGTGGCGGAGCACGGACGGCTGGACGTCCCGGTCCCGGTGGTGGGGCGGGACGAGGTCGCCCGGCTGGGGCGGGCCTTCGACGACATGCTCGGCCGGCTGGCCAGCGCCGTCCAGGACCAGCAGCGCCTCGTCCAGGACGCCGGCCATGAGCTGCGCACCCCGCTGACCTCGCTCCGGACGAACATCTCGCTGCTGAAGCGGTTCGAGGAACTGCCGCCGGACGCCCGCGACGAGCTGTTGACCGATCTGGCGGGCGAGGCCCGTGAACTCAGCGACCTGGTCAATGAGCTGGTGGATCTGGCGGCCGGGCAGCGCGACGACGACCCGCTCTCCGAGGTGAACCTGGCCGATGTCGCGGAGAAGGCGACCGCCTCGGCCCGCCGCCGCACCGGCCGGGAGATCACCGTACGGACCGTTCGCCCGGCGGTGGTCGAGGGCCGCTCCGCCGCACTGCACCGTGCGCTGACCAATCTGCTGGAGAACGCCGCCAAATTCGACGCGGGCGGGACGGCGCCGATCGAGGTCGTCGTGACCGGTGCCCGCATCGAGGTCCTCGACCGTGGCCCCGGTATCGCGGACGCCGACCTGACCCGGGTCTTCGACCGCTTCTACCGGGCCGCGGCCGCCCGTGGCCTGCCCGGCTCCGGCCTCGGCCTCGCCATCGTCCGCGAGATCGCCACCGCCCACGGCGGCCATGCCTTCGCCACCCGCCGCCCCGGCGGCGGCGCCACCCTGGGCTTCGCGGTCGGCACGGGAAAGGACGGCGGCAGGGGAGCCGGGGCACATACGGGGTCGGGGTCGGGGTCGGGGGCTTAGGGGATTTAGGGGACTTAAGGGCCTGCGCTTCCGGGCCTCCCGGGGCTTGGGGTGCACCGGCGGCGGGGTGTTTGGTCTCCGGTGCTTCCCGGCGTACGGGCGGCGAGTGTTTGCTCTCCCGTGCTTCCCGGCGTACCAGCCGCAGGGTGTTTACCCTCCGGTGCTTCCCGGCGTACCGCCCGCGGGGCGCTTGCTCACCCGGTCCTCCGGCGATGCACCGCCCGCGGGATACCTGCTCTCCCCGCCCTCCCGCGCGCCGTACGCACCGGCGCCCAGCCGCCTACCGGGCGGACCTGCCCCTTCCCGGTTCCGGCCCGTCAGTGCGCGGTCTCCCCCTGGGCCACTTCCACCGTCTCGTGCAGATCGGCCGCGGCGTCCAGGGCGGCGGCCGCGGAGAAGGTGACACAGGCGAGCAGGGCCGCGGCGATCAGCCGGCGGCCGTGCACGCCGGTGCGTGGCGGAGGGTGGCCCGAGGACCGCTCGGGGGTCAGCAGGGCGGCGACCCGGCGGGGTACCGGGCCGGTCGTCGCGGCGAGGACGGTGCCGGGGCGGTGCGACGCCGGGGCAGCGGGACGGGCGGCCAGCGCGGCGCGGCCGATGGCGCGGGCCGTCACTCGGCGGTCGCCCACCCGGGACGCGGCGGATTCGTCGGCCCAGCGCTCCAGGGCGTACGCCAGGGGTGCGCGCAGGGACCGGAGCAGCGGATGGCAGACTGCGGCCAGCGCGACCGTGAGCAGGAAGAGATGGTGCCGGCCCGCGAGATGGGCGCGCTCATGGGCGAACAGCGCCTCCCGCTCGTCCGGGGGCAGCGCCCGCAGCATCCCGGCCGTGACCACCACCCGGCCCGGCCGTCCCGGCAGGGCGTACGCATCGGGCGCGGAGTCCGGCAGGACGCACAGATCGCCGGAGGTGGGGTGGGCATCGGAGGTGAGCCGGGCGGTGCGGATTTCGGTGTGGTGGCGGCGGGCGCGGTGGACGACGGCGAGGGCACCGGCGGTGAGCAGACCGGCGGCGGCGGCGGCAGCGGGGAGCGACACGGCCGGATCGTCGCCGAGCAGCGGCAGGGAGAGATGGCCCAGGGCGGCGACCGGAGGCAGTTGCAGCGCCCCGGCGGTCAGCAGCAGGCCCAGCGCCGAGGTCGTACAGGCGGCCAGCGCGACCGCGCAGCCGGTCAGCAGCCAGGCCGCGGCGCGCGGCGGCAGCGACTCCGCCAGGCGGCGGGCGGCCGGCACCGCGAGCAGCGGCATCAGCAGGGGAATCCATACGGCGAAGATCATGGTGCGGCCCCGGGGCCGGGCTGCGGGTCGGCTCCCGGTCCCTCGGGGGCGTCGTCCGCGCCCTCCAGAAGAGACCGCAGCAACTGCTCGTCCTCGTTGGTCAGCTGCGAGACGAAGCGGGCGAGCGCGGTACCGCGGTCGTCCTGCTTGTCGAGTTCGCTGCGCATCCGCCGGGCGGTCAGCCCCGCGGAGTCCTGTATGGGGGAGTACACGAAACCGCGGCCGGCCCGGGAGCGGGAGACCGCCCCCTTGTCGTGCAGGCGAGTGAGGATCGTGGTGACGGTGGTCCGCGCGAGCCTGCCGCCCAGTGCGCTCTGCACCTCGATGGGGCTCAGTGCCCCCTCGGCCGCCCAGAGCGCCGCGAGCACGCTCGCCTCCAGCTCGCCGGCGGGGCGCCGCTGCACGGGTGAGGTCTCCGACATGGAACGCCCTTCACCTTTTCCGTCGTCTACAGTTCCGTAGACCGTCTACGTAACTGTAGTCGGCCGGGCCGACCGGAGGGCAGGCCCGCAACCCATTATGGGAGGGGCCGCCGACATGTCTGTAGCCGCCGCATTTCCGCAGGTGACAGCGGTCACCCAGGCTGTGAACGTACTCGACGCCGGATCCCTGCTGGCCGCGTTCGGCGCGCTGGGCGTCGCCGTCGTGCTGTTCGCCGAGACCGGGCTGCTCGTCGGCTTCTTCCTGCCCGGCGACTCGCTGCTGTTCACCGCCGGGCTGCTGTGCGCCCCGGGCACCGGCGGCGCCGTACACCTCGCGCTGCCGCAGGTGCTCACGGCCGCCGCCGTCGGTGCGCTCGCCGGATCCCAGACCGGCTACTGGATCGGCCGGCGCGGTGGCCGCGCCCTGCTGGCCCGCAGCCGAGCCCGCCGGCTGCACGAGGGCGCCGCCCGCGCCGAGGAGTTCCTCACCCGCTACGGCCACGGCAAGGCCATCGTCCTCGCCCGCTTCGTCCCCGTCGTCCGCACCGTACTGAACCCGCTGGCCGGCGCCCTCGGCGTGCCCGCCCGCACGTTCGCCCTCTGGCAGATCACCGGCGGCCTGCTCTGGACGCTCGGCCTCACCCTCGCCGGATACGGACTGGGGGCGTCCGTACCGAACGTGGACCGCTATCTGCTGCCGCTGGTCGCCCTGGTGGTGCTGGTGTCGCTGGCCCCGCTCGCCGTCGAACTGCTCCGCTCCCGCAGGCGCCCGGAAACGACGCCCGGCCCCACACCGCCGCCCGGCGCCTGAACCACCCCAGCCGTCCGCCCCCTCCGCCACCACCGCACCCAGCCGCCGGCCGTCGAGCCCCGAGCCGCCAAGGAGAACCCTGTGAACCACCTCGCCTTCGGGGGAGCCTCGATCGACGGCGGCCTGTACACCCGGATCACCGCGCTCGCCCAGCGTGCCCCGCACGACCTGAACGCCCTCCTCTCCTACTGGACCGATTACGGCCTCGCCCTCTTCGCCGCCCTGATGCTGATCGGCTGGTGGCGGGCGCGGAACGGCACTTCCGGCGCCATGGCGACGGCGCTGGCCACCCCCGTCGTCGTGGTCGCCGCCTTCCTCGTCAACGACCTCGTCAAGACCTTCTTCGACGAACAGCGGCCCTGCCAGACGCTCCACACCGTCACCGTCGAGGCCTGTCCCGGGCCCGGCGACTGGTCCTTCCCCAGCAACCACTCCGCCATCGCCGCGGCGGCCGCGGTCGCCCTGCTGCTGTGCGACCGGCAACTGGGCCGGATCGCCGTGGCGGCCGCGTTCCTCATGGCGGCCTCACGCGTCTGGGTCGGTGCGCACTACCCGCACGACGTCGCCGTCGGCCTGATCGCCGGCGCCGTCGTGGCACGGGGGCTCACCCCGCTCGCCCGCCGCGCGGCCCCCGCCGTCGACCGGATCCGGGACACCCGGCTGCGCCCCCTGGTGGCCGCGCGGTGACGGCGCCCGAGCCGGGACCACAGCGGCCACGGCCGGACCCGGAGCCGGTCCCGCGCCTTGGGACGTGGCGACGTCCCGCTGCCGTCCCCCTCCTCACCGTCGCCGCGGTCTGCGCCGCGCTCTTCACCGCCGTGCTGGTCACCGTGTCCGTACGGCACGGAGCCCCGCTCGCCCCCGAACAGGCCGCCATCCACTGGTCCACGGCACACCACGGGGAGCCGCTGCGCTCCATGGCCCGCGCACTGACCGCCACCGGCAGCGGCCCGGTTCCCTATCTGCTGGCGGTGCTCGCCGGCCTGTTGGCCGGCCGGAGTGCGGCGGGCCGGCTGCGCGCGGTGATCTGCGCCGTCGCCGTCCTCGCCGTCGGCCAGGCGATCCGTTACGGCCTGATGGAGCTGATCGCCCGCCCCCGCCCGCCGGCCGCCGACTGGGCCGGGCACGCCTCCGGCCATGCGTTCCCCTCCGGCCATGCCACCACCTCGGCGCTGGCGGCCGGGATCCTGGCCTGGGGCATCGCCCGGCGCGCCCGCCCCGCCGTGGCCCGCACCTGGTGCGTGGTGCTCGCCCTCTGGGCCGTCGGGGTCGGCCTCACCCGCGTCTACCTGAGCGTCCACTGGCCGGGCGATGTCCTCGGCGGCTGGCTGCTGGCGGCCACCCTGCTCGCCCTCGCGCTGCTCCTGGAACCGTTCGCCCTCCCCGGCCGGGACCGCCCGGCCCCGGCCGGTGCGAGCCCCCAAAGCGCGCATTCCCATGAATAGCTGACGATCGGACCAGATCTTTCCCAAGGCGGCATGGACGCGTCCCGCGCCGAGCAGCACTGTCCTGGGTGCCGGGACGGCGGAAGCGATGCCACCAGGGCGCCCTCACGGCACGTACCACCGCGGCACCAGGGGGACACACCGATGAACGAGCCACTCGACGCCTCGCCGCCGCGCCCGTCAGCCGGGGGGACCGCCGCGTCCGCCGCCCCCCATGGCCGCTGCCCGGCCGCCGCCGCCAAGGACCCCACCCAGTGCGAGGGCCCGCAGGACGCCGCCACCATCGTCGACCGCCAGGGCAGGGAGGCCGCCGGCTGCGTCCACCACTGCGCCCGCCTGCTGGCCGGCCTCGAAGGCGCCCGCGTCCACCCCTTCGTCCCCGCGAACCAGGCCCTGGACATCTACTCCCGGGCCCGTGAACTCCCGCCCTTCGCCTGGGAGATCGGCCGATAGCCGACCCGTCGGGCGCGAGCGTCCGCGGACCGGCGGATCACCTCGGCGGTCACCCTCGGCGGACGGAGGGCGCCGCCCCGGACCTCGTCCGCTATCCCTGCCTCAGCACTCGATGATGTTGACGGCGAGTCCGCCGCGTGCGGTTTCCTTGTATTTGACGCTCATGTCGGCGCCGGTGTCCTTCATGGTCTTGAT
>NZ_JBICXQ010000041.1:0-68184 GCF_043200375.1 Streptomyces sp. NPDC048434 | reverse complement strand
GGCGGGGCCGCTCGCCGGGTGAGCGGGGGGGGGGTTGTTGTGGGCGGGCGACCGGGCGTCGGGCCGCCGCCCGCCGCGGGCGGGGCGGGGGGCGCCCCCCCCCCCCCCCCCCCCCCCCGCCGCCGGGAGCCCGCTCGACGGGGCGCTGACCATCGCCGCGGCACTGGCCGATGACCGTCTGACACTGCCCGCCGATGCGAAGTTGTTGCAGATCACACGGCCTGCACCGGGGTAGCACGGGGTGACGCGCGGGATAAATCGGGACGGATACCTCGTCACCGAACCCTCCCTCCGCGCGGGGGTGGTCCGAACCGTTAGCATGCGGCGCCATGAGTTCCCCCACTGGGCCCGCACCTGGCTCGCCCGATTTCGACGCCGCCTCCCCGAGCGCGGGAGCCGCACCCGGCCTGCCTGTACGTATGCCGCGCGCGCGGCAGTCCGGCCGCCACCGCAGGCCGGAGCCGCTCGCCGCACCCGAAGGCGCGCCCGCCCTGGTGCTGGCCGTGCCCGGCACCCCCTCCGCCGCCTCGCGCAGCCTGGCGGAAGAGGTCTCCAGCATCGCCCGCTCCGAGCTCCCGGGCCTCGACGCCCGGATCGGCTATGTCGACGGCGGCGACGACGAGTTCCCGTCCCTGGAGGCCGTGCTGGCGCAGGCCGCCACCGAGCACAAGGCCCGGGTGGGCGCCGACGGGCAGCCCGACCCCGGCCCCGCCGCCGTGGTGGTGCCGCTGCTGGCCGGGCCGGACAGTGCCCTGCTGCGCCGGATACGCCAGGCCATGATGAACAGCGGCTCCGGCGCCGAACTGACCGATGTCCTCGGCCCGCACCCGCTGCTCGCCGAGGCGCTGCATGTCCGGCTCTCCGAGGCCGGTCTGGCGCGCGCCGACCGTGCCCGGCTGTTCACGGTCGCCACGGCGGCGGACGGCATCATCCTCGCCACCGTGGGCGGCGAGGAGGCCGTGCAGGCCGCCGGGATCACCGGCATGCTGCTCTCCGCACGGCTCGCGGTGCCGGTGCTGGCCGCCGCCCTGGACGAGGAGGGCGCCATCTCCCGTACGGCCGAGCAGCTGCGCGGATCCGGTTCGCAGCAGCTGGCGCTGGCCCCGTACCTGATCGGCCCGGAGATCACCGACGGCCTTCTGGGGGCGGCCGCGGCGGAGGCGGGCTGCGCATCGGCCGAGGCGCTGGGCGCCTACGGCACGGTCGGCCGGCTGGCGCTGTCGAACTATGCGGCGGCGGTGGGCATCACCCTCCCGACGCAGGCACAGGGGGTACCGGTCCGCTAGGACTCTTCCGTCGGACCGGACGCCGCTCCGACGAAGGGCCGTCTTCGCGCACCGCGCGGGGCGGCCCTTCGGCTTGTCGGGACGGCTCTTCGGCGTGTGCGGTCGCCCTGTCCGGGCGCCTGGTCCGGGCGCCTCGTCCAGGCACCGTGTCCAGCCGGAGGCGATACGTCCGATTCCGCTCCGAGCGGCGCAGATGCCCCTCAGAAGGCCCGGGAGTCCGGTGGCCGCGGTACGGGCGCCCCGGTGGGCGTACGCCCGCGAGCTGCCCTCACAGGGGGCTTGCCGCGCCCCTGACACGCCGACCGATGAGTCCGGGAGCACCGCGAGGTCTACCGTCCTGCAGAGGCATTCGCCGGCCCGCTCGCCCCGCGCGCCTCAGCGGGCCGCCCAACGGAAGGAAGTTCATGTCGAACGTCGACCTCGTCCGCGCCGCCTTCGGGGCCTATCTCGCCCAGGACCGTGCGGCCATGGACCGGCTGCTCGCCGAGGATTTCGCCTTCACCAGTCCGCAGGACGACCACATCGGCAAGGCCGCGTTCCTGGAGATCTGCTTCCCCACGGCGGACCGGCTGCGCTCGCAGGAGATTCTCGACGCCGTGGCCCTCGACGGCGAGCAGGTCTTCGTCCGGTACGAGTACGAGCTGAAGACGGGCGAGCGGCATCGCAATGTCGAGGTGATGACGGTGCGGGACGGCCGGCTCGCCGAGACACAGGTGTACTTCGGCGGACGCTTTCCGCAGGGATGAGGCGGCCGCGGGCAGCTCAGCGGCCCCGGGCAGCTCAGACGAAGACCACGCAGGAGGCGGCCGGCGCCGGGACCGATCCGCTGCGGGCCGGGATGCCGGTCGCCGGGTCGACGGTGAACCAAGTGACGTCACCGGAGCGCTCATTGGCGGCGTAAAGGTGCCGGCCGTCGGGGTGCAGCGCCAGATCACGGGGCCAGTGGCCGCCGCAGGGCACGGTGGTGACAAGGGTGGCGGTGTCGCCGTCGAGGGAGAGGACGGAGAGGCTGTCGTGGCCCCGGTTGGCGGCCCAGGCGAACCGGCCGTCAAGGGAGACGACCAGTTCGGAGGGGAAGGTGCCGTCCGCGGCGGCCCCGTCCGGGAGGAGGGGGGTCTCCCCCAGGGGCGTCAGCGCACCGGAGCCGGCGTCCCATCGGCAGACCGTGACCGTCGGATCGAGTTCATTGATGACATAGGCGCGGTCGCCGTGCGGGTGGAAGGCGAGATGACGCGGGCCGCTGCCGGGCCGCAGCCGGGTCTCGGCGCGTACGGCCAGCGTCCCGTCGCCGGCGGCCAGGGCGCAGCTGCGGACCGAGTCGGTGCCCAGGTCGACGCTGAGCAGCCAGCGGCCGCTGGGGTCGGGCAGCACGGCGTGGGCGTGCGGGCCCTCCTGACGGTCGGTCCGCGGGCCGCTGCCCCGGTGGGCGAGCACCGTGGCGGGACCGGCGAGCGTGCCGTCCGGCCGTACGGGGAGCGTACTGACGCTGCCGGAGCTGTAGTTGGCGGTGACGAGGTGGCCACGCGCCAGGGTGAGGTGGGTCGGGTCGGCGCCGTCCACGGGGACGGCAGGTGCGAGCAGTTCGGGTCCCCGCCAGGTGAGGGCGAAGGCCGCCGCGGTGCCGTCCGGGGTCTCGCTGACCGCGTAGAGGTAGCGGCCGTCGGGGCTCGGGGCCAGGTAGGAGGGGTGGGGGACGGCGTCGGTGGAGTGCAGCGGGGTGAGTGCGCCGGTCTCCGGGTGGACGGCCGCGGTGGTGATGCCGAGGCCGCCGGCCGCGGTGAACGATCCGAAGTACGCGCGCCGGCCGTGGTCGCTCGTTTCCACTGGTCCGCCCTTCGTCCGCCTGCCCGTTGAGGTGCCCCGGCGACGCTAACAGCCGGGGGCGGGGCGTTGGGGGCGATGGCGGGTTCCCGCTCCCGGGCGTGCGCCCCGCGCGCCCGGGAGCGAACCTGCGTCCCAGGGCGCTCCGTACGCCGCGCAGGACGCACGGCGGGCTGCCCCCGGAGGCGCTCCGGGTCAGGCGTCGACCAGTGGGGAGCGCGGGGAGCTGCGCAGCGGCGCGGAGAGGTCGGCCAGGGCCCGCTCCAGGCCGTGGAGATGGACCAGCGCGGGTTCCGCAGCGGGCGGGTGCGCCACAAAGACGGTGGCGGCCGCCGCGTCGGGTGCCCTGCGCGGGGTGGTCAGTGCCTCGACGGCGGCCTCCACACGCTGGCAGGAGGCGGTGAGCCGGGCATCGTGGGATGCCTCCGGGTCGGCGGCGATGGTGGCCAGCGCGCGGACCTCACGGGCGCAGTCGTCGAGCAGCGCAAGCACCTGCCGCGCCCGCGCCTTGCGGGCGCGCAGCGGGCTCAGGGGGTGCACGAGCGGGGAGAGCGACAGTCGCACCCGGCTCAGCAGCGGCCCCAGTTCGGCGACGTGGGGGGCGGGGTCGGCGGTCGCGGAGCCCGCGAGGCGGGCGGCGGCCTCGGCGGTGCAGCGGTGCACACAGCGCAGGGCGCGCTCGATCCAGGCGTCGGTGGTGGCGTGGGTCGTGACGGGCAGCACGAAGAGCACCGCCAGCGCCGCGCCGAGCGCCCCCACACCGGTCTCCGTGAGACGCAGCGTGAGCAGGCCGGGGTCCAGCACTCCCAGGAGGCCGTAGAGCAGCGTGGCCATCAACGTCACCGCGAGCATCATCCACGTATACGAGACAGCGGCGGTGTAGAAGATCCCGAAGACGCTGACCGCGAGCAGGACCACCGTGGGGACGACGGCGCCGTGCAGCGGGACGGCGACGAGCAGCCCGAGGACGATGCCGATCACCGTGCCGAGGGTGCGGCGGAAGCCGCGGACCACCGTCTCGCCGCGCGAGGTGGTGTTCACAAAGATCCACCACGTCGCGCCCACGGCCCAGTACCAGCGCTGCTCGGAGAGCAACTGGCCCACGACGAGGGCGAAGGCGCTGCCGGCGGTGGCCTGGATCGCCTGGCGGGTGGTCGTCCGGGCGAGCCCCCTCGCGCCCGTCGGGGTGGGCACGACGGCCGGGGGCAGCCGGCGCTCGTAGCACCACAGCCCGAAGCGGACGGTCGAGGAGGCGGCCAGGGAGAGGGCGATCGCGGCATACAGGTCGGGCAGCTGTCCCGGCACCGTGTGCAGGAACTGCGCCGCGAAGAAGGTCATGAACGCGAACACCCCCAGGGCGTGGCCACGCGGCCCCCAGCGCCGGGCGTAGACCCCCGCGCCCACCACCGCGGCGAAGGCCACACCCCGCCCCACCGGATGTTCATGGAGCGTCGCCGCGACGGCGAGCACTGGGAAGCCGACCGCGGGCAGCAGGCCCGTGGTGACCATCTGCGCGCGGACCGTCGCGTCGGTGACCGTGAAGAGGGCGAGCAGCGCGGCGAGCCCGCCGGTGATGGCCGCGACGAGCGAGTGCCCGGCGAAACCGCACACGGTGACCGCCAGGCCGATGCCGAGGACGGACCGGGCGGCGCTGCGCAGCCGCAGCCACCCCGGATCCGGAGCCACGAACATCCTCTTCAGCACAGCTTCCGCCCCTTCGCCGTTCCCGCATGAAAAAGGCGCCGCGGGGATCCGCAGCGCCATCGACGGGACCATCACAGCATCACTGCGGCAGGTTGCTCAACAGACGCCGAGATAGCTGTGCCATTGGTACAGCCTCGTCGGCTCATGTCGCGCCGGAAGGGGCCAATGGGCGAGAGCGGGGGCGAGGGCAGGGTCTCCGGGCCGCGACCGCTTCGCGGCGGTGCGGCCGGTGCGGGGAGCGGTCCGCGGCGGGAATCCGGCGCGGGCCCGCCGGATTCCCGTCCGTGGTGGCCTCAGCCCGCGACGCCCACCGGGGGTGTGCCGGCCCGGGTGGCGGGGGCGGGGGTGGCCTCTTCCGCGGCGCAGGTCCAGAGGCGGGCCAGGGCTTCTCCTTTGAGCTGGTGGCCCTCCTGCCAGAGGCGGCAGGCCGCGGTCAGGACGGCGTGCCGGTCGCCCTCCGGGGTGACGGGGCGGGCGGGCAGGAGGGGGACGGCGGCCGAGGCGCCCAGACGGACGGCGCGGTGGCGGCGGGCGAAGACGGTGAGGGTCTGCCGGGGGCCCGCTTCGAGGAGGAGCATGTCGTCGGCCGCCAGCAGCTGGTCCAGCGCGGGCTGGAAGAGCACCGGGTCGGTGATCTGCCGGGCCCAGAAGCGGGGGCTCACCGCGTCGTCGGGCCCCAGCAGGTCGCCGGTGTAGCCGGAGTAGAGCGGCAGGTCGGGGGTGCGGAAGGGGATACCGGTGTAGGCGCGTTCCACCGCGGCCGATGCCGGGGCCATGGCCGGGCTGTGGAAGGGGCTGGTGGCGGGCACCGTGACGACGGTGTGCCCGGCGGCGCGCAGCGCGGCTGCCGTTTCCGCCAGCGGAGCGGTCGAACCGGCCAGCATGGTCTGGCTGGTGGCGTTGACCGCGGCGATGACCACATCGGCACGCAGGTACGGACGCAGCGTGTCGGCGCCCGCGGCCACCGCGAGCATGCCGCCCGCGGGAATCCGCACCGCCGCGACGACCCGCTCGCGCATCATCGCGACCGCGTCGCTGAGCGGGACCACTCCGGCGAGGACCGCGGCGACCAGTTCGCCGGCGCTGTGGCCCAGGAGGGCGGCCGGGCGGATGCCCCAGCTGAGCACCATGCACCCCAGGCCGTAGTCGACCGCGAAGAGCAGGGGCTGGGCGCGGCGGACGTCGTCGATGGCGATGACCGGGGTGTCGGCGAGCCAGTCGGCGCGGATGGCGGGCCCCTCCGGGCCCATGAGCTCCAGTACGGCATCGACGGCGGCGGTGAAGACCGGCTCCCGGCCGTAGAGTCCGGCGGCCATCGCGGTGTGCTGGGAGCCCTGGCCGGGGAAGAGCAGCGCGACCGGGCGGGGGCGGGGCGCGTGCACGGTGCGGGCCGCGGCGACCGCCGCAGGGGCCCGCTCGGCCGTGGTGACGGCCCCGGCACGGACCGGCCCGGGAGCCTTGCCGCAGGGCATGGTGGCCGGCAGGGCGGGGAACGCCTCCGGGAACAAACCGTCGAGCAGGGGCGCCAGTTCGCGCCGTACGCGCTGTTCCTCCGCCGCGTTGCCGCCGGACCACAGCAGCAGACGGGGCGCCGCGGGGTCGGTGAGCCGGCGGCTGTGCCGGGACGGCCGCAGGACCGGCTCGTCCGCCGGCCCCGCACAGCCTTCGAAGTCCAGCACCCCCAGCACACTGTCGTCGGCGGCGACCGCTTCGGCCGCCCGGCGCAGGGCCTGGACGGTGACGGCCCGGCCCAGGGGCTCCTGGAAGCCCGCAACCAACGCCAGGTCGGCGCTCTTGGCCTGGAGTTCGTGGTGGGCCAGGTGCAGGGCGTGCGCGGGCGAGGAGGCGGTACGGACCGGGATGCCCTCGTGGGTGGCGGGGAGTGCGGTGAGCGGAGCGGTGGACCCGAGGACGACGACCGTACGGGGTGGGAGGTCCTGGCGACGGCCGCCGAAGGCGTGCAGCACGGCGGTGACGGCGGCGGGCGGGAGGGTACGGCGGGCGGAGGTGTCGATGACGGGGCCGAGGGGCGGGCCCACGGCCGCATCGTCGGGTGCCTCGGTGCCGGTGGCCGCACCGTCCGCCGTATCGGTGCCGGCGGCCGTGGCGGCGCCCGACGGGTCGGCGGCGGCGATCGGGGCGTCCGCATCGCCCGGGAGCGGTGGTGCCTTGGGGGTGATCTCCAGCCTTCTGGTCACCGCGGTCTGGTTGGCGAGAGGCATGGGTGCCCTCCTTCCGGGCGGGTGCACATGCAGGGTGTGGCGGGTGGTGCGCGGCGGGCGGATGCCGGTTGGGGGCGATCTGCCGGGCGGTAGGGCACGGCCGGTGCGGGGTCCGGCGTGGTGCGTGTGACGGCGGAAGGGGCCACCGGGCAGCCCGGGAACGTGCGGGAAGGGGAGCCTGCGTGGCGGGAGCGCACGGTGGTGTGGGCACCCGCCACCAGGCAGCCTCACTCCTCGTGGAGCGGCGCCGAAGGCGGCCCGTCCGGCCGGGGGAACCGGGATGGCCGCCTTCGACGCCAGATCATGCGGCCGACGCGGTGCCGGCGTTGATGAGGTCGAGCAGGGCGCGCGGGGTCTCGGCGTCGACGACCGCGTCGTCCGGGATCTCCACGCCGTACTCCCGCTGGATCTCGCCGATCACCTGCAGCAGGGCGAGGGAGTCGTAGCCGAGCTCGATGAAGGGCGTGTCGATGACGTCGCCGTCCAGGTCGACGCCCTCCTCCTCGCCCGCGCTCTCACGCAGCATCCGGGTGAGGTCGGTGAGGGTGACGTGGGTGGTGGTGATGGGCATGGCGTGTCCTCTCAGTCGTTCCGGCCGGATGCCGGGTCCGTCGTCGCGGCATGCCGTCGTACGACGAGGGCCGCGTTGAAGCCACCGTGGCCGCGGGCCAGCACCAGCGCGGCGCGCAGGTCCTGTTCCCTCGGTGAGCCGGTGACCAGATCGAGGGGGAAGTCCGTGGCCGGGGCGGCCACGTTGACGGTGGGGGGAATGACGCCGTCGCGGAGGGCGAGCAGGGCGGTCGCCGCGTCCAGGGCCGCGCCGCCGGCGAGCAGACGACCGGTCATGGTCTTGGGCGCGGTGACGGGCACGGCGCGCGGCCCGAAGAGGGCGGCGATCACCTCGGTCTCCACCCGGTCCAGTTCCGGTACGCCCGCGGCGTCGGCGAAGACCACATCGATGTCGTCGGGCGTGAGGCCCGCGTCGGCCAGCGCGTGGCGCGCGGCCCGGCCCAGGCCGGGCGGACGCGGGGACCCGGGGGCCGGGTCGAGCGTGGCGGCGTACCCGGCGAGTTCGCCGTAGATCTGCCGGGCGCCGCGGTCGCGGGCACTGCCGGCGTCCTCGGTGACGAGGATCGCGCCACCCTCGCCGGCCACGTATCCGCAGGCGTCCGGCGAGAACGGCAGGTAGGCGCGGGCCGGGTCGCCGACGGTGCTCATCCGCCCGGAGGCGAGCTGCGGCACCCAGCCCCAGGGGCAGAGGGCCGCGTCGACGCCGCCGGCGACGACCAGCGGGATGCCCTTGCGGATGTGGCGCCGTGCGTGGCCGAGGGAGTCGATCCCGCCGGCCTGTTCGGTCAGCAGCACCCCGCTGGGGCCGCGCATCTTGTGCCGGATGGAGATCTGGCCGGTGTTGACGGCGTAGAACCAGGCGAACGACTGGTAGGCGCTGACGTATTCCTTGCCCTTGCTCCACAGGTTCTGCAGTTCACGCTGGCCGAACTCGACGGCGCCGCCCGAGGCGGCGGTGACCACGCCCATGCCGTATTCGGGCAGGGCCGCCGCGTCGACCCCCGCGTCGTCGATGGCCCAGTCGGCGGCGGTCAGTGCGAGGCGGGTCATGTGGTCGGTCTGCGGCATCAGCCGGCTGGGGATGTGCTCCTCGGCGACGAAGCCGGGGACCTCGCCGGCCAGCGTCGCGGGGTACTGCGAGGCGTCGAAGCGGGTGACCGGGCCGATACCGGAGCGGCCGTCCAGGGTGGCCTTCCAGTAGTCCTCGGTGCCCAGGCCGTTGGGTGCGGTGATGCCGATGCCGGTCACCACGGTCGTGGCGGTCATACGGCGCTCCTCTCCGGACGGGCCAGCACCATCGCGCTCTGGAAGCCGCCGAATCCGCTGCCGACGCTGAGGACGGTGTCGGTCTTCTTCTCGCGGGCGGTGAGCGGGATGTAGTCCAGGTCGAGTTCGGGGTCGGGCTCGTGCAGGTTGGCGGTGGGCGGCAGCACCGAGTGCTCCATGGCCAGCGCACAGGCGGCGATCTCCAGCGAGCCGATCGCGCCGAGCGAGTGCCCGATCATGGACTTGATGGAGCTGACCGGCGTGCGGTAGGCGTGCGCGCCGAGGCTGCGCTTGAAGGCGCCGGTCTCGTGCCGGTCGTTCATCTTGGTGCCGGAGCCATGGGCGTTGATGTAGTCGATGGCAGTGGGGTCGATCCGCGCCTCGGCCAGGGCGGCGTCGATGGCCTGGGCCATCTCGCGGCCGTCCGGCTTGAGCCCGGTCATGTGGTACGCGTTGCAGCGCGCGGCGAACCCTGCGATCTCCGCGTAGATGTGCGCGCCGCGGGCCTGTGCGCTGGTCAGCTCCTCCAGGACGAGGATGGCGGCGCCCTCGCCCAGGACCAGTCCGCTGCGGGTGCGGTCGAAGGGGCGGCAGGCGCTCTCCGGGGTGTCGTTGCGCGGGGTGGTGGCGTGGATGGCGTCGAAACAGGCCGAGGTGATCGGGGAGATGGGGGCCTCGGTGGCGCCGGCGATCATGACGTCACAGGTGCCCTCGCGGATCAGCTCGACGGCATGGCCCAGGGAGTCGAGGCCGGAGGTGCAGCCGGTGGAGACGACGGCCGCGGGGCCCTCGGCGCCCGCCGCCATGCCGACCTCGGCGGCCATCGAGCTGGGCACGAAGTGCCGGTAGAGCTCGGGGACCGCATAGGTGTGATCGACCTGCCAGCTGCGTCCGCCGTTGCTGACGACGACGTACTCGCGCTCCAGGCTGGTGGTGCAGCCGACCGCGCTGCCCAGGGAGGTGCCGATCCGGCCCGGGTCGATGCCGGCCGCCTCCAGGCCGCTGTCGGCGAGCGCCTCGCGGGTGGAGACGACCGCGAATTGCGCGGCGCGGTCCAGCCGGCGGATCTCCTGCGGCGTCAGCCCGGCCGCCGCGGGGTCGAAGTCGCACTCGGCGGCGACCCGCGAGCGGAACGGGGAGGCGTCGTAGAAGGAGATCGTGCGGGTCGCCGACCGGCCGGCGGTCAGCAGGTCCCAGTAGTTCTTGATGCCCACTCCCCCGGGCGCGACGGCCCCGAGTCCTGTGATGGCGACTCTGCGCATCGCCGCTACCTCGCCTTCGACGGGGCCAAGTACCCCTGCGGGTACGGGCCTGACGGAACGTTGCGGGCCACGGTGTTCCCTTCGGTCGGTCCGCTCCTCGATGAGCCCGGCGGCCGGGGCCGGGCGGGGGTGTTCCCCCGCGCCCCGCCGCCGCGGCGGACAGCTTCGGTGGCCGCTGGTGGCGCTTCCCCCGCTGCCGGCTCCGCCATGGTTCGGCCCTCGCCTCGATACCCGCTCGTATGTGCGTGGATCTGCCGACGGGACTGCCGTAGGCGCTGGTCAGCGAGGTGCCCGCGGTCTCATGTCGGGACGATGCCGTGCTTGCGGTCGGGCAGTTCGGCCTTCTTCTCGCGGAGCATGGCCAGGGACCGGGTCAGCACCCGCCGGGTGTCGCCGGGGTCGATCACGTCGTCGACGAGGCCGCGTTCGGCCGCGTAATAGGGGTGCATCAGCTCGGACTTGTACTCCTTGACCAGCCGCTCGCGGGTCGCGTCCGGATCGGGGGACGCGGCGATCTCGCGGCGGAAGACGACATTGGCCGCGCCCTCGGCGCCCATCACCGCGATCTCGTTGGTGGGCCAGGCGAAGGACAGATCGGCGCCGATGGAGCGGGAGTCCATGACGATGTACGCGCCGCCGTAGGCCTTGCGCAGCACGAGGGAGATACGGGGCACGGTGGCGTTGCAGTAGGCGTGCAGCAGCTTGGCGCCGTGCCGGATGATGCCGCCGTGCTCCTGGTCGACGCCCGGCAGGAAGCCGGGCACGTCCACCAGCGTCACCAGCGGGATGTTGAAGGCGTCGCAGGTGGTGACGAAGCGGGCGGCCTTCTCCGAGGCGTGAATGTCCAGCACACCGGCCAGGACGTTCGGCTGGTTGGCGATCACGCCGACGGTCTGCCCGTCGATCCGGGCCAGGGCGCACACCACATTGCGGGCCCAGCCCTCGTGCACCTCCAGGTACTCGCCGTCGTCGACGATCTCCTCGATCACCGCGCGCATGTCGTAGGCCCGTCCGGGGTCGGCGGGGACCAGGCCGGTGAGGGCGTCGGTGCGCCGGTCCGCCGGGTCCTCGCCCCGTACGGGCGCGGCGAGTTCACGGTTGTTGCGCGGCAGCAGCGACAGCAGCCAGCGCACCTCTTCCAGGCAGGCGGCCTCGTCGTCGAAGACGAAGTGGGCGACGCCGGAGGTCTCGGCGTGCACATCGGCACCGCCCAGACCGTTGTGGGTGATCTTCTCCCCGGTGACGGCCTGGACGACGTCCGGGCCGGTGATGAACATCTGGGCGGTCTCGCGCACCATGAACACGAAGTCGGTCAGTGCCGGGGAGTAGGCCGCGCCGCCGGCACACGGGCCGAGCATCACTGAGATCTGCGGGATCACCCCGGACGCACGGACGTTGCGGCGGAAGATCCCGCCGTAGCCGGCGAGTGCGGTGACGCCTTCCTGGATGCGGGCGCCGGCGCCGTCGTTGAGCGAGACCAGCGGGGCACCGGACGCCTCCGCGAGGTCCATGACCTTGTGCACCTTCGTCGCGTGCGCCTCGCCCAGCGCCCCGGCGAACACCCGGAAGTCGTGGGCGTAGGCAAAGACGGTGCGGCCGTGCACCAGGCCCCAGCCGATGATCACGCCGTCGCCGTGCGGTTTGCGGGACTCCAGCCCGAAGCCGGTGGCCCGGTGCCGGCGCAGCGGTTCGAGCTCGGTGAAGGTGCCGTCGTCGAAGAGGAGTTCCAGCCGCTCGTGAGCGGTCAGCTTGCCCTTGGCGTGCTGCCGGCGGGTGGCGGCGGCGTCGGGGCCGCGGCCGACCTCCTCCTTGAGGCGGTGCAGCTCGTCGGTGGCCCGGCCCAGATCGGGGCGCGGTGGGCTGAGCGGCGGGGTCGCGGTTTCCTGAAGGATCGTCATCGGCCGAACGTAGGAACGCCGGCTCGAACCCCGCTGGAGAGCGCACGGCGGCGCGGCTGCCGGGCGCGGCCCGGTCCGGCCGACGGCGGCCGGCGGGCTCCGTCAGCCGGTGGCGGTCAGACGCTGGCCGAGGGGCAAGTCCCCGGACAGGACCGCGTGTTGGAGCTGCTGGAGCCGGGCCGACGGCTCGATGCCGAGCTCCCCGACGAGCGCCTCGCGCAGCCGCTGGTACGCCTCCAGCGCACGCCAGGAGCTGCCTGAGCAGTGCAGTGCCGTCATCAACTGGGCGCAGAAGTTCTCGTGCATGGGGTGCCGGGCGGCGAGGAAGCAGAGTTCGGGCACCACCTCGGTGTGCCGGCCGAGTTTGAGGTCGGCGTCGATCCGGCGCTCCAGGCAGGCCATCCGGTCCTCCTCCAGCCGGAGCACCTCCAGTTCCAGCACCCCGCCCACGGGCACATCGACCAGCGCGGGCCCCTGCCAGATGGCCAGGGCCTTGCCCAGCAGGGCGGAGGCGGCGGCGTAGTCGTGGGCGTCGTAGGCGCCGCGCCCCGACAGGGCGAGCTGCTCGAACTCCTGGACGTCGACCTGGCCGGGCTGGACCTGGAGGAGGTAGCCGCCGTGCTGGGTGACCAGGACCTCCTTGGCGTTGCGCACCGGGTCGCCGTCCAGGGCCACCGCGATCTTGCGGCGCAGCTGGAGGATGTAGGTCTGCAGGGTGGTGGCCGCGCTGCGCGGCACGTTCTGCCCCCAGATCTCTTCCATCAGCGTCGGTACGGTCACCACATGGTCGCCCTGCAGGGCGAGCAGCGCGAGTATCTGCCGCGGTTTGGCGGCGCTCGGCACCAGCGAGACACCGTGTTCGTGGGCGGTCAGCGGGCCCAGAACCTTGATTTCCATGAGTGCTCTCCCCTCGTGAGTCACAACCGCCGGCCACCGGGCCGCGGTTCATCTCGAGCTTCAAGCGAGGTTGGCACCGGGGAGCGCACGAGCCCAGTGAGCCACTCATGAACACAATCATGAAAATGTCATGCCGATGTGGTGAACCAGGCACTGGGGCCTGTGCCTCCGGCGCCCGCAGAATACTGCCTCACCGGACGCCGGGTCGTCGTGCCGAGCACTTCAGGCCAACCCCGACGGACCGTCCGACAACGGAGGGAACAGTCACATGCCCGCGACGCACCGGACCATGTCTGACCACACCGCGACCGACACCGCCGCCGACCTCTGCCGCTTCGCCGAACTCGTCGCCCGGGCGGGCCTGGAGCCCGACCTGAAGCACCGTTACACCAGTGACCCGGCGGCCGTGTTCGCCGAGTTCGGGCTGCTGGGAGCGGAGCCCGTCTACACCGCGCCGGCGCTCGTCATCGAGGATCTCGGACGGCCGGACGCCACGGCCACCACGCTGCTGACCGGTATCCCGTACGCCGTCTGACGCCGTGGAGACCACGGAGCCCCTGGTCGGCTTCCGCCGCCATCTGCGTGCCGAGGTGGTGCCCGACGAGGCCACCTATCTGCTGTCCGGGCAGGGCGTCACCGCGCTGTTCGGCCGCCCGGCCGAGGTCGTCGCGCCGCTGCTCGACGGCACCCGGACGCTGTCGAAACTGCTGACGGAGGCGGCGCGCGAGCTGCCCGCGATGCAGGCCGGCGCGGTGGTGGCCGAGCTGGCCACGGCCGGGCTCATCGGCTACCGCTCCGCGCCCGGTGCGCCGTCCGACGGTGCGGCCGCGGCGTTCTGGGACCTGGCGGAGGTCTCCGGACTGCGGTCCGTCCCGCCGCGCATCCGGCCGACGGTCGAGATCCTGACCGTGGGCCGGGGTGCGGCCGACGGACTGCGCACCGCATGCGCCGACTCCGGGCTCACGGTCGTCGGGCCCGGCCCCGGCGGCGGCCCGTCGGCGGGTGCAGCGGATCTCTCCCTGGTGCTCTGCGACGACTACCTCGCCCCGGACCTGGCGGCGGTCGACACCTGGCACCGTGCGCAGGGCCGGCCCTGGCTGCCGGTGCGCCCCTGCGGCGCGGAGCCGTGGGCCGGACCGGTGTTCCGGCCGGAAGAGGGCGCCTGCTGGCACTGTCTGGCCGACCGGCTGCGCGGCCACCGGCGGGCCGAACTGGCGGTGCAGCGCGCCCTGGGGGCGGACCGACCGGTGGCGGCGCCCGAGGCCTCGCTGGCCGCGGGCCGTGCCATGGGCCTGCAACTGGCCGTGCTGCTGGCGGCGACCTGGCTGGGCGGGGTGCGGCGGGAGAGCCATGACGCGATCTGTGCGCTGGACACCCTGACGCTGCACACCCGGCACCACACCGTGCAGCGAAGACCCCAGTGCCACGGCTGCGGGGACCCGGGGCTGGTGGCGCGGATGGTGGACCGGCCCGTGGTGCCCCGCTCGCGCGCCAAGGCCGCGCACGGCGGCGGCAACCACCGGGCGCTGCCCCCCGAGCAGATGCTGGCGCGCCACGGCCATCTGGTGGGGCCGGTGACCGGTGTCGTCAGTGAGATCCGGCGCGCGGACAACGCCCCTGCCGCGCTGCACTGTT
Source organism: Streptomyces sp. NPDC048434 (assembly GCF_043200375.1). NCBI lineage: Bacteria > Bacillati > Actinomycetota > Actinomycetes > Kitasatosporales > Streptomycetaceae > Streptomyces > Streptomyces sp. NPDC048434. Next base: position 53,623 of record NZ_JBICXQ010000041.1, on the reverse strand, counting down.
ACACCTCGGGGCACAACGTGGCGCTCGGCGGCGGGCTGGGCTGGCTGCGCGGCGGACTGCGCAGCCTCAGCGGCGGCAAGGGCGTGACCGCGGTCGAGGCGCAGGTCAGTGCGCTGTGTGAGGCCGTGGAGCGCTACTCGGGGACGCGTCAGGGCGATGAGCCGGTGATCCGTGACTCGCTGCGGGCGCTGGGCGGCGACGCACTGCACCCCAATCGCTGCCAGCTGTGGGCGGCACGGCAGTTCCGTGACCGCGCGCGGTGGAACGCGACCGCCTCACCGCTCCAGCGGGTCGCCGCGCCCTTCGACGCCTCCGCTCCCACCGACTGGACCCCGGTGTGGTCACTGACCCATCGCCGTCAACGGCTGCTGCCCACCTCGCTGTTGTACTTCGGGCCGGGCCCGGACGGCACCCCGCCCGCCGTACCGGCCGACTCCAACGGCAACGCGGCCGGCAGCAGCCTGGAGGACGCCATCGTGCAGGGCTTCCTGGAGCTGGTGGAGCGGGACGCGGTCGCGCAGTGGTGGTACAACCGGACCCGGCAGGCCGCGCTGGACCTCGACGCCTTCGACGAGCCGTGGATCGCCGGGCTGCGCACGGCCTACGAGCGGGATCTGCACCGTGAGGTGTGGGCACTGGACCTCACCTCGGACTTCGGCATTCCGGTCGTGGCGGCCGTCTCCCGGCGGCGGGACAAGGCCGCGCAGGACATCACCTTCGGATTCGGGGCGCACTTCGACCCGCGGCTGGCGCTGCGCCGCGCCCTGACCGAGATGAACCAGCTGCTGCCGCCGGTGCTGGGCGCCCGCGAGGACGGCACGGGGTACCTCACCCGGGACCGTGATCTGCTCGCGTGGTGGACCGGGGCGACGGTGGGCGGGCAGCCGTACCTGCTGCCGGACGGTGGGCAGAGCGCGCGTACACCGGGGAGTTACGGCTACCGGCCGCGCGCCGATCTGCGCGACGACATCGAGGCGGCGGAGCGGCTGGTCGCCGAACGGGGGCTGGAGTTGCTGGTACTGGATCAGACCCGGCCGGACGTGGGGATTCCGGTAGTGGCGGTGCTGGTGCCGGGGCTGCGGCACTTCTGGGCGCGCTTCGCCCCCGGCAGGCTCTTCGACGTACCGGTGGCCGAGGGGCGGTTGGCGCGCCCCACCCACTACGAGGACCTGAACCCCGTCCCGCTCTTCGTGTAGACGTGTAGACGTGTTGACGTGTAGAGGGGTACGTCCAGGCAGCCCGTGAGCCATATGCCAGAGGCCCCGCCCACCTCCGCAAAACCCGCTCCGCGGGGCGGTAGGGCCCAGGTTTGGCCATACTATGCTGACACGTCCGAGAGCCGCGCAGCCAAGGCACGGGGGGGCATACATGGGTGTCACCGGCGTTCCGTCCGATGCCGGCGCGGAGCCGTTATCGCAGCGTTCGCGGTGGCCCGCAGGGCTGCCGGATCGCGATCTGCCCGCGCCGCGGCTCGCCCGGACCATCACCATCGTGGTGCTGCTGTGCCTGTCGATCGTGGTCTCGCTCAACTCCCTTGAGTACAGCGCCAATATGCCGACGCTGGCCGCGTCGGTGGCCATCGTGCTGGCCGTGTTCTTCCTGCAGTTCCTGCACTCCTCGTCACGGGCGCAGCGCTGGACGACGCGGACGCGGGTGCTGATGCTGCTGACGCAGGCGGTCTTCACCTACGCACCCGTCCTGATCTTCCACCGCACCTGGGTCAGCATGACCGGTCCGCTGGCCGGATCGATTCTCCTGCTGGTGCCCTTCCCGCGGGCGTGGATCCCGTTCGCGGCGACCGTCGCCGTGCCCGCCTCCTTCCAGCTGGTGGTGTCGCTCAGCTGGCTGGAGACGTCGTATCTGGTGCTGTCGACGCTCTTCACGGGTCTGGTGATCTACGGGCTGTCCCGGCTGACCGATCTCGTCCAGGAGGTGCACCGCTCGCGCGCCGAACTCGCCCGGCTCGCCGTCTCGCAGGAGCGGCTGCGCTTCTCGCGGGACCTGCACGACCTGCTGGGCTACAGCCTCTCCGCGATCACGCTGAAGAGCGAGCTGATCTACCGGCTGGTGCCCGGCCGGCCGGAGCTGGCGCGTGACGAGGTCGCCTCTTTGCTGGACATCTCCCGTCAGGCGCTGTCGGATGTGCGCACGGTGGCCAGTGGGTACCGTGACATGTCGCTCGCCGCGGAGGCGGATTCCGCCGCGGCGATCCTGGCCTCGGCGGACGTGCAGGCGGAGGTCGAGATCGCCTGCGGACATCTGCATCCGGTCATAGACACCGTGCTCGCGACCGCACTGCGCGAGGGTGTCACCAACATCCTCCGCCACAGCAAGGTCGAGACCTGCCACATCAGCGCCGTCACGGAGGACGAGAAAGTGACGCTGACCCTGACCAACGACGGTGTGCCCGACGATCTGCCCACGCTCTCCCCCCACAGCGGCAGCGGAATCGGCAACCTCAAGGCGCGGCTCGGCGCGGTGGGCGGCCGGCTGGAGGCGGAACGGACGCACGACGGGTGCTTCCGGATGGTTGCCGAAGCGCCGACGCGGCCGATCGCCGCGCGCACGACGCAAGACCGGATGGCCGCGAGACCCGCGGCCTGATCGATACCTGCCCGGCTCCGTGCCGGGCACCTGCCCGCCGGGGGAGACCTGCCATGCTCGCCGTCAAGATCCTGCTCGCCGAGGATGTGCACATGATCCGCGGTGCGCTCATCGCCCTTCTGGAACTGGAACCGGACCTGCAGGTGATCGCTTCCGTGGACCGCGGCGACAAGATCGTGGAGGCCGCGCTCGCCAGCCGGCCCGATGTCGCCGTCGTCGACATCGATCTGCCGGGCATCGACGGGCTGACCGCCGCGGCGGAACTGCACCAGCGCCTTCCAGGCTGTCGCACGCTGATCCTGACCAGCCTCGGCCGTCCGGGGACCCTGCGCCGTGCGCTGGCCTCCCAGGTGACCGGCTTCCTGCTCAAGGACGCGCCGCCCGACCAGCTCGCCCAGGCGGTACGGAGCGTGGCGGCAGGGCGGCGTGTGATCGATCCCCAACTGGCCCTGGCCGCCTGGGACTCCCCCGAGAACCCGCTCTCGCCGCGCGAGCTGGAAGTGCTGCGACTGGCCGCGCGCGGCGCGGACGCCGCGGAGATCGCCGGCTGTCTGTTCCTGTCGCAGGGCACCGTCCGCAACTACCTCACCGCGATCGTCACCAAGCTCAACGCCCGCAACCGGATCGACGCGGTCCGGATCGCGGAGGAGGCCGGCTGGATCCCGTAAGACGGTGTCCCGGCGACGGGGGCACGGCCGGTGCGGGGTCAGCCGGTCGTGTCCAGCAGGGCGTCCAGCAGCCCGGCGTCCAGGGCCGTCTGGACCGACAGGTCGGTGCCGCCGCCGAACCCGGCGTCCTGCACGGCGGCGCTCACGACGTATTTGCCGTCGACGGCGAAGGTGGCGAAGACCCAGTCGTCGGCGCCCGCGTCCCGCCCGTCGGGCCCGACCAGCCGGGCCCAGGTGCCGTCCAGCGCGAAGCCGAACTCGGTGAAACGGAACCGCAGTCCCTGCCCGAGCGCCTTGCTGTACGCCTCCTTCAGCGTCCACAGCCGCACCAGCGTGTCATTGCGGTCGCGGTCGTCGGCGGCGTCCAGCCACTGCCGTTCGTAGGGGGTGCAGCCCTGCGCCTCGGAGCCGGTGCCGGCCATCCGGCGCACCGCCAGCTCGACATCCACGCCCACCCGTCCGCGGCTGGTGATGCCCACCACCATCACCTCCTCGGTGTGGCTGAGGCTGATGTCGATCTGGTCGCAGCCGCGCACGAACGGCCGGCCGCCGGGCTGGTAGGCCAGGTCCACCAGGTCCGGCGCCGTCTCGATGGCCACCGCCGCGGCGTAGCGCAGCAGCAGCCGCGAGGCCAGGAACCGTTCCTTGGCCCGGGGATGGGTAAGGGTCTGGTACCGCTGCCAGTCACGGCCGAGCACGGGCCGCACCAGGGCCACGTCCTGGATGTGCGGCAGCCACTGCGCCAGCCGTCCGTAGACGAGGACGACACCGGTGGCGGACAGATCGTCATGGACCGTGTGCCACGGACCCTGCGGTCCGGCGACGGCCCGGGGGCGGCGGAGCGGGGGCCCGGCAGCGGGGGACACCGGTGCCATCTCAGGCCCGTACCAGCGGGTCGGACAGCGGTCCGGCGTCCAGCGCGGACAGCACACCGGCCAGGTCGACGGCGTTGCTCTCCGGTCCGCGGCACACCCCGAGGCAGACGGGACCGGCCGAACCGCCCATCCGGCGTACGAACGGGGTGAGCACCACCCGCGGGCCGATCTCCACGACATGGCTGGGGGTTTCCTGGTCGAGCAGCTGCCGTGCCGCGTCGGCGAACCGGACCGGGGCGGTGATCTGGCGGCTCCAGTACGGCGCGTAGAGCGGCTGGGTGGTGAGCCTGCCGTGCACCGTGGAGTAGTAGGGCAGCCGCGGGGCGCCGCCGGGCAGCCGGCGGGCGACCGCCTCGAAGCGCGGCAGCATCGGCTCCATCAGCGGCGACTGGAAGGAGTGCGACACCTCCAGCATGCTGCAGCGGATGCCCCGTTCCTCCAGCCGGCCCCGGACCCGTTCGAGGCCGGCCAGGTCCCCGGAGAGCACGGTGGCGCGCGCGGCGTTGATCGCGCCGATGACGACGCCCGGTTCACCGGCTATCGCCTCGGTCGCTTCGTAGGGCGCGGCGCAGGTGGCCATCATGCCGCCGTCCGAGGACGGCAGGTACTGCATGAACGCGCCGCGCAGGGCGACCAGTTTGGCGGCGTCGGCGAGCGGCAGCGCCCCGGCGACGGTGGCCGCGGCGTACTCGCCGATGCCGTGCCCGAGCACCGCGACCGGCCGCACCCCGGCCTCCTCCAGGGTGCGCGCGAGGGCGTACTGCACGGCGAACAGCGCGGGCTGGGTGTAGGCGGTCCGGTGGATCCGGCGGTCGCCGCTGAGGATCAGGTCGACGACGGACAGACCGGTGTAGGGCCGCAGGACGTCGGCGGCCTCGTCCAGGTAGCCGCGGTAGCCGGTGGAGTGCATGTACAGGCCGGCGGTCATACCCGGGTGCTGGCAGCCCTGGCCGGTGAAGACGAAGGCGGCGCGGATCCGCCGGCCGCCGCAGGGCCGGATGTCGCGGAGCTGGAGGTAGCGGGTGAGCTCCCGCACGGTGGGGTAGTCCCAGATGTCGGTCGGGTCGATCAGCGGCCCGAACTCCTCCTCGATGTCCCCGTAGAGGCTCAGCGCGGCCACCGAGTCCAGCCCGTACTCCACGAAGGCGACGTCGGCCGCGACGGGCCGGCCGAGATAGTGCCGCAGACGTGCGGTGAGCCAGCCCTCGTAGTCCGGTTCGATCGGCGGGGTGGACGGCGGCGTGCTGTGCATGGCGGGCTCCTCCTGGGCAGGTCGGGTACGTCGGTACGGGGACGGGGCGCGGGTGGTCAGGCCAGCGCGGATCCGTACAGGTCGTAGCTGCGGCGGCCGTGGAGTCTGGCCAGCACCTCGGCCAGCACGCGTTCCTCGTCCGCGGCCGGGCGGTCGGGCAGCGGCAGGCCCAGGCGGCGGCCCAGGCGGTAGAGCGCGGCGGTCGCCCAGGACGGGTCGGCGAGGAAGTCGTCGGAGCCGGCGCGCTGTTCCCGCCACACCCCCAGACAGGCGGCCGCGGTCAGTACGAGGGAGTAGCGGTCGGCGAGGCCGAACGCGTGCGGGCTGGCCAGCGCTTTGCGGTCGTCGGGGGCGATTTCGGTGAACGCCTTGCGCAGCTCGGCGAGTTCGGTGGTGAAGGCGCGGGCGAGGAACCGCAGGGTGCCGTCCCGGGACGCGGCCGGTTCGCCCTCCAGCTGGTCGGTGCAGGCGACCAGGGTCGCGGCGAGCGGATCGCCGTCGCCCAGCAGCGCCGGCTGCGACAGATCCAGCGGCGGCAGCCCGTCGTGGATACGGAACAGCGCGGCCGGAGCCTCGGGGTCGGCGAACCAGGCGTTGCGGGCGAAGTACGGCAGCTGCGGCAGCAGGCTGACCTGCCGGCCGGCGCTGCCGGCGTGCCCGAGCGAGGTGACCGGCAGATCCCGCAGCTGTTTTTGGAACATGGCGTACGCGCCCGCCTCGGCGAAGGTCGCCTTGCCCAGCACCGCCGACATCTCGTCCATGGACTCGGCGAGCAGCTTGGGGGCCTGGTAGGCGGCAGCGGCGGCGTAGGCGCTCATCTGGCGGGGCACCAGGTGCAGCGCGCGGGTGGCGACCGCGGCCAGGCAGTCGCTGAGCAGCAGATCGAGGAACGCGCCGGTCAGCACGTCCCGCACGTGCCGTACGTCGAGCGAGGAGCGGCCGTCGGCGCGGCGCCGGGTGGCGAACCGGGCGACGGTGCGCAGCGCGGTGTCGGCTCCGGACAGCACGATGGACGGGATCAGCCCCCGGATGACGAGGGAGGAGCGCAGGCTCAGCTCATAGCCGTCGCCGAGGGAGCCGACCAGGGAATCGTGCGGGACGACGCAGTCGGTGATGCTCAGTCCGCTGAAGTCGGTGCTGCGCATGCCGTTGGTGGCGCGGCGGCCCAGGTTCCGGACCCGTCCGGCGGGCAGCCGTTCGCGGTCGAGCAGCAGCACGGAGTGGGTGCGGCCCCTGGACTCGCCGGTGCGCGCGAACACCACCAGGCCCGCGGAACGGGCGGCGTTGGCGATGACGGATTTGCTGCCGTTGAGCAGGAACCCTTCCTCGACGGGCTCGGCCGCGAACTCCTCGCGGACGAAGGCGTTGCCGTGGGCGACCTCGTGCCGGGCGACCGCGATCCGCCGGCCGTCGAGCAGCAGCCGGGCGGCCAGCGCACACTGGCCGTCGTGCCCTCCGGTCCACACCGGGACGGCCGCGAAGAAGCAGTTCAGCCCGTAGCCGAAGCCCAGGGAGGCGTCGCGGCGGAAGACCGGGCGCAGCACCCGGCCCAGGACATCCATGCGCGCCAGCCGCCCGCCGTGGCGCTCGGGCACGAACTCGGCGTCGAAGGCGTAGGAGTCCAGCACCGCTTCGGCCGCGGGCAGCGCCTCGCCTGCCGAGTCGGCGGCGAGCAGCGCGTCCTGGCCGCAGGGGTTTGCGGGGTCGTCCAGCGGGCCGAACGCGGACTCCAGGCGGTCGATGCGGTCCTGCGCCGGGCCGCTCATCGCGCGCTCCCGACCGGCAGCAGCTGCTCGACGTCGGACTCGATCTGCTGGTGCAGCGGCCGTAGCTCGCCCTGGAGGAACAGCCTGCGCATCGCGGCGCGTTCGACCTTGCCGCTGGTGGTGCGACGGACCGTACCGGGCCGCACCAGCAGCACCGCCCCGGCCCGCACGTCGTACTCCTCGGTGAGCGCGGCACCGACCGCGGAGGTGAGCGCGGCGAGGTCGATGTCGTAGCGGCTGCCGGCCCGCAGCTCCTGTACGACGACGACGCGTTCGCGCTCGCCGGGGACGACGAAGGCGGTGCAGGCGCCGAACAGGGCGCTGAGGCGCTGGACGGTGGTCTCCAGGTCCTGCGGATACAGGTTGCGGCCGGCCACCACGATCATGTCCTTGAGCCGGCCGGTCACATACAGCCGGCCGTCCTCGCGGGTGCCGAGGTCGCCGGTGCGCAGATGGCCGCCGTGGCCGGCCGCTGTGGTTCCGTTGAAGGCCGCGGCGGTCTCGGCGGGACGGCGCCAGTAGCCGCGGGCGACGCTGTCGCCGCGCAGCCAGATCTCACCGATGCGGCCGTCGGGGAGCGGCTCACGGGTGGCCGGGTCGACGATCAGCAGTTCGCCGTCGGCGGGTTCGCCGCAGTCGGTGAGCAGCCGCCGCGGTGCGCCCTCGGCGGGGGCCCGCAGCTCGTGGGTCTCCAGGGCGGCGGCGTCGGCGGTCAGCTCGCGGCGCTCGGTGCCGGCCGGGGCGCCGGACGCCAGCAGGGTCGCCTCGGCGAGTCCGTAGCAGGGGGTGAGGACCTCGGGGCGCAGGCCGGCCGGGGCGAACCGTTCGGCGAAGGCGTGGAGCGTGGCGGGGCGCACCGGCTCGCCGCCGCTGACCGCCATCTCCCATCCGGACAGGTCCAGGGTGGCGAGCTGCTCGTCGGTGACGCGCCGGGCGCACAGGTCGTAGGCGAAGTCCGGTGCGCCGCTGACGGTGACGTGGTGCTGCCCGATCGCCTCCAGCCAGCGCACCGGGCGCCGGACGAACGCCTCGGGTGAGAGCAGCACGCTGCTGCCGCCGAGCCACAGCGGGTGCAGCAACTGGCCGATCAGGCCCATGTCGTGGTGGAAGGGCAGCCAGCCGCCGAGGCGGGCGCCGGGCAGGGTGTGCAGCACCCGGCTGATCGCCCGCTGGTTGGCGAGGAGGTTGTCGTGGGTGACCACCACGCCGCGGGGTTCGCGGGTGGAGCCGGAGGTGTACTGGAGGAAGGCGACCGTGTCACCCGGCAGGTCCGGCTCCTGCCAGGCCCGGGAGGCGGGGACGACGTCGGCGGCGAGGCAGGGGATATGGCCGTGGCCGTGCCGGGCGAGCAGCCGGGAGACGTCCGGGGCACCGGCCCCGTCGGCCAGTGCGAGGGTGGGGGCGGCGTCCTTGACGATGCCGGCGAGGCGGGCTTCGAGGTGGCCGCGGCCGTCGGGCGGCGGCACCGGGACGGCGAGGGCGCCGGCGTAGAGGCAGGCCAGGAAGCTGATGGCGAACAGCCTGCGGTCGCTGTGCACGATCAGCACGCGTTCGCCGGCGGCCCCGTGGTCCTGCAGCCAGCCGGCCAGGCGCCGGGCGCCCTCGTCCAGCGCCCGGTAGGTCACCACTTCGGGCTGCGCCCGGCCCTCGTATTCGGGCAGCACGATCAGCGCTTCCCGGTCGGGCGTCTGGGCGGCCCTGGAGCGGACGAGTTGGGTGAAGTTGTGGTTGCCGTTCAACGCCTCCCCCTCACATGTCGTGGTGTACGGGCCCCGGTCGGCCCCTGCGGCGGTGCGTTGCGGTCGTCGGGCGCGGCCCGTCCGGCGGGGTGCGGGTGCCGGTGGTGCGGTGCGCACGGCGACCGCGGGGTCATGGCGTGGACCAGCCGACGGGTGAGCGGCGCGGGATGTGCGCGCGGCCCCATCCGGCGCGCGGCGACAGCGGCTCACCGGTTTCGGGACCGGCGGCTTCGCCGGCCCGCAGCACGGCGAGCAACACGGTGGTGACGGCGGCCAGTTCGGCCTCGTCCGGTCTCCCCCGGACCACGGTGAACCGTATGTCGTTGGCCATGTGCGCAGGATGCGCCGGGGCACTCGAAGGGAACTCGCGTCCGCCCGCCAAGATCGCTATACGGCGGCGGTCCCGGGCGGAAACGGCCGGAGCCGAGGACCGGTGGGTCCTCGGCTCCTACGGTGCGCGTTCGGGCGGTGTCAGCGGATGACGCGCTGGTAGGCCAGGTGCACGGTCCGTTCCGTGCTGACGTCGGCGATCTCGGAGACGCCCCGCAGCCGGTCCTCGGCCTGCGGGTCGCGCAGTGCGGAGACACAGGCGTCGCCGTTGCGCCACCACGACAGCCCGAGGTAGGCCATGGGGCTGAGGGTGGAGCGCAGCAGGTCGCTGCCGCCGAACCCGTCGAGCTGGGACCAGCGGTCCGTCAGCTCGCCGAAGCGGCGCTCGAACTCGGCGCCGGAGCCGCGGACCCTGGCGTGGGTGAGGACGACATCCGCGTCGCCGACGGCGGCATCGTGGTGGAGCAGCCGCCCCACACTGACGGCCTGGTCGGCCTCGGTCTCCACCAGCGCGCCGAGGCGCCGCACCCGGTCCAGGAAGGTGTCGTCGTGGACGACGTCCAGAAAGTCCCGCAGGCTGCGCCAGTGACCCAAGTGCACGTACATATGGGGCTGTTCGACGAGCCTGACGGTCACCAGGAAGTCGAACCCCTGCTGCCGGCGCAGGAACTGGGAGTGCTCGTGGAACTCCCGCTCGAACTTTCCGGTGTCGCCCTTGACGCTGAACCGGTTGATGACGGTGACGGGCCCGTCGAGGTCACGTCCGGGCATGTGCTTCCTCCGCGAACTGCTTGGCATGGCGCAACGTGGTCGAGCTGTTGGTCCCCAGCGCCTTGCGCACCAGGGTGCGGGCCTCTTCGAGCGTCGCCTCGGGCCCGAGCGTCTGGCGCACCCCCTCGGGATCGAGGGTGACAGTGTGCCAGGAGGTGGCGGTAACTCCCGTGCCGTGCGGCCCGCGTGGCGTGATTTCCCAGCGGCCGGTGTGGCCGGCCATCGCGACGGGGACCCGCAGCTGCTTGTAGACGATCTCCGCGCGGTCGGCGAAGCAGACCCGCACGGACGTGGTGTTGTGGATGGAGCCGTCCGGGCTGCGGGTGTCCATGTCCAGGTGCTGCAGGCCCGGTTCGTCCTCGGTCAGCTGCAGCCGCGCCACGTGCGGCAGCCGCTCGGGCCACCGGTCGGCGCGGTCGAGGAAGGCGAAGACATCGGCGGCGGCGCCGTCGATGTCCACCGAGTCGCTGAAGGTGAAGGTGATCTCGTGGCGCCGGCCGGCGAGTTCGGCGGCGTTCTTCAGCGCCTCCAGTTCGGCGCGGCTGTTGCGGTCGACGGCCTGCTCGATGAGGGCCACGGCGGCCGGGTCGTCGCCGACGGCCCGGTAGTCGTGCAGCAGCACCACCCGGCAGCCGCCGTCGTCATCGGGCTGTATCTGCCAGGTGCCGCCCATCGATGCCACCGGTGCGGCGGAGACGACCTGGCGGAAGGTGATGGTGTGCGTGGCGGGGTCGAGGGTGCGGCGGGAGGTCCAGTTGCGTACCTCGCCGTTGGCGAACGCCCAGAGGTGCAGCAGCTGTTCGCCGCGGGCCTCCTCCAGCACCTCGACATGCACGGTCGGCCCGAAGACCTGCGGCCAGGCGGTGACGTCGGCGACCAGGGCGTAGACGGTGCCGGGCGGGGCGGCGACCGGGACGGTGTGCTCGGTGACATGGGTTGTGCCGGTGGTGGTAGCGGTCGGCGCCACGGCGGACCTTCCCTTCACTACGCGCCGCGCAGGCGGCGGCATCAGACTGGCAGGGGGGACTTGAGCGGAGCTGGAGCGCGGGTCGGCCGGTCCCCGGACCGGCGGCGCGCCCGGCGGAGGGCAGGGATCACGACGCGCGAGCGGACCCGGCCGACGCTTCCGCCCAGGCGGGGCGTTCGCAGATCTCGACCACGGCGGCGCCCCAGCTGTAGCCCGCGCCGACTCCGATGAGCACGACCCGGTCGCCGGGCGCGGCCCGTCCCGAGGTGACGAGGTGGTCCAGGCCGGCGAACTGGTCGCCGGCGCCGAGGTGGCCGACGGTGCGGCTCCACTCCCAGGTGGTGCGGGCGGGGTCGATGCCGTACGGCCGGTAGTAGATGGCCTCCAGCCGGCGGCGGCCGAAGTGCGGCAGCACCACCCACTCCGCCTCGGCCAGCTCCAGGTCCGCATCCGCCAGGGCCTGTTTGACGACGGTGCGCTGGCCGGCGTTGGCGCGGCTGATCGCGAAGGACATCCCGACCCGGCCGACGAAGGCGCGCTTGGCCTCCTCGAAGTCGACCGGGGTGCGGTGGCTGAAGGGGGCCGGGCCGAAGGGTTCGTCGCCGCGGTGCATCGGCTCCAGTTCGGGGTCGGCGAGCAGCGCCAGCGACCGCAGCCGGGCGAAGCCGCTCTGCCGGGAGAGCACCAGGGCGCTCGCCCCGTCGGCGTAGGGGGTGCCGGGGTCCGTACGCCAGCGGTCGATGCCGGGTGCACAGAACCGGTCGGCGGCGCTGAGCAGGGCGTCCCGGCGGCCGGCGGCCGCGGTGAGGTAGGCGGTGGCCAGGTCGAGGGCGGCCATCCCGCCGTTGGACATCTGCCGGATCTCGATGGCCGGGCAGGTGTTGCCGACGGCCTCCCGCTGAATGTACGAGGCGACCGGCCACAGGTCCTGGCCCTGGTGGTAGGTGTCGGCATGCAGGATCAGCGCGATGTCGCCCGGGGCGGATGCGGCCCTGGCGAGGGCCGCGCGGGCGGCCGCCGCGCCCATCTCGGCGGCCGACTCGTCCGGTGAGTGGGCCACCGACAGCATGCCGGTCGCCCGGGCCACCTGGGGCGGGCAGCTTCCGTCGGCGACGGCGTCGGCAATCGGTAAGGAGGAGGGCAGCCTGGTCGCGGTCCCCCGGATGAAGATGTCGTCCACTCGCACAGCCACTCCTGGAGTGTGGTTCGCGGCCGGCGCGGCCGGGGTGCCCGGCGGCGCGCCGGCGGGGTCAGTCGGCCACGGCGGCGGTCGGCAGCGCCCGGTAGCGTTCACCGCCGGTCCGCGCCCCGGACAGCAGGACATAGCGGACCGCGTCGAGCAGGGCCCGCCAGGACGCGGCGACGGTGTTCTCGTCCACGCCGACGGTGCCCCAGCGGCGCTGTCCGTCGCTGAAGGTGATCAGCACCCGGGCGGCCGCGCCGCTGCCGCCGCCCGGTCCGGCGCTGCCGGGCAGCACCCGCACCTGGTAGTCGACGACCTCCAGCGCGGCGAGCTCGGGGAAGAACGGGTCGAGTGCGGTGTGCAGCGCGCGGTCCAGGGCGTTGACCGGTCCGTTGCCCTCGCCGGCGGCGCTCAGCGGCACCCCGTCGACCCGCAGCCGCACGGAGGCCTGGGTGCGGGTGCCGCCACCGGGCCGCCGGTCCACGCCGACCCGCCAGGTCTCGACATCGAAGGGGCACTCCAGCGGTCCGGCGACGGCCCCTTGCAGCTCCTCGCGCAGCAGCAGTTCGAACGAGGCGTCGGCGGACTCGAAGCTGTAGCCGCGCATCTCCAGGTCCTTGATGCGGGCGGCGGCGCGGGCGACCGGCTCGGAGCCGGCCGCGACGTCGTAGCCCAGTTCGCGGGCCTTGAGCTCCACGGAGGAGCGGCCGCCCATGTCAGAGACGAGGGTGTGCATCGCGTTGCCGACCAGCGCCGGGTCGATGTGCTGGTAGAGGCCGGGGTCGACGCGCAAGGCGGAGGCGTGCAGCCCGGCCTTGTGGGTGAAGGCGCCCGCGCCGACGTACGGGGCGGCGGCGCGCACCGGGATGCCGGTCAGTTCGGCGATGGATCCGGCGGAGAGGGTCATCTCCCGCAGCTGTTCGAGGGAGACCGCCTCCAGGCCGCGCTGGAGCAGCAGGTTGGCCGTGACGGTGAACAGGTTGGCGTTGCCGCAGCGTTCGCCGTATCCGTGGGCGGTGCCCTGGACGTGGTCGGCGCCGGCGTCGACGGCCGCGAGGGTGTTGGCGACCGCGCAGCCGGAGTCGTCGTGGCAGTGGATGCCGAGGCGGACACCGGTCGCCACCCGGGTGTCGTCGACCACCGCGCCGATCCGGTCCGGCAGTCCCCCGCCGTTGGTGTCGCACAGCACCACCGCCTCCGCGCCGGCGTCGGCGGCGATCCGCACCACCTCCAGGGCGTATTCGCGGTTGAGGCGGTAGCCGTCGAAGTAGTGCTCGGCGTCGACGAAGACCCGCCGGCCGGCGCGCACGAGGAAGCGCACGGTGCTGCCGATCATGGCGAGGTTCTCGGCGAGCGTGGTGCGCAGGGCCAGCTCGACATGGCGCGGGTGGCTCTTGGAGACGATGGTCACCACCGGAGTGCCGGCGGCGAGCAGTGCGCGCACCTGCGGGTCGTTGGACACCATCGCGCCCGCCTTGCGGGTCGCGCCGAAGGCGGCCAACTGCGCGTGATGCAGGTCCAGTTCCTGTTCCGCGCGGCGGAAGAACTCGGTGTCCTTGGGGACCGCTCCCGGCCATCCCCCCTCGATGAACCCGACGCCGAAGGCGTCCAGATGGCGCGCGACGGCGAGTTTGTCCTCGACCGTGAGCACCATGCCCTCCTGCTGCGTTCCGTCGCGCAGGGTGGTGTCGTAGAGCTGGAAACGCTGCTCGGCCATGGTCCCTCCGTCCCTGACTCACGCCGCTCTCGGTCGGCGGCTCGGAGCGGTCACGGTCGGGCGGCGGGGTGGAGCGGGGATGGAGGACGGCTCGAACCGCCGTGGTGGTCCCCCGTGGGGCGCCGGGCCGGGTGCGCGGCACGGACGGGCCGGGTGCGGCACGAGCGGCGCCGGAGCTGTTCGCTCCGCCGCGGACGGCCGTTGGTAGGATCGCCTGCTCATGGACGCGAGCGAGGACAACGAGATGATGGCCGTCCCTCCGGGGCGGGTGACGCTGTCGGACCGGCGCACACAGCGCAGTTGGCCGGTCGAGCTCGCGCCCTACCGGCTCGCGGCGTTCCCCCTCACCCAGGCGCGGTACGCGCAGGTCACCGGACGGCGGCCGAGCACCGCGCAAGGCGACCGGCTGCCCGTCGAGGGCGTTTCGTGGTGGGACGCGGTCCGGTTCTGCAACGCCCTGTCCCGGGAAGAGGGGTTGGCGCCCGCGTATCGTCTGCAGGCCGGCGCCGAGGGCGTCGAAGCCGTCGAGTGGGACACGTCCGCCGACGGGTACCGGCTGCCGACCGAGGCCGAGTGGGAGCACGCATGCCGTGCCGGTACGGCGGGGGCGCGGTACGGGGAGCTCGACGAGATCGCCTGGCACCGCGGCAACGCGCACGAGCGGATGCACGACGTGGGCGGCAAGCAGCCCAACGCGTGGGGCCTGCACGACATGCTGGGCAACGTCTGGGAGTGGTGCTGGGACCTCTACGATGCCGAGGTCTACGGCACGTACCGGGTGCTGCGTGGCGGTGGGTGGTTCGACGAGCGCTGGAGCTGCCGGGCCTCGGTGCGCCGCCGCAGCCACCCGACCTTCCGGATCGATGACGTCGGATTCCGCCTCGCGCGTTCCCTCGTGCGCTGAGGCGCGTGGGGGGCGACGGCTGCCGTCGGCGTGGCGCGGCAGGGCGGTTCGGCCCTCGCCGAGGAGGTGCCGGGGAGGCGAGCGTCCCCGGCCGGGCCCGGCAGCCCCCCGTGCGGCCCCTGAGCCCGTCCGTGGCGGGCCGGACCCCGTCGGGAAACGCTCCCCTTTCTCCGCGCTGTCAGGCGGCGACCTCGACGCTGGAGTGGTCGCCGACGACGAGGCGGGAGCAGCGGGTGCGGACGGCCGAAGTCACCGTCGCGTCCCGGCCGATGACCGAGCCGCGGACCCCGCCGACGCGCCGGACTGTCGCCCCGTCCAGCATGATGGAGTACTCCACCTCCGCCGCGGTCAGCACACAGTCCCGGCCGATGGAGGTGTGCGGGCCGATGTGGCTGTCCTCCACGACGGTGCCGGCGCCGATGATGACCGGGCCGGTGAGGCGTGAGCGGACGACGCGGGCGCCCTCCTCGATCACCACCGGGCCGGTCACCTCGCTGGTGCCGTCCACCTCGCCGAGCACCGACGGCGCGAGCCGGTCGAGGAGTTCGCGGTTGCAGTCCAGGACGTCCTCGATCTTGCCGGTGTCCTTCCAGAAGCCGGAGTAGATCCGCGCCCGCACCTCCGCACCGTGGGACACCATCCACTGCAGCGCGTCGGTGATCTCCAGCTCGCCGCGGGCGCTCGGCTCGATCGCGGCGACCGCCTCGTGCACGGCCGGGGTGAAGAAGTAGACGCCGGTCATCGCGAGGTCGCTGCGCGGCTCGGCCGGCTTCTCCACGAGCCGCACCACCCGGCCGTTCTCGTCGATCTCGGCGACTCCGAACGCCCTGGGGTCGGGCACCTTGTGCACCACGACCTGGGCGGCGGGCCGGTCGGCCCGGAACTGCCGGGCGATGTCGGCCACGCCGTCGGTGAGCATGTTGTCGCCCAGATACATCACGAAGTCGTCGTCGCCGAGGAAGTCTTGGGCGATGGTGATGCAGTGCGCCAGGCCGAGCGGTGCGTGCTGCCGGATGTAGGTGAGCTCGACGCCGAGGCCGGTGCCGTCGCCGAGCGCGGCCACGATCTCGTTGCCGCGGTCCCCGACGACCAGTCCGATCTGGGTGACGCCCAGGGCGCGCAGGTCCTCCATCACATGGACGAGCACCGGGCGGTTGGCGATCGGGATCAGCTGCTTGGGCATGGAATGACTGAACGGGCGCAGCCGGCTGCCCAGCCCGCCGGCCAACACGAGTGCCTTCATGGGAAGTCCTTCCTCACCGCGTCGCCGGCCGCCGCTGCACGGCGGCGGGCGGCCTGTGACCTGCGGGCGCAGAATGCGGTGGGCGGGTCGTGGCGCGCTCAACCCCCGCTGGTTTCCGGCCCGGTGGGGCCGGGGGCCCTAGCGTGCCGGGGCAGGTTCGGCGGTGCACAGCCGGGTGCTCTCCGCCTCCGTCAGGCCCCAGCCGGCGAGCAGCCGCCGGGAGGGCGCGCCGGGCGCCGCCGGGTCCGGTCCTGCGGGGGTGCGTCCGAACCGGGGCGCGGGGGCGGGCTGGACGCCCTCGTCGGCGCGGCGGAAGGTGCCGCGTGCCCGGTGGTGCGGGTGCCCGGCGGCCTCCCGCAGGCTGAGCACCGGGGTCACACACGCCTGGGTGCCGTCGAAGGCCGCGGTCCACTCCGTACGGGTACGGGTCGCGAACTGGGCCGCGAACTCCTGTCGGAGAACAGGCCAGTTGGCGGGGTCGTCGCGGTCCGGCAGCGGGGCCGCGTCAAGCCCGAGGCCCGTCAGCAGCGCCCGGTAGAAACGCTCCTCCAGCGCGCCGACCGCGACATGCTCGCCGTCGGCGCAGCGGTAGACGCTGTAGAAGGGCGCCCCGCCGTCGAGCAGGTTGCCGCCCCGGTCCGCACCCCACTGGCCCGCCTGCGCCATGGCCAGCAGCATGCCCGTCAGCGAAGCGGTGCCGTCCACGATGGCGGCGTCCACCACCTGGCCCAGGCCGGAGCGGGACCGTTCGAAGAGCGCGGCGAGGATCCCGGCGACCAGCAGCATCCCGCCGCCTCCGAAGTCACCGAGCAGGTTGGCCGGCGGGACCGGAGCGCCGCCGGCCGGCCCGATGGCGTGCAGCGCGCCGGTGAGTCCGATGTAGTTGATGTCGTGGCCGGGGGCCTGCGCGAGCGGCCCGTCCTGGCCCCAGCCGGTCATCCGGCCGTACACCAGCGCGGGGTTGCGGTCGCGGCACACCACGGGTCCGACGCCGAGCCGCTCGGCCACCCCGGGCCGGAAGCCTTCGACCAGCACATCCGCGCCGTCCACGAGCCGCAGCAACAGCCCGGTGTCCGCCGGGTCCTTGAGGTCCAGGCTGACCGGCCGGCGGCCCCGGTCGAGAATGCGGTGCCAGGCGGCGAAGGCGCGTTCCTGACCGGGCCGGTCGACGCGCAGCACCTCGGCGCCGAGGTCGGCGAGCATCATGCAGGCGTAGGGCGCGGGGCCGATCGCGGCGAGTTCGAGCACCCGCAGACCGCGCAGCGGGCCGCCGCTCACCGTGGGCCCCGGTGAAGCGGTGCGGACGCGGTGGCAGGGCGGGGCGGCGTGCCGGCGGGCGGGCGGCCGGCGGAGTGGGAAGGCGGCATCCGGTGAGGGTGACAGCGGGCGCTGCACCGGGCCTTGAGGGGCTCTCGCGCCACGCCGACGCCCGCCCGCGCGCGGTTCGAGCCGGAGGCGAGTGAACCGGTCCATAGTGGGCCTGCCCTCCTGCACCACGACCGAAGGAACCCGATGGCCACCCGGATGCCGGCGAGCAGCCGCCCGCACAACGGCGAGGACGACGGTCCCGTCCTCAGCACCCGCGCCCTCAACCGTGCACTGCTGGCCCGCCAGTTGCTGCTGCGGCGCCACCGGCTGGGCGTCGTCGACGCGGTGACCCGGCTCGTCGGACTGCAGGCCCAGGCGCCCAACCCGCCCTACATCGGCCTGTGGACCCGTCTGGAAGAGCTGGCGATCGAGGATCTGGCAGGGGCGATCCGGGACCGCTCACTGACCCGTATCGCCGTGATGCGCAGCACGGTTCATCTCGTCACGGCGCAGGACTGCCGCACGCTGCGCCCGCTGACCCAGCCGGCCCTGGACCGCGATCTGTGGGTGGGCAGCGGGTCCGGCAAGGCGGTGGACGGGGTGGTGGACCCGGCCCGGCTGGCCGCCGCCGCGCGCGCCGCGCTGGCCGACGCGCCGCTGACGACCGGGGAGTTGGGCGAGGTGCTGCAGAAGGAGTGGCCCGACGTGGCGGCCCGGCATCTGGCGTACGCGGCGCGCGCCCTGCTGCCGCTGGTGCAGGTGCCGCCGCGCGGCATCTGGGGGGTGGGCGGCCGGACGCGCTACGCCACCGCCGAGTCCTGGCTGGGCGAGCCGCTGGTGGCACAGCCGTCGCTCGCGGAGCTGGTGCTGCGCTATCTGGCGGCGTACGGTCCGGCCACCGTCAAGGATGTGCAGGTCTGGTCGGGGCTGACCCGGCTGCGGCCGGTGCTCGACGGACTGCGGGACCAGCTGCGCACCTTCCGGGACGGCACCGGCAACGAGCTGTTCGACCTTCCCGGAGCGCCACTGCCCGACCCCGGCGTCCCCGCCCCCGTGCGGTTCCTCCCGGAGTTCGACAACATCCTGCTCTCACACGCCGACCGGGCCCGCATCATCACCGACGAGGACCGCCGGCGCATCTTCACCCGCAACGGCATCGTCCGTGCCACCTTCCTCGTCGACGGTTTCGTCCGCGGGATGTGGGCCATCGACCGCGACCGCAGCGGGGCGGTGCTGCGCATCGAACCGTTCGTCCCGCTCGGCGCGCCGGACCGCGACGCCCTGGCCGAGGAGGGCGCCCGTCTGCTGGCGTTCGCCGCGGCCGACGCCCGCGCGCACGACATCCGCTTCGCACCGCCCGGAGGGTGACCGCGCCCTCCCGTCACGGCAGGTGCGCCCGTACGACCCTGCACCGGGCGGACGAGCCGCCCGGCCTTCCCGAGAGGAACCCGCCATGCCCCACGCACCGTTCACCGGCCGGACCGTCGTCGTCACCGGAGGCGGCAGTGGCATCGGCCGCGCCACCGCGCTCGCCTTCGCCGAGCAGGGCGCCGCCGTGATCGTCACCGGCCGCCGCAAGGAGCGGCTGGCCGAGACCGCCGCCGCGCACTCCGCGATCGTCCCGGTGACCGCCGATGTCACCACCGAATCGGGCGCCGAGGCGGTCGCCGAAGCCGTGCGGGCACACGGCGGGACGGTGGAGGTGCTGGTGCACAACGCCGGCATCTTCCGCTTCAGTCCGCTGGCGGCACTGGACGTGTCCGCCGCCCGGGAGGTCCTCGACACCAACGTCATGGGCCCGGTCCTGCTGACCAAGCAGCTGCTGCCGCTGCTGCGTACGCCCGGTGGCTGCCTGGTGCTGGTCTCCAGCCGAGGCGGCCACAATCCGGGCCCCGGCAGCTCGCTGTACTCGGCGAGCAAGGCGGCCGTGCACAGCCTGACGCGCAGCTGGGCGGCCGAACTGTCCGCGCAGGGCATCCGGGTCAACGCGGTCGCTCCCGGTTTCGTCCGCACCGACGCCTACGCCGCCAACGGCCTGGCGCCGCAGGAGGTCGAGGGTCTGTTCGCGGGCGTCGCGCACAGCATCCCGCTGGGGCGGGTCGCCGAGACCGACGACATCACGCCCTGGATCGTGCAGCTGGCACATCCGTCGTCCGCCCAGGTCACCGGGCAGGTCATCACCATCGACGGCGGGATGGACGTGGGCGGGCCGCAGGGCGGCTGACCCGCGGCGGCGCCCTGGTCCAGCCGGGCTCGACCCGCTGTTCAGGGCCCGCTCCTAGCCTCGGTGCGACCGAGGCAAGCCGCAGCGCTGGAGGGGACGTTCTCATGAGCCCGGCAATCACCCCGTTCCGCATCGACATTCCGCAGCCGGAGATCGACGACCTCCGGCAGCGGCTCGCCAGGACCCGCTGGCCGGAGGCGGAGACCGTCTCCGACCGGTCCCAGGGCGTCCCGCTCTCGGCCATGCAGGACCTGTGCACCTACTGGGCGGAGCGCTACGACTGGCGGGCCACCGAGGCCCGGCTGAACGCGCTGCCGCAGTTCCGTACGGAGATCGACGGGCTGGGCATCCACTTCCTGCACGTCCGCTCCCCGCATCCCGGTGCCGTACCGCTGCTGATCACCCATGGCTGGCCCGGCTCGGTGGTCGAATTCCTGGACATCGTCGGCCCGTTGACCGATCCCCCGGACCCGGCCGACGCCTTCCACATCGTGTGCCCCTCACTGCCGGGCTACGGCTTCAGCGACAAGCCGTCCGAGGCCGGCTGGACCGCCGAGCGGATCGCGGCCGCCTGGCAGGAGCTGATGGCGCGGCTGGGGTACCCGCGCTATGCGGCGCACGGTGTGGACTGGGGGTCCTTCATCTCGGCGGTGATCGGTGAGAGCGACCGCGGCAGTCTGCTCGGGCTGCATCTGACGATGCCGTTCGCCCGTCCGCCGCAGGAGCAGGCCGAGCTGTCCGAGCGGGATCTGGCCGGACTGGCCGCGATGAAGCGGTTCCAGCAGGAGGAGGGCGGCTACTCGGTCCTCCAGACCACCCGGCCGCAGACGCTCGGCTACGGGCTGACCGACTCACCCGCCGGCCAGCTGGCCTGGATGGCGGAGAAGTACTGGGCGTGGAGCGACCACGACGGGGACCTGGAGAAGGTCATCTCCCGCGACCGGCTGCTGGACGCCGTGTCGGTGTCCTGGTTCACGGCGTCGGCCGCGTCGTCGGCCCGGATCTACTGGGAGAGCCAGAACAAGCTCGCGCTGGCCCCCGTCCACGTCCCCACCGCCGTCGCCAACTACCCGAAGGACGGCCGGATGCCGCGGCCCTGGATCGAGGGCCGCTTCACCGATCTGCGGGAGTGGCGGGACCACGAGCACGGTGGTCACTTCCCGGCCCTGGAACAGCCCGAGAACCTCGTCCGCGAGCTGCGCGCCTTCTTCCGCACCCTGCGCTGACCCACGCCCCTTCTGGAAAGGACCCCTCGTGACGACCTCTGCCACCGGACCCGGCGCGGCCACCGGCGCCAAGACGTTCCCCTATCAGCGGATGTGCCCCTTCAGCCCGCCGGCCGAGTATGCGGCGATGGCCGAGCAGGACGTCTCGCAGGTGACCCTGACCGGCTCCGGGCTGCGGATATGGACGGTGACCGGCTACCACACCATCCGCAAACTGCTCACCGATCCGCGGCTCAGTGCCTCGCGCAAGCACGCCAACTTCCCTTTCTACTTCGTGGCGCCGCCGGAGTACCGCACCGAGACCTCGTTCATCGGGTACGACGGCGCGGAGCACACCACGACCCGGCGCAAGGCCGCACTGACCTTCACCAACCGGCAGGTGCAGCGGCTGCGTCCGCGCATCGAGCAGATCGTCGACGAGCACCTCGACCAGATGCTCGGCATGCAGCCGCCGGTCGACCTGCACCGGGTGTTCTCGCTGGCGGTGCCGATGACCGTCATCTGTGAACTCCTGGGCATCCCGCAGGACAAGCACGACTTCTTCATCAAGCACGGCACCGCCCTGCTCGGCGGCCACAGCTCCACCGAGGAGCGGCAGGCCGCCATCGTCGAGGTCAACGCCTATGTGGACGAGCTGATCCAGCTCAAGAAGCGCGAACCGGGCGACGATCTGCTCAGCCGCGCGATGGCCGACTACGCGGCGTCCGGCGAGGAGTACACCGACCGGGACCTCTTCAACATGGTGCGGCTGCTGATGAACGGCGGGCACGAGACCACCGCCAGCCAGATCTCGCTCGGTACCGCCTGCCTGCTGGAGAACCCCGACCAGCTGCAGCTGCTGCTGGACGACCCCGCGCTGGTCAAGCCCGCCGTCGAGGAGCTGGTGCGGTTCGCCACCATCGGGGACACCGCGGTGCCGCGCGTCGCGCTGGAGGACATCGAGATCGGCGGGCAGGTCATCCGCAAGGGCGACGGCATCCTGTGCCTGGGGCTGGCCGCCAACCGTGACCCGGAGACCTTTCCCGAGCCGGAGAAGCTCGACATCACCCGCGGCAGCCGCAAGCACCTCGGCTTCGGTCACGGCGTGCACCACTGCATCGGCGCGGACCTGGCGCGGCTGGAGCTGGAGATCGTGTGGAGCAAGCTCTTCCGGCGCATCCCGGCCCTCCGGCTGGCCAAGCCGTTCCTGGAGATCCCGCGCAAGGAGGGCGCGGTCATCTACGGGCTGTGGGAGCTGCCGGTCACCTGGTGACCTCCCGGGCCTCCGCGGCGCCGCACCGGCGCCCCTGGGCACCTTCACCGCCCGTCCGCCGGCCGTCATCAGACGAGGAGAGCTCCATGGCCAAGATCACCTACCGGCACCCGAACGGAACCGAGACCGTCGTCGACGTCCCGGTGCCCAACACTGTGATGCGCGCCGCGAAGATCAACAACATTGACGGGATAGAGGCCCAGTGCGGCGGTTCCGCCCAGTGCGGCACCTGCCATGTGTACATCGACGAGGCCAACGCGCTGCCGCTGCCCGAGATGCACGAGTCCGAGGACGACGTCCTCTACGGCACCGCCGCCCCGCGCCGTGCGACCAGCCGCCTCAGCTGCCAGCTGCCGGTCTCCGAAGAGATCGACGGGCTGGTGGTGCACCTGCCGGAGACACAGAGCTGATGGCGGCGCCGTCGGTCGTCGTCATCGGCGCGGGGCAGGCCGGCTCGGACACCGCCGCCGCGCTGCGGTCCCAGGGCTTCGGCGGGCGGATCACCCTGGTCGGCGCCGAGGACACCCTGCCCTACCAACGGCCCCCGCTGTCCAAGCAGTTCCTCGCCGGTACCAAGAACAGCGCCGAGCTCGCCCTGCGCCCCGCCTCGTTCCACACCGCCCAGGACATCGAGTTCGTGGCCCGGGACCCGGCCGTACGCCTCGACCGGGACAGCGGCCGGGTCACGCTCGCCTCCGGGCGCTCCCTCGGCTACCAGCACCTGGTCCTGGCCGTCGGCGCACGCCCGCGCCGGCTCTCCGTGCCCGGCGCCGAGCTGGACGGGGTGCTGACCCTGCGCACCCTCTCCGACGCCGCCCGGCTGCGGGACCGGATGCGCGACATCGGTCATCTCCTGGTGATCGGGGGCGGGTTCGTGGGACTGGAGGTCGCCGCGACGGCACGGGCGGCCGGGCTGGCGGTGACCGTCGTCGAGGCCGGAACCTGCCTGTTGGCACGCTCGGTCAGCGGCGCGATGTCGACACATCTGCTCGCCGAGCACCGTGCCCACGGCGTCCGGGTCCTGCTCTCCCGCGCCGTGACAGCCCTGCACGGCGACGGCGCGGGCCGTGTACGGGGAGCCGAACTGGACGGCGGGGAACGGATCGCGGCGGATCTGGTGGTCGTCGGCATCGGCGCACTGCCGGACGTCGGGTTGGCCGCCGAGGCCGGCCTCGCCGTCGGCGACGGCATCCTCGTCGACGGGCACCTGCGTACCAGCGACCCCGCCGTGTACGCGATCGGGGACTGTGCCCGGTTCCCCAGCCCGCACACCGGGCGCCCGCTCCGCCTGGAATCGGTGCAGAACGCGGCCGACCAGGCGCGCTGTGTGGCCGCCACGCTCTGCGGGGCGCCCCGTCCGTACGCGGCGCTGCCGTGGTTCTGGACCGAGCAGTACGGCCTGCGGCTGCAGATCGCCGGGATCGGCGCGGGACACGACCGGGTGGTGACCCTCGGCAATCCCAGCGCCGGCCGGTTCTCGCTGCTGTGCTTCCGGGGCAACCGGCTGCTCGCCACCGAGTCGGTGAACCAGCCGGCCGATCACATGATCACCCGGCGGCTGATGGCCGCGGGAGCACCACTGCCGACCCCGCGGGAGGCGGCCGCGCCCGGCTTCGGCTTCAAGGCGTTTCAGCAGGCCGCCGCGGCATGACGCGACGGCGGAGAGCCCGCCCTTCGGTGGGCGGTTTCCAGGGGTCATCGCCACACGTGGTCGTGTCGATCAGACCGCGAGCAGTTCCTGCAGCGCTCGGCTGGGGTTTCCCAGCCGAGCGTTTTGCGTGGTCGACCGTTGAGTTCGGCGGCGACTACGTCGAGGTGTGCGCGGGTGTGGGCGGACAGGCCGGTGCCCTGGGGAAGTGCGTGCCTACGCGGGGAAGTCCCCCGCCTGCACGCCGGCCACGAACGAGGACCACGCAGCCGGCTCGAATATCAGGGCCGGCCCGTCGGGGTCCTTGCTGTCTCGGACGGGGACGGTCCCGTGGGCACAGACATGCGCCGGGGACCACTCCAGGCAGTCGCCACCGTCTTGGCTGCTGTAGCTCGACTTGACCCAGGAGTGAGTCAGGGGGGTCACGATGCCTCCATAAGCTTGCGGATCATGTGGGCTGACGCGTCACGCGAGAGGGCTGAAGCGGTGAGTACATCGTAAGACCGCGAGAGAAGCCGCACCGTGGAGGGATCATCGAGGATCGCGCCTGATCTGATGCCCTCCGTGTAGATCACGGGCGGCCCGTCCGCGGTGGTCAGAATGGACATGGAACCGTCCATGAGGCCGTGAGTCTCTGCAGATAGCGGCATCACCTGCAGCACGGTGGTTCGTTGGGAACCGTGAGCGAGCAACGCGGAGAGCTGTTCCCGCATCACATCTGGGCCCCCGACGTTCCGCCGAAGTACTGACTCGCAGATAACCACGGAGAAGTCCGGCGGGGAAGTGCCCTTCAGCACTTCCTGTCTCGCCATTCGCGCCCGGACCAGCGTGGCCACTTCTTCATCACTGGCCCGGGGATCGCCTTCTCGGAAAAGGGACCGCGCGTAAGACGCCGTCTGCAAGAGACCTGGCACCACCGTAGGCGACCACGCGGCGATGCTGACGGCGCGTGGCTCCAGCTCGATCCGCCGACGGGCATGCACCGGGAACGATTGGGCGGTGATTTCCTCATACAGCCGCTTGAACAATCCGTCTGTCGAAAAGACCTGGTCCAGCCGGGCCGGGAGGTCCGCGGGGATGGGTCCCACGCATGTCTCGACGCGGCTGATGGTGCTTTTTGACGTGCGGACCATCTTCGCCAGTTGCGTCTGGTTCAGGGGCCCTTGTGGGTGCAGTTCCCGACCGCTCCGGCACTCCTCGGCGAATTGCCTGCGTGGGTCGACTGCGCCCTCTGCGCCCCCTGATGCGCCCCCAGTGAGGTCCATCATTCCCCCTGACCATTGACCTGGTCACGTGCGGTGATGGCGGCGTTTCCACCGGTCAACAGCACGTGCATATCCCACCTTGACCAACGCCCAGGTTGGGCGCTGAATCTCTCCCCACAGTACCGATTCCTACCCCACTCTTGTGACTAACCAGCAGCACAGAGTGAGGAGTTCGGATGACGGAGCGACCAGCGTCAGCGTCCACCGGTGATGTGACGGACCCGGACGCGGACGGGTTGAGGCCCGTGTCCTGGTCCGTGAACGTCGGAGCGGTGACATGGCTCCCTCGGGGGCTGCCCCGTCCGTCTTCGATTCCCGCCGGTCCGTACGTCAAGCCGCGCCGGGCCCTCTTGATGGAGCTGGAGCCCGTCCCGGTTCCGGGGTGCGATGTGTGCGAACCCTGCGGCCAGGAGCGGGAGGTGGCTCGGCAGGCGGGCCGTTCGCTGGAGGTCCGGAGCCTCAACGGGGTGATCGCGGGCCACCCGCACGGAAGGAAGGTACGGGCGTGATCCGGACCCGAAAGCGGGGCATGCCGTGAGCTGCACCAAGTGCGTGGATCTGGAGCGGGAGCTGGAGGCTGCCGAAAAGGCCGGCGACCAGACCAAAGCGGTGGACTGTCGGGTGTTGCTCCGACGCCACCCCGAACACGACGACGTCCCCGTGGAGACGGGCCCGCGTTCCCAGAAGAGAAGGGAGGTGGCGGGAGATGAGTAGGCCACTGGGCGCCCGCAAGCCACGGGGTGACCTGAAGCAGACCAGTGCCGTGGTCAAGGACGATCGCAGTACGGGCAGGCAACGAGCTGAAAAGGGCGACCTGTTGGACCGGATGCGGGAGCGCATCCACGGCAAGCCGGCGAACGGCTAGCCCCCGGATTCCGCCCCTTGTCGGATGCCCATTCCGGCGTCCCCCGCGTTGTCGAGTGATCCCGGCAGGGGGCGGGCCAGGCCCCGGGCGACTGTCTCACGGACAGCGGCAGTCGGCCGGGTGAACAATCACCGAGAGAGCACCAGGAGGAAACATGAAAACCGTCCTTGCGAACGACGGTGGCGACAAGCTCCCCGGGGAGCCGTACCCCGGCCCGCATCAGCCTCCGTCCCCCGACGGTGGCCCGGGTCAGCCGAACCCGCCCAAGGCTGCCTGAGCAGTGACCGCCGACGCACACAAGGAGCGTCCCAGCCTTGACGGGCTGGGGCGCGTCCTCATGTCTTCCGGCGCCCTCACCTCCGACTGGGCCCCTACGTACGCGGCCGTTCCCCGTTCCGCCGTGTTGCCGGACCTCATGTGGCCATTCGACATGGCGGCCGGCCGGAGCGTGGCCGTGTCCAAAGCGGACGACCCCGCCAAGTGGCAGGAGTTCGCGGACTCCGATGTACCGATCGTGACCCAGTGGGACGACGGGAAGCACGCCGGCACTGAGCCCGGCCACGTTCCGACCAGCTCCGCGTCCATGCCGTCAGTGGTGTTCCGGATGCTCCAGGAGCTGGACCTCCTGCCTGGCCACAAGGCACTGGAGATTGGCACCGCCACCACCTGGAACGCGTTGCTCATGGCCCACCGTGCGGGGCCGGGGAGCGTGACCACGGTGGAGGTGGACCGGGCGGTGGCCACGGCCGCCATGGCGACGGTGGAGCGGCTGGGAATCCCCCTCCACGTCGTCCACGGCGACGGGTTCCAGGGCTACCCGGAGGGAGCACCGTATGACCGCGTCATCGCCACGTGCGGCCTCCGCTCCATTCCGTTCGCGTGGGTGGAGCAGTGCCGGCCCGGCGGCGTCATCGTGGCCCCGTGGGGGACGAACTACAGCCATGGCGACGCGGTGGCCCGCCTGCTCGTAGCGCCGGACGGCGAAAGCGCGTCCGGGAAGTTCACTGGGCCCGTGGAGTTCATGAAGCTTCGGTCCCAGCGGCTTTCGCCCGTTGTTCATAAGGAGTACGTCACGGGCAGCGTGGCCGACGGCGACGAGTCGTCCACGACCGTCACGGAAGGGGAATTCGTCGGGGAGCAATTCGGCCCCGAGCGGTTCGCCCTGGGGCTCCGCGTCCCGCAGTGCCGGCACTTCGTGGCGGAGAAGAGCGACGGCGCCCGGCCGGTCTGGTTCTACAGCCTGAGTGAACGGTCCTGGGCGTGCTGCATGTTCCGCGACGGGGACACGGCGCGCGTCTGGCAATTCGGCCCCCGCCGGCTGTGGGACGACGTGGAGGCCGCGTTCCAGTGGTGGGACGGCCATGGCCGGCCGGACCACTCGCGGTTCGGTCTGACCGTGACCGCCAAGGGCGAACGGGCGTGGCT
Source organism: Streptomyces sp. NPDC048434 (assembly GCF_043200375.1). Classification (NCBI taxonomy): domain Bacteria; kingdom Bacillati; phylum Actinomycetota; class Actinomycetes; order Kitasatosporales; family Streptomycetaceae; genus Streptomyces; species Streptomyces sp. NPDC048434. The sequence goes on along the minus strand of NZ_JBICXQ010000041.1, from coordinate 26,391 downwards.
GGACGAGCCGGCCAATTCCTGGACCCTTTGTGTGGGATCTCGGATTCCGTGGCCGAATCTCACGACCGATGGCCACCCGGCGGCCGATTGGCCACGAATCTGAGACTGGCTGCACCTGGGCCATCTGAACACCGGGACGGCCGCGTCGCTAATCTTCAGAAGGCACCCAGGCCACACGGTGTCCGACGTTCACAAGAAACGGCAGCGCCCGCGTTCCGGGTGCCGCCTGCTGGGTCACATTACGTGGCACAGTGGCCTAAACGCTGGCGGAGCAGCACACGGATCCGCGCGATGATTGCGGATCTCAGCCACTCTTGACTCACTCAGGGTCACAGGCCCATCACGCGACTGGCGTGTGAAGCCGGTAACGATCGGGCCCGTGGCCTAGCGCACGAGGACCACGCCTGCTTGATCTACGACGGCTTGCGCGTTGAGCGCGCCGAACGTCCAGCGATCCGTGTGGGCACAACGAGCGGCTGTCCAAAACGAGGTTTCCTTGCCTAACAACGGCTAACACGCGAAGAACTCCCGGTCCTGTCGTTCAACGGTCCCGGTGACTACCGGCTGCGCGTCCATGCCCGCGGCCGGGACACCGCCGTCGACCTCGCCCCAGACGAGGTCACCGAGTGGTACCTCGTCCAGGCATGGCTGGCCCCCCAGGCGGCGGTGCTCCGCCAGACCGATGCGTACGGAGTGTCCGTCCGCAGCCGCTGAGCACAACCGAGCCGTCTGCCCGCCCACCGTCCGGCATGGGCGGGCAGACACACCTGGCTCCGACGCCAGTGAGCGCTCGCTCATCGGGCCCCGGGAAATGACACGGATCTGAGATAGCTGACGGATGACACGGCGTGAGACGCCAGAAGAATGTGCAGGTCACAGCGTCGGCGACGCGGAGACTGAGAACCTACACGAACCTGTTGGGTCTTACGGCTGATGTCGTAATCGCACGAGCCGTGTCGTACCGATGTCGTATACGACATCGCCGTGAGACTAGCGCGTGGGTGGGTGTTGCTGCCCCGGGTGTGTGGTGCTCGTCGAGCTCCGGTTGGGCTCGACGCGTTTCAGTGGTCCATCCGTCTGTGGTGACGGATCTTGTTGCCGTTCTCTGTGGGCTAATCCGCCCACTCCATGGCTTGGGCGGCGCACAGAGCCGGCGAGCACGAGATATACGGAGTTACCAGTGAAGGCAATCGTCGCGACGGATCCGGCCGCGGAAGCAGCCGGGATCACACTCGCGGAGCGGCCTGAGCCGACGCCGGCGATCAACGACGTCGTCGTTGAAGTCCATGCGTCGGGCTTCGTCCCCGCGGAGTGGGAGTGGCCCTCGACGTGGGTCGATCGCGCCGGGCGCGATCGAGCCCAGGCGATCATCGGCCACGAGTTCGCCGGAGTGGTCACCTCCCTCGGCTACGGCACGACGGGGCTCTCGCTGGGACAGCGGGTGTTCGGGATCACGGACTGGCACCGCGATGGAACCCTGGCCGAGTACGCGGCCGTGGAGGCACGCAACCTGGCGCCGCTGCCGGGGAACGTCGACTTCGCGTTGGGTGCGAGCCTGCCGATCTCCGGCCTGACCGCGTGGCAAGGTCTGTTCCAGCACGGTCGTCTTCAGGCGGGGCAGAGCGTCCTCGCACACGGCGCCGCCGGCGCAGTCGGGTCCGTGGTTACGCAACTCGCCCGGGAGTTCGGCGCCTACGTCATCGGTACCGGGCGGGCGGCGGACCGCCAGGCGGCGCTCGACTTCGGCGCGAACGAGTTCCTCGACCTCGCCACCGAGGATCTCGACGACATCGGCGGGGTCGACGTGGTCTTCGATGTCATCGGCGCTGACATCCAAAGGCGCTCGGCGAGAATCATCCGGCCTGGCGGGACGCTGGTGTCGGTGGTCGGGCCTGTTGAGGCTCGCCCTGTCGACGGCTTGGCGGTCGACTTCGTCGTCGAGCCCGTTCCGAGTCAGCTGGTGGAGATCGTCGACCGGGTGCGGGACGGGCGCCTTCGCACGCACATCGGAACCGTCGCGACCCTCGACGACGCCGTCCCTGCGCTCAACCCGACCGAGCGGCGCAAGGGCAAGACCGTCATTCGCGTACGCCCCTGAGCGCCCTGGAATGGGCCAACAGCGGTGGTGGGCTGGACGACCGCTGACCTGCCCGGTGTCGTACGAGGAAATGCCACGGACTTGAGACTGATCATGGTGACACGGCCGTGAGACAACCAAGAAAGCCCAGGTCGCAAAAGATCGACATGTCGGACGCGGCGAGATCCTACACTTTGAGAGCCGCCCCGTCCGTGTGCTGCCCCCGTGGCGCATGGGCGGGGCCTTCGCCGTGTCCGCGGTGTTCCCCTCGACGTGGCCGGGCGACCGGTGGCCGGACGCGGATACGGCAAAAGGCCCACCCCGTCCACAAGACCTGTCCTGGCGGGGCGGGCCCCCCGCGCCGTGGTCTCAGGAACGGGTGCCGGTGTCGTGCGCCTGCACGGTGCGGGCGAGGACGTCGTTCGCGTCGTACTGCCGGGAGACACCGCTGCTGGTAAAGGTGTCGCCGGTGAGCCGGGCGCTCTGGTCGACGCTCACCCGGCCGAGGTAGTCGCCCCGTGCGCTCCAGACGGGTTCGGCGATCCGGAAGGTGAAGCGCCCGGTCCCGGTACGGGTCCAGCTGCCCGCTCCGCCGCCCACGATGAAGGCCGTACCGCCCGCGGTGAATTGCACGGTGCTGTCATAGGTCTGGCCCTCGAAGGACACCTTCAGCGCCCACCTCCCGACCGGACTGGCCGCGGCCACCCGCCCGGGGCGCCCGGCCGTACCGCCCGCTCCGGCCAGGGCCGTGGACGTACCGGCCATCGGCACCGCGGCCAGGACGGCCGCCGCCACGACGACCGGAGTCCTCAGGTGTCTGACTCTCTCTGCCGAACGCTTCATGCTGTTCCTCCCCCGCGCGGCGCGCGTCTGCTGTGGTGAAACGGTCGGGCCAGGCTGCGGCCGCCGCCTCGACGGGCGCTCGAACCACGCTGCACGGCTGCGCTCCAGCGGGGCGCGAGACGGCGCCATGACACTGGGCGGCCGCATCCCGAGGAGGCCCGATGCCGCTCCCCCGCTCCCGCCCGGACCGCGACGACCACACCTCCCCGCCGGCACCGGCCGGTGCCTGGCGGGCGCTGGTGCGGCGGCCCAGGGAGACCTCCGCCGGCACCTTCGTCTTCACCCCGCGGGGCTCGGCCCTGCTGCTCTCCGGCACCGCGGGCTGCGGCTCCTGGCGCCTCACGGGGGCGTCGGCGTTCTGCTACCGGATCACCGAGCCGCTCTTCGACGCGGACGGCCGCTGTACGGGCTGGGTGGACATCGACCAGACGGCCGTGTGCCGGGGTGCGGCGTTCACCAGTTGCGGGGTGTCCCGTGTCCATGACGCACACGGCGTCCTGCGGTACCGCGTGCCGGTGGCGGTCTCCGCACGCCGGTGGGGGTGAGGGCCACCCGGCGCGCCAGGGGCGGGCACCGGAGAATCCGGTACCCGCCCCTGAGGCTTGTTCGACGTGTCGTCAGGCGTGCGCCAGATGCAGTGCGACGTTGCCCCGGTAGGCCCCCTTGAGCAGCGACATCAGGGCGACGGGCGCGTCCTCGATGCCGCCCTCGACGGCCGTGTGCGGGAAGACGAAAGTGCCTTCGGCCACCCACATCGCGAAGTGCCGCGTCCACTCCGTGATCTGCTCCGGCGTGTGGTACGTCGCGAACGGCCGCAGCTCCAGATGCTTGGTGATGGCCGTCATGAGGTCGAGCCGGGGATGCGCCTGTGCCCCGTTCTGTGCGGACAGTGCGCCGCAGAGCGCGAACCGGGCATGCGGGACCGCGACCTCGATCGCGGCCTCGAACTGCTCACCGCCGACGTTGTCGAAGAAGACCTGGATGCCGTCCGGGGCGAGCTCGCGGAGCCGGTCGACGACCGGGCCGTCGTGGTAGTCGAACGCGTCGTCGAAGCCCAGCTCGCCCACGAGGTAGTCGACCTTCTCCTGGCTGCCGGCGCTGCCGATCACCCGTGCCGCTCCCCGGCATTTGGCGATCTGCCCGGCCAGCGAGCCCACACCACCGGCGGCACCGGAGACGAACACCACGTCACCCTTGCCGGCCCGGGCGATATCGGCCATGCCGTAGTAGGCGGTGGGGCCCTGGCTCAGGTAGTACACCGGGCTCGGGAAGAGGTCCGGGTCCACCTTGAAGTAGGTGTTGGCCGGACCGCAGGAGTACTCGCTCCAGCCGGTCATCGACTGGACGATGTCGCCGACGGCCAGGTCCGGGCTCGCGGACCGGACCACCGTGCCCAGCGCGCCCCCTCCGAGCCGTTCGCCGACCTGGAACGGGGGCAGCGGCAGCGGGCAGTCGGCCCGCATCAGATCCTGGTAGGCCGCCGCCAGCGGCAGGTGGTCCGTACGGACCAGGACCTCGCCGGGCGCCGGCTCGGGCACCTCGACCTCGACGATGTCGAAGTGGCCGGGAGTCAGTTCACCCTCCAAGTGCTCGGACAGCCGTACCTCCCGCGCCTTCTGCGGAATGCCGGGACCCACACCAGCGCTCATGACTCTCCTTCGTGCCGTCGGCAGCCTGGGCTCAAACACCCCAGGGATATCCCGGCCCGCTCGCGCCCGCCTCGGGCGCCGGTGCAGCGCGGGAGCAGTGCGGCGGGCCGGGTGCCGTCAGGCGTCGGGGGCGGCCCGCTGCAGGTCGAAGGCGTTGGCGCCGTCCAGGGATTCGCGGATGAGGTCGGCATGACCGGCGTGCCGGGCCGCCTCCCCGATCAGATGCAGCAGGACCCACCGGACCGTACGCGGCTCGTCCTGCGGGCCCCACGGGGTCTTGGGCATCGGCACCCGCTCGTCGAAGTCCTTGACCGCGCGCACCGCTTGCGCCACTTCGGTGCCCGCCCGCTCGTGCTCCGCCAGCAGACCGGCCACCGTCTCCGTCGCGGGCACCTCGAACTCGGCCTGTCCGTCGCGCTGCAGCCAGTCGGCGCCCCGGCCGGCGATGACCGGGATCCAGGCCGGCTCCCCGCGCACGGCGTGGGTGAGCAGCGACGCCAGTGACAGCGTGCTGACGCTGGGGGTGCTGCGCGCCTGTTCTTCGGTGAGGCCGACGAGCGCCCGGCGCAGCACCTCGCGGTGCTCCTGCCAGGCGGCCAACAGCTCTTCACATTCATCCATCCGCGGGTCCGCCGGGGTCGGCATGCCGATCGCCTCTCGTCCGTGCTGGTGGTACAGCGCCGTCCTGCGGCACCGGCCTGCACAACGTCGCACGTCCGGCCGGGGACACGCGGCGCTGTAGTGCCTCTCCAGGACGCATCCAGCTCAGCACGTCACCGTGGACGGCGCCACGGAGCCACCCGGCGACGGTGGCGCGCCATGACCGGAAGGAGTCGTTGTGTCCCAGGTATCGCAGGGCACCGTGCAGCGGGTGACCGCGGATCTGTATGTCGAGGTGCAGCAGTTCTACGCACGGCAGATGCCGCTCCTGGAAGCCCGGAAGCTGGAGGAGTTCCTGGAGACCCTGACCGAGGACGGCTCGATCGAGCACCGTCCCGGCGGCTGGAAGCTGGCGGGGCGCCGGCAGCTGCTGACCGAGATGCAGGCGCGCCGCGGGGACCCGGAACGGCCGCTCGTCGAGGAGATCTCGCCGCGCGAGGCCCGGGAGCGGAACGTCTCGTACTACGACGGGCTGGTGTACCGGTACTGGTTCGACCGGATGCATATCGAGCCGGTCGACGAGGACACCCTGCAGGTGCGCTACCAGGCGATCGTGAGCATGACCGACGCCGCGGGCAAGGTCAGCTTCGAGCCGACGACCGTCGTGGACGACGTCCTGGTCCGTATCGACGGTGCGCTGTACACCCGTTCACGCGTCGTCACCCATGACTCCCCCGCCTGGGCCGACAAGATCCACAACCCGTCCTGAGCAGCCCGGCCGGCCCCCGGCCGCTCCTGGTCCGATCCGATCCGATCCGAAAAGGCCGCACACCGCGGAGGTGCCCCTTGTCCGCCTGCCCCGTCTCAGACGCGTTCCCCTTCCCCGGCTCGTCCTACCACGGCCCGGCCCCGCACTACGCCCGGCTGCGCACCGAACAGCCGGTGGTACGGGTGCGGACGGCAGGCGGTGTGGACGCCTGGCTGGTCACCCGGTACGAGGACGTCCGGGCGGCGCTGGCCGATCCGCGGCTCAGCAGGGCCGAGACCTGCAGGCCCGGGGCGCCGCGGATCGGCGGGTCGATGACGACCACACCCGAGATGATCATTTCGCTGGACGGTGCCGAACACGCCCGGCTGCGCAAACTGGTGATCGGCGCGTTCACCACACGGCGCGTCGAGCAGATGCGGCCCGGTGTGCAGAAAGTGGCCGACGAGCTGCTGGACGACATGGCCGACCGCGGCGGTCCGGTGGATCTGGTGCAGCAGCTGACGGTGCCGCTGCCGCTGACGGTCATCGGTGAACTGCTCGGCGTCCCGCGTGAGGATCTGCGGCAGTTCGAGGTCTACGCCCGCGCCTTCGCCACGGTCGACGACCGGGCCGGCGGTGAGGAGTCCCTGGCCGGCCTGGCCAAGCTCAACGAGTACATCGTCGGCCTGATCGCCGACAAGCGGGCCGACCCCACCGACGACATGCTCTCGGATCTGATCGCGGCCCGGGACAACGACGACCGGCTCAGCGAACAGGAGCTGGTGACGTTCGGTTTCACCCTCATCGGCGCCGGTTTCGACACCACCGCCAACCAGCTCGCCAACTCCGTGCTGGCGCTGGTGGCCGGGCACCGTGACCAGTGGCGCGCGCTCGTCGAGGACCCCGGCCGGATACCGGACGCCGTCGAGGAACTGCTGCGGCACGTCAACCTGTTCGCCACCGACACCTCCGGGTTCCCGCGGATGGCCGTCGAGGATCTGGAGATCGGCGGGGTGCACATCGCCGCGGGCGAGCCGGTCCTGCTGTCCCTCGCCTCCGCCAACCGCGATCCGTCGGTCTTCGACGACCCGGACCGGCTGGACCTCTCCCGCGGCCGCAATCCGCACATCTCCTTCGGCCACGGCATCCACTACTGCCTCGGCAAGCAGCTCGGCCGGATGGAGATGGAGATCGCCCTGGCCGGACTGCTGCGGCGCTTCCCGGACCTGCGGCTGGCCGTACCCGAGAGCGAACTCCCCTGGCACACGGGCGAGATCAACCACACCCTGACCAGTCTTCCGGTCACCTGGGGAGCCTGAGGCCATGGCCACCGCCACCCCCTCCCCTACGGCAGCGGATCCGGCGGAGCGCTTCGCGCGCTCCGCCGCGGTGACCGAGGCCGGCTCGTGGCTGCGCACCGCCGAGGTCCCCGGCTGGATGGCGGAGCGTCACGCGTCCCACCGCTTCGTGGTGCGGCGCATCCCGTTCGCGGCGCTGACCGGTTGGTCCTTCGACCCCGGCTCCGGGAACCTCGGACATGACAGCGGGCGCTTCTTCACCGTGGAGGGGTTGCAGGTCTCGGTCGGCAGCGGACCGTTCCCGCACTGGCAGCAGCCCATCATCAAACAACCGGAAGTCGGCATCCTGGGCATCCTCGCCAAGGAGTTCGACGGAGTGCTGCACTTCCTGATGCAGGCCAAGATGGAGCCGGGCAACCGCAACCTGCTGCAGCTGTCGCCGACCGTGCAGGCCACCCGCAGCAACTACACCAAGGTGCACCGCGGCGCTGACGTCCCGTACCTCGACCACTTCCTGCGGCCCGCCCCGGGCAGTGTGGTGGCCGATGTGCTGCAGTCCGAACACGGTTCCTGGTTCTTCCGCAAGAGCAACCGGAACATGATCGTCGAGACCCGCGACGAGGTGCCGGTGGCCGAGGACTTCTGCTGGCTGACGCTGGGACAGATCGGCCGGCTGCTGCGCCGGGACAACGTCGTGAACATGGATGCCCGGTCGGTTCTGGCGAGTGTGCCCACCGGCGCTCCGGCGTCCGGCGCGCCGTGCTGCGACACGGATCTGCTGTCCTGGATCACCGCGGAGCGCTCCCGCCACACGGTCAGCGCCGAGCGCATCCCCCTGGACGCGGTGGCGGGCTGGCGGCGCGGGCCGCACACGATCGAGCGCGCGGACGGCCGGTACTTCCGTGTGGTGGCGGTGGCCGTCGAGGCCGGCAGCCGCGAGGTGGCGGGCTGGAGCCAGCCCCTGATCGAGCCGTGCGCACCGGGTGTCACCGCCTTCCTCACCCGCCGTATCGGAGGCATTCCCCATGTGCTGGTGCACGCACGGGTGGAGGGCGGCTTCCTCGACACCGTCGAGCTCGGGCCGACCGTCCAGTGCGTGCCGGGCAACCACGCCCCGCTGCCGCCCGGGGACCGGCCGCCGTTCCTGGACACGGTGCTGACGGCCGGGCCCGGCCGCATTCGGTACGAGGCGGTCCACTCCGAGGAGGGCGGCCGCTTCCTCAACGCCGAGAGCCGCTATCTGCTCGTCGAGGTGGCGGACGACGTACCGGAGGTCCTGCCGCCCGGCTACCGGTGGGTCACGCCCGGCATGCTCGGTGCGCTGGTCCGGCACGGCCACTACCTCAACGTCCAGGCGCGCAGCCTGCTCTCGCTGCTCACCACCGGTGCCGCCGTCCTCCAGGACTGACCGCACCACCGGAGGGGAGGCACGGCCGCAAGGGGCGGTGCGGCCTCAAGTGGCGGTCGAGCGCGGACGGCGACAATGCGCGCATGTCCCCGCTCTCCCTGCGTACCCTCAACCGCACCTATCTCGAACGGCAGTTACTGCTGGACCGCGTCGGCCGCACCCCCCTCGAAGCCCTCGGGCATCTGATGGGCCTGCAGGGCCAGGAGCCCGACGCTCCCTATGTGGGCCTGTGGGCGCGGCTCGCGGGATTCCGGCACGACGCACTGACGGCGTTGCTGCACGACCGTTCCGTCGTCCGCGCCAAGCTCCAGCGCAATACCCAGCACCTGGTGGACGCCCGGGATTTCCGTACGCTGCATCCGCTGCTGGCCCCGGTGCTGGGCAAGGCCCGCCAGGGTGCGTTCGGACGGGCCGTCCACGGGCTCGGCACGGACGATCTGGTCCGTGCGGGGCGGGAGTTGCTGAGCGGCGACGGTCTCACCCGTCCGCAGCTGGGCCGTGCGCTGGCGGCGCGGTTCCCCGGGCGGGACAGCCTCGCCCTGGCTTATGTGGTGCAGTCGCTGGTGGCGCATGTGCACCCACCGCCCAGCGGCGTCTGGGGCCATCGCGGCGCCACTCCGGTGGTCCTCGTGGAGGAGTGGCTCGGCCGCCCGACGGCGGAGCCGCCCCGCATCGACGAGATGATCCTGCGCTATCTGGCGGCCCACGGGCCGGCCGGCGTGATGGACATCCAGGCGTGGTGCGGTCTGACCAGGCTGCGGGCGGTGGTCGACGGCATGCGGTCGCGACTGCGGGTGTACCACGACGCGTCGGGCCGGGAGCTGTTCGATGTGCCCGGTGCTCCCCTCGCGGACCCGGACCGGCCCGCGCCGGTGCGCTTTCTGCCGCCCTTCGACAACCTCGTCCTCAGCCATGCGGACCGGACGCGGGTGATCGACGACGAGGACCGCCGACGGGTGATCACCGGCAGCGAGGTACGCCCCGTGTTCCTGGTCGACGGCTTTGTGCGCGGCATCTGGTCCCGGCGGGACGGCAGCGTGGAGGTCACCCCGTTCCGGCCGCTGGCACCGGACGAGGCGGCCGCGGTCCGGGAGGAGGCCGGGCTGCTGCTCGGCTTTCTGCGGGGGCCTGACGGTACGGGCGCCGAGGGGCGGCGGCGCGCGGCGGCCGCAACGGGCGAGGTCCTGATCGGCTGAGCAGTGCGGTGGACCGGTGACCCCGTGGGCGGCGGTCACCGGCCCCCGCGCCGGCTGCCCGGCTCAGGCGACGCCCACGGTCTCCCACATATCGCGGAACGAGGTGGCCAGGGCGTAGCGCGGGCGCCAGCCCAGGGACCGCTCGGCCCGGGAGCGGTCCACCTGGATCCAGTCCGCGCCGGCGCTGCGGCTGCGTACCTCGTCCAGGCGCACCCGGACCGCGTCCGGCGGCAGACCGCTGACCGTGATCAGGGTGCGGACCATCGTGTGGATGTCCACCGCCGTGCCCCGCCCGATGTTCACCAGCGGCGCGGCGGTCCGGACCGCGGCCGCGGCGAGCACCGCGTCGGCCGCGTCCCTGACATCGACATAGTCGCGGCGCGCCGCGGCCACCGTGACGTCGAGCCCTTCGGCCGGGTCGGCCTGCCGCAGCCGGGCCGCCAGGACACCGAAGAAGCTCTCCTTCGCCGGGTGCGGCCCGACGGTGTTGGTCAGCCGCAGCACCGAGCCCTGGACGTCCCCGCGGCGGACCGCCTCCAGCACCAGATGTGACGCGGTCAGCTTCGCCTGCGCGTACAGGGAGGCCGGACGCGGTGCGACGTCCTCGTCGAGGGACGTGCCGGCCGGGACCGGGCCGTACTCGTGGATGGTGCCCAGGTGCACCAGCCGGACCGGGTCCGGGAGCCGCGGCAGGGCGGCCAGCAGCCGTTCCACCGGGCGGACATTGGCGTGCGCCATCTCCTCGGGCGTACTCCCCCAGCCGAGGGTGGCGTTGACCACCGTGTCCACGCCTTCGTCCGCCAGGATCGCGGCCAGCCCGGCCCCCGTGCACCGGGCCAGATCGAGCGACAGGAACGGATAGCGGCGCAGGTGCGGGGCGTTGCCGCGGGCGATCGCGACGACCTCCGTCCCCCGGGCCGCGAACGCCGCGCACAGGTGCCGGCCCACACAGCCGCTGGCGCCCAGGACCGCGACCCGGCGGGGCAGTTCTGTCGTGGTCATCGAGGCTCCCGTCAGACCCGTGCGCAGTCCGCGTAGCGGGGCAGCAGCCCCTGGGCCGTGGCCTGTGCCAGGCCGGGGGCGACGCGGTCCCGGTCGGAGAGGACGAAGTCGGTGCCGGCCGGCCACGGCAGGGCGAGCTCCTTGTCCAAGGGGCTGATGGCCAGCTCCCGTTCGGCCCGGTAGCCGGTGGACACCAGGTACGACATGACGGTGTCGTGCTCCAGGGCGAGGAAGGCGTGCCCCACTCCTTCGGGGTAGTAGGCGGCCCGGCAGGTGCTCTCGTCCATGTCCACGGTGTCCCAGGCGCCGAACGTCGGGGATCCCAGCCGCAGATCGACCACCACATCGAGGGCCCGGCCGCGGGCGCAGTGGACGTACTTGGCCTGGCCGGGTGGCGCGGTGGTGAAGTGCACACCGCGCAGCACCCCGCGGGCCGATCTGCTGTGGTTGGTCTGTGCCACCGGGAAGGGACGGTCGACGGCGGCGAGGAACGCCTCCTCCTGCAGCGGCGAGACGAACAGTCCCCGCTGGTCGGCGTGGACGTCCGGGGTGAACTCGAAGGCGCCGGACACGGCGAGCTCTCGGGTGCGCACGCTCTCACCACCGTCCCTGACGGGGCGTGGGACCGGCCGGCGACGGCGCGTACGGCGCGGTTGCCGCCCTCACAGGACCGTGATTTCCGGGAGCGGGAAGACCAGTTTTCCGCCGTGCGCGAGGTAGGAGGCCTCCCGCTCGATGAAGCCGTCACGGTAGATCCAGGGCAGGACCAGGAGCTGGTCCGGTGCGAGGGCCTTGGCGTCGGCCTCGGACACGATCGGGATGCCGGTGCCGGGGGTGAAGCAGCCGGCCTTCTCCTCGTTGGGTTCGCCGATGCAGGGCAGGTCGTCGGGGCCCAGGCCGCAGTACTGGAGGATGACATTGCCCTTGGTGGAGGCGCCGTAGCCGACGGTCAGCTTCCCGGCCTTGCGGGAGTCCGCGAGGAACTCCACCAGCCGGTCGCGGGAGTCGACGGCCCGCCGGGCGAACGCCTCGTAGGGGGCCGGGGTGTCGAGCCCCAGCTTCCGCTCGTGGGCGCGGATGCCGGCAAGGGCGGTGTGGTCGACGGGGTGCCGGCTGCCCTTCTTGGCCAGCGTCAGCGAGAGGCTGCCCCCGTATACGTCGGTGAGCCGGGCGCCGATGACCGTGAGCCCCGCGCGCTCGGCCATCCACTCGATCTGCCGCAGCGCGTAGTACTCCAGGTGCTCGTGGCAGACCACGTCGTAGGCGGTGGCCTCCAGCATGGCCGGCATATAGCTCTGCTCCATCACCCACACGCCGTCGTCGGCGAGGATGCCGGCGACGTCGCGCATGAAGTCGAGCGGGCGCGGGAGGTCGTAGAACATCGCGATGGAGGTGACGGCTTTGGCGCGCCGGGCGCCGAACCGCTCGGTGAACACCTGCCGGGAGAAGAAGTCGGTGACCAGTTCCGCGTTCGGCGGGTAGGAGGCGCGGAACTTCTCCCCGGACGGGTCGATGCCGACCAGCGCCAGCCCGTTTCGGGGGTAGCAGCTCAGCAGGGTGCCGTCGTTGCTGCCGATGTCCAGCACCAGGTCGCCGGGGCCGAGTTCGACCAGTTCGGTGATCGCGGCCACCTTGCCGCGCAGGTGCTGGATCATGAACGGCCGGATGCCCGAGCGGTAGCCGTAGTGCTCGCCGTACATCAGCCCCAGGTCGGCGGTGTGCCGCAGCTGCAGCAGACCGCAGCCGTCGGGCGAGCACATCACCAGCTCCAGCGGGACGGTGGGGATGCGCTGATCCGGCGTCGCGGGGAAGACACCCGTGAGGGCGGAGGGGCCCAGGTCGAGCACGGGCAACAGGGTGCGGTTGTCGCAGATGCGGCAGGCATCGATGACCATTCGTCCTCCAGGGCGCGTCGGAACGGCGAGCCGGGCCGGCTCGGACGGCAATCACCGTCGTGGACCGGACTCGAACGCCCGTGGAGCGCCGCTGAAGGCCTGCGTCTGCACGGTCCGGCGGCCGGCGATCCGCTGCCGTGCCCCCCGCGCGACGGAGGCGGAACCCCTCGCTCCGGCGAGACCCGAGTGCGGCTCTAGCGCGGTACAGCAAGATCGGTCGACACGCCCAAACCCCCGTATCAGGAGAGGCCCATGAGCTCCGCCCGCGAAACAGCGGCACCGGTCGCGGATGCCCGGCGCTGGATGGCACTGGCCGTATTACTGACCGCTACCCTGCTGGATCTGCTCGACGCGACGATCATCAACATCGCGATTCCGAGCATCCAGCGGGACATCCATGCTACCTACACTGCCGTTCAGTGGATCGCGGCAGGCTACACGCTCGCGTTCGCCATCGGCCTGGTCACCGGTGGCCGGCTCGGCGACATCTTCGGACGCAAGAAAGTCTTCCTGCTCGCCATGGCCGGCTTCACCCTGGCGTCCGCGCTGTCGGGCCTGGCGACCGGCCCGGACATGCTGATCATCTCCCGTGTGCTGCAGGGCGGGATGGCCGCGATGATGGTGCCGCAGGTGCTGTCGATCATCCATGTCACCTTCGCTCCTGAGGAGAGCGGCAAGGTCTTCGGGATGTTCGGTGCCGTCTGCGGCATCGGTGCGGTCTCCGGCCCGGTCATCGGCGCCCTGCTGACCGAGTGGAACCTCTTCGGCCTCGAATGGCGCCCGATCTTCCTGGTCAATCTGCCGATCGGGATCGCCGGTCTGATCCTCGGCCACCGCTTCGTCCGTGAGTCCAAGGCGCCCAGCGCGCCACGCCTGGACCTGGTCGGCGTCACGCTCGTCACGCTCGCGCTGTTCATGCTGCTCTTCCCGCTCACCCGCGGCCGCGACCTGGGCTGGCCGGCCTGGTGCCTGGCCTCCATGGCCGGCAGCATCGTCATGTTCGTGCTGTTCGTCCTGCACCAGCGCACCAAGGTCCGCAAGAATGCCTCCCCGCTGCTGGAGCTCTCGCTGTTCCGCATCCGGAGCTTTGCGGCCGGCATCGCCGTCCAGCTGACCTTCGGTACCTCCTTCGGGTTGTTCTCCCTCACCGGCGCGCTCTACATGCAGGTCGGCCTGGGCTGGACGCCGTTGCGGGCCGCGCTGACGAGCCTGCTGTTCGGCGCGACCATGGCCGGTGTCGCCATGGTCGCCGTGCCGAAGCTCGTGCCGCGGTTCGGCCGCAAGGTGCTGCAGGCCGGGGCGCTGCTGATGATCGTCGGACTGGGTCTCTACGGCTGGATCGCCCACCAGCAGGGCACCGGGGTCACTCCGGCGCAGATCGCCGTCCCCCTGGTCGTGGGCGGCTGCGGCCTCGGCATGATCATGGCGCCGCTGACCAGCGCGGTGCTGTCCGAAGTGCCCGGTCAGCACGCCGGGTCCGCATCCGGCCTCATCAACACGATCAACCAGGTGGGTCTGTCCCTGGGCCTGGGGCTGACGTCGGTGGCCTTCTTCAACGTCGTGGACGACGCCGGGCACCCGGCGCCGACCGGCGGTACCCCCTTCATCACGGCGTTCACCCACTCGCTGTGGTGGGTGATCGGCGGTATGGCGCTGGCGTTCCTGCTGATGTTCGCCCTGCCGAAGGCCGCTCAGGCCCAGTTCGCGGCGCCCGCCGAGGACGCCGCCGAGGACCCGGCCGCCGCCTCCGGCACCTCGTCGCCCGACGACTCCCCGGCGCTGCGCGACGAGGCCGTGCCGGCCACGAACGAACCGACACCCACCGTCGGCTGACACCCCGCCGCCGCGCCCGACCGGGCCGGCCCGTGGCCCCTTCCGGTGCCCACGGGCCGGCCGTCGTGCTGCGCCGGGATCCGGACCCGCGAGGGGAGTGCCGGTCGAGCCGAGCACGAGTATCCATGGGTAGGTTCACCAGTCCGTCCGCCGCCGGGGACGGCGCCGCCAGGAACAAGGAAGTGATCACTGATGAGCGACACCACGCGCGACGCCGTGCGGATGCGGTGGCCCGCGGTCTCCGCCCGGCGTCTGGAGCGCAGCGCCCTCGCCGCGCCGTCACCGCATCTGGATCCCGCGGGGATCGTCGGCGCCCTGTGCGGTGCGCATGCCCAGGTGCTGAGCGCCGCCGAACTGTCCCTCGGCATGCGGGGCGAGGGCATCACCCGGAGCGTGGTGCGCAAGGCGCTGTGGGACGAGGCCGGGCTGATCAAGATGTACGGGCCGCGGGGCACCGTCCATCTGCTGCCGGCGGCCGAACTGCCGATGTGGGTGGGCGCCCTGACCGCGCTGCCGCCCTCGCCCAGTCCGTTCACCAAAGACGTCCGGATGAGCCCCGAGCAGACGGAAGAGGTCATCGCGGCCATCGGCGCGGCCCTGCGGGACGCCGAACTGACCGTCGACGAGCTCAGCGAGGCCGTCATCGCCGCCACCGGCCCCTGGGCCGGCGACCTGGTCATGCCCGCCTTCCAGGGGATGTGGCCGCGCTGGCGGCAGGCCATCACCCTCGCCTCGCACCGCGGACAGCTGTGCTTCGGCCCGAACCGCGGCCGCAAGGTGACGTACACCCACCCGCAGCATCTGACCGGTGGCCGCCCCACGGAGGGCACGGCGGCGCTGGCCCGGCTCGTGGAGCGGTATCTGCACGCCTACGGCCCGGCGACTCCGCAGAACTTCGCGCAGTGGCTCAATGTCTCACCGCGCTGGGCCACCGAGCTGTTCGAGTCCCTGGCCGGTGCGCTCCAGCGCGTCGATCTGGAGGGCACGGCGGCCTGGGTGAACGCGGGCGACACCGAGACGCCCGCGGAACCGCCGTGCGGGGTGCGGCTGTTGCCGTACTTCGACGCCTATGTGGTGGCCTGCCGGCCCCGTGACCGGCTCTACCCGGGAGCCATGGCGCAGCGGGCGCTGACCCCGAGCGGCCAGGCCGGCAACTATCCGGTCCTGCTGGTCGACGGCGTGGTCAGCGGCGTCTGGCACCAGCGCCGGTCCGGCCGCCGGCTGGCCGTCACCGTCGAGCCGAGCACCCCCCTGACGACCGCGCAGCGCGCGGAGCTCGACACACAGGTGGAGCGGCTGGCGTTCGTGCTGGAGGGGACCGCCGAGCTCACGATCGGAACGGTCAGCGTCGGCCCCCACGCGTAACCGGCACGGCCTCGGCCGGTCCGGACCGGCCGGGCGTCGCGGGTTTCCACGGCGCCCGGCGGACTTCCCGGTGCGCATGGCGCCGCGGTCACCACGCCACGGTGCCACCGTCGTTGAGGAACCGGCCGGTCGGCCCGTCCGCGCCGAGGGTGGCGAGCCGGACCTCGATCCCGGCGCCCTCCTCGGCCGTCCGCTCTCCGACACCCCGGTTGATGTCCGTGGCGACGAAGCCGGGCGAGCAGGCATTGATCTTGACGGTCGTGCCCCGCAGTTCGTTCGCGTAGAGCACGGTCAGCATGTTCACCGCCGCCTTCGACACGCTGTACGCGGTCATCGCCGGCATCTCCGATCCGGCGAGCCAGGCGGGCAGTCCCATTTCGCTGGAGACGTTGACGATCCGGCCGGCCGGCGAGCGCCGGATGAGCGGCAGCAGCGCATTGGTGACCTCGACCAGGCCGAACACATTCGTCTCCAGGGTCGCCCACAGGGCATCACGGGTGACCTCGCTCGGCGCGCCGGCCGGCCATTCGACATTGATCCCGGCGTTGTTGATGAGGATGTCCAGCCGTCCGTACCGCGCGTCGACATGCCGTGCGGCCGCGGCGATGCCGGCGGGGTCCGTGACGTCCAGCGGCACGGCGTGCGCGTCCGCGCCCTCCTCGCGCAGCGCCTTCGCGGCGGCCTCGCCGCGCGCCGGGTCACGGGTACCCAGCAGGACGACGGCACCCTGGGCGCCCAGCAGTCGTGCGGCCTGGTATCCGATGCCCTTGTTGGCGCCGGTGATCAGTGCAATCTTCGCGGTGGCAGTCATGGAGCGAGGCTGTCATCGTGCGCTAGGGCGCGGCTGGTCCCTGGCTCAGCACCGTCACGGCACCGGGCCGGGTACCCGGCCGCGGGGTCCGCGCACGGCACAGGGGCGCCACCGCGGCACACGCCGGTGGCACCCCTGTCCTGGGCCGGCTCAGAGCGCGGCGCCGGTGGGCACCGCCTCCACGATGCTCAGGGACGAGTCGGTGCCGATGACCCTCCGCACCCGGAACCCGGCCTCGGTGAGCAGCGCCGAGTACTCGTCCTGCGTCCGCTCCTGGCCGCCGGCCATGACGAGCATCGCCAGGTCGAACGCCTTGCTGGAGTGCGGGGTGTCCCCGACGGGGATCACCCGCTCGATGAGCAGCAGCGTGCCGTCCGGCTTCATCGCCCGGCGGCAGCCGGTGAGGATGGTGGCGACCTCCCGGTCGGTCCAGCCGTGCAGTACCGACTTCATCATGTACAGATCGCCGCCGGCGGGGAGTTCGCCGAAGACGTCACCGCCGACGATCTCGCAGCGGGCGGTGAGTCCGGCGTCGCCGATCCGGTTCCGCTCGACGACATGCGGAAGGTCGAACAGCACGCCGGCGGTCTCCGGGTGGGCCTCCAGCACCGTGGCCAGCAGCGTGCCGTCGCCGCCGCCGATGTCCACCAGCCGGGCGGTTCCGGAGAAGTCGTAGGCCGCCACGATCGCGTCGCGCTCGATACGGCTGTGCTCGTGCATCGCGGTGTCGAAGTCCGCGCCCTCGTCGGGGTGTTCCTGCAGGAATTCCCAGACGGGCTGCCCGAAGGCGGTGGTGAACGCCCCTTCGCCGGTGCGCAGCACCTCCTCGGCATGGTTGAACGTCCTGGCGGTCAGCCGGCCGGCCTGCGCCACGGTCGCCCGTACGGAGCGCGGGTGGTCGGAGCGCAGGCACTCACCGACCGGGGTGAGGCCGAAGCGGCCGCTCTCCACCTCGGTGAACACCCCGCGGCCGGCGAGCGCCCGCAGCAGGCGGTAGAGGGCCGCCGGCCGGGTGACGCTGGCCTCGGCGAGCTCCGTCGTCGGGCGCGGGCCGTCCGCCAGCAGGTCGGCGATCTTCAGCTCCGCCGCCAGATGCAGCGCCCGTGCGTAGATGAAGCTCTCACTGATCTCCAGCAGTTGCAGACTGCCGTCCTGTGCGCTGTCGCTGCCCATCGGCTGATCCCACTCCTTCTTCCGTTGCGCTGAGGTCTTTTCCACCGGGGGCACCGGGGGCGGTGCCGTGCGCGGTCAGCGGGGCACGGCCTCGACGAGGCTGTCCGGTCCCGAGCTGTGAATGACGCGGGTGAGCCGCAGCCCCGCACGGTCCAGCAGCGCGCGGAACTCCACTTCGGTGCGCTGCCGGCCCGTGGTACCGATCAGGGTCTCCAGGTCCAGGAGCTTGCCCACGGACGGCTCCGGGCCGTCCGGCAGCACCGGTTCGCCCAGGAGCAAGGTCGCGTGTGCGGGCATGGCGGCGCGGCAGTTGCGCAGGATCCGCACCGAGGCCTCGTCGTCCCAGTCGTGGATGACGGCCGTCAGCACATAGGCGTCGGCGCCCCGCGGCACCTCGTCGAAGAAGGAGCCGCCGGCCACCTCGCACCGGTCGGCGACGCCCGCCTTGGCGAGGACCGGGGCGGCGCGCTCCACGACGTCGGGGAGGTCGAAGAGCACCCCGCGCAGTGCCGGGTAGGAGGCGAGGATGCCGGAGAGGTAGGCGCCGTTGCCGCCGCCCACATCGACGACGGTGGCGAACCGCCCGAAGTCGTAGGACTCCAGCGTCGCGTAGATCGCGGAGGCCACGGACGTCATCGCCGCGTCGAAGATGGCGGCCTCTTCGGGGTGGCTGCGGTAGTAGTCGAACTGCGGCGCTCCGTGGACCCGCTCGAAGGCGGCCTCGCCGGTGCGGACGCTGTCGTACAGACCGCTCCACGCGGCCCGGTGGAAGCCCGATCCGAAGTGCGCCGCCAGCCCGCGCAGCGACGGAGTGCTGTCACTGCGCAGCAGCTCGCCCGCCGGGGTGAGGGCGAAGTGCCGGTCCGCCAGCTCCGCGAACACCCCGAAGTCCCCCAGGGCACGCAGCAGCCGGTACAGGGACGGCGCATGCGCGCCGACCTCGGCGGCGAGGTCGTCCACGTGCCGGGGGCCCTGGGCGAGGGCGTCCGCCACACCGAACCGTGCCGCCACACCGATGGACTGGGTGACGAAACCGCCCATCAGGAGTTGCATGAGTGCCGCCTCCGGCGGTGCCTCGGCCGTCGGCCCGGCCCACCCCGTCGACGGGTCCAGCTCACTCGCCGTGTCGGTCATCGCCTGTCCCTTCCACTCCCACCAGCGCTCCTTCTGACGTCGTCACAGTGCAGGACCCGCCTCAACGAGTGCTTGAGGCGTGGTGCACCTCCGCGGCCCGGTCCGCGGTCAGCGGGCGCACCAGGACCGGGACATGGGGCAGGCCCCGCATCATGGCGCTGTGGTGCCACACCAGCCGGTCCGGCGCGGCGTCCAGCGTGAGGCCGGGGCAGCGTTGCAGCAGGGCCCGGATCGCGGTCCGCGCCTCCAGCCGGGCGAGCGGGGCGCCGAAGCAGTAGTGGATGCCGTGTCCGAAGGCCAGGTGTCCGCGGTGGTCGCGGCGGATGTCGAAGCGGCCGGGGTCGGGGAAGCGGCCGGGGTCGTGGTTGGCAGGGGTGTTGCCGATGAGGACGAGCTCCCCGCCGCCCGGGATCGGGGTGCCCGCGATGTCGACGGGCCCGGTGGTGAACCGGTGCAGCGAGGTCCCGGTCGGTCCGCTGTGCCGCAGCATTTCCTCCACCGCGCCATCCAGGAGGCCGAAGTCCGCTCGCAGTGCGGCGAGTTGTTCCGGGTGGTGGAGCAGCGCGAGCATGCCGTTGGAGATCAGCCCCGCGGTGGTCTCGTGGCCGGCGATGAGCAACAGGACGGCCATGCCGAGGAGTTCGTCCGAGGACAGCCGGTCGCCGTCCTCGCCGGTCGTACGGATCAGCGCGCTCAGCAGGTCGTCACCGGGCCGCCGGCTCTTGTCCGCCAGCAGCCCGGCCAGATAGCCCACCAGCTCCCCCATGGCCCCTTCGGCCTGTGGTCCGCCGGAGCGCTTGGTGACCTCGGTGGACCACTCGTGGAACCTCCGCCGGTCGGCGTAGGGCACGCCGAGGAGTTCGCAGATGACGGCGGCGGGCAGCGGGAACGCGAAGTCCTCCACGAGGTCGGCACGGCCGTCGGGCCGGCTCAGCATGGTGTCGATCAGCTCGTCGGTGATCTCCCGTACCCGGGGGCCGAGGGCCTCGATGCGGCGCGGGGTGAACTCCTTGACCACCAGCCTGCGCAGCCGGGTGTGCCGGGGCGGATCGGAGATGAGCATGTGCGGCGCGGCCGCGGGATCGCCCTCTTCGGCACCCGCGGCATGCCGCCAGTCGTTGGAGAGCCGCGGGTCGGACAGCGCGGCGCGGGCGGCTTCGTAGCCGACGACCAGCCAGGCCTCGAAGCCCTCCGGCAACCGCACCCGGTGCACCGGTCCCCGGGCCCGCAGCTCGGCGTAGACCGGATGCGGGTCACGGGTGAACTCCTCCCCCAGGGCCGCCAGATCGACGATGCGGTCTTCACTCACCAGGACACCTCCGTACGGGGCCGACACGTTCAGGCGGCACCGTAGGGAGCGCCGGTGGAGGCCCGGTCGGCCGCCGATCGCAGCTGCGCACCGCGGCGGAGGGCGTGCAGCAGCCGTGCCTGCTCACGGATGGCGCCGTCCGGGGAGGTCTGCCGGGCGCGCACCGCAGCGCAGAAGGCGCTGACGGTGTTGCGCACCTGGTCATCCGGGGAAAGGCGGATCTCCCGCGTGCCCGTCGCGTCCTCCAGGCGGACCAGGGGCGTCAGATCCGCGGGCGGGGTGAAGGCCCGCTCGATGACGATGCGGCCCCGGGTGCCCCACAGTTCGCAGACGTTGCGGTAGGCGTGGTCCAGGCCGAACGACAGCTGGGCGGTCACCCCGTCGTCCCTGACCAGCAGCGCGGATCCGGTGGTGTCCACCAGGCGTCCCGGCCCGCGGGTCAGGACGGCCCCGGCGACCCGCAGCCCGCCGCCGAGGTGGTGGACGGCGGCCCGGACGGGGTAGACCCCGGTGTCCCAGAGGGCGCCGCCGCCCAGCTCGGGCCGGTAGCGGATGTCCTCGTCGGGCAGGCGGGGGACCGCGAAGGCCGCGTGCAGGGAGCGGAGTTCGCCGATGGCGCCCTCGCACACCAGGTCCCGTACGGCGGTGTGCTGGCGGTGGTGGGGGAACATCACGTTCTCCGCGACCACCAGGCCCCGTGCCGCCGCCAGTTCGAGCAGCCGGTCGGTGCGCTCCGGGTCGAGCGCCAGGGGCTTCTCCGCCAGCACATGTTTGCCGGCCCGCAGCGCGGCCTCCGCCCAGTCGGCGTGCAGCGCGGCGGGCAGCGGAAGGTAGACGGCGTCCACGTCCGGGGCGTCCAGCGCGGCGGCGTAGCCCTGGACGGGCCGGCACCCGTACGCCCGCGCCAGCTCCCCGGTGCGGGCGGCATCCCGGCCGGCCACCACCACCGGCGTCACGCCGGGCGTTGCGGCGAAGGCGGGCAGCATGCGCCGACGGGCGATGTCGGCGCAGCCCAGTACGGCGATCCGGACGGGGGGCGGCATGGCTCCTCCTGCGTCGGTGGCCGCACACGGCGGCGGGACGGTCGGCCCGACGGTAGAAGGGCGCGCTCGAAACCTGCTCGTCCGCGTGCGGAGTCCGTCCGGCACGGGCCGGATGACCGTGACTCCAGCGGTCGTTGAGGGGCGGGCCCGAGGCTGGGGCCCCAGCGACGCCGCGTGCGGCGGGTGAGGAGGCACAGGATGGATCAGTCGGTGGCCGGCCGGACCGCCACGGCGAGCACGCCGGTGGGCACCTGGACGGAGGAACTACTTCTGGAGCGGGGGACGTACACCAGCACCCTGCGCTTCACGCCCAACGGCCGCACCCTGCTGCTGGCGGGCCCGCGTCCGGGCTGTGTGGGTGCGGGCAGCTGGACCGCGACGGGAGACGGCCGTTTCTCCTTCCGGCTCGCCGAGCTCGTCTTCGACCCGGACGGCACGTTCACGGGATGGGTGGACATCGAGCAGCACGTCGTACAGACGGGGGACACCTTCACCAGCTCCGGGGTGTCCCATGTCTACGACGCCGGCGACCAGCTGCTGGAGAGCGCGGAGGTCGCGGCGCGAGGGACCCGCCGCCGCTGACGGACCGCACCGGCCGCGCCCCTGCGGGCAGGCGCTCAGGCGCCGTACGACCCGTCCTGTGCCGTCACTCATGCGGCGGTCGGCACCGTGGGAAGCACGCAGCACCGCCACACTCTGGGCCCGCCAACGGGCCTTTCCGTACACCTCGGAGGACAAAGATGACATCTGCTCACGGCGACGCCGCCGAGCTCAGCGCACAGCTGTCGGAGCACATGAACGGCTTTCTGTACTCGGCGGCGCTCTACACAGTGACCCTGCACGGTGTCGCCGACCAGCTGGCCGGCGGCCCGCGCACTCCTGAGGAGCTCGGGGAGCTCACCGGGCTGCACGGCCCGCACCTGGGCCGCGTGCTGCGCTATCTGTCCACACGCCAGGTGTTCCAGGAGGACGCGGAGGGGCGCTTCGGCCTCACCCCCATGGCGGAGCTGCTCCGTAGCGGGGTGCCCGGTTCGCTGCGCGACAGCTTCCTCATGCTGGGCGACGACCTGTACTGGAAGCCGGTCGGCCGGCTGCACGAGACGGTCCGCACCGGCCGTACGGCCTTCGACGAGCTCTTCGGTGCGCCGTTCTTCGCCCATCTGCAGACGGACCCGGCCGCCGCCTCGCTCTTCAATGCCGGGACCGCGGGCTTCTCGCACCTGGTGACCGAACATGTCGCGCAGAGCTACGACTTCCCGGACGGCGCCACCGTCGTCGACGTCGGCGGCGGGCGCGGCGGTCTGCTGCGCTCGGTGCTCGCCGCGCACCCGCAGGTCACCGGCACGCTCTACGACCAGGCGTCCGTCATCGCCGAACACCAGCTGGACCGGCCGGAGGTGGCGGGCCGGTGGTCCACCGCCTCCGGCGACTTCTTCGAATCGGTACCGGCCGGCCACGACCACTACCTGCTCAAGTCCATCCTCCACGACTGGAGCGACGAGAACTGCCTGCGCATCCTGCAGGCCGTACGCGCGGGCATGCGCAAGGACAGCAAGGTGCTGGTCGTCGACCCGGTCATCCCGCCGGGCAACGCGTTCGACGCCAGCAAGACCATCGACGTGATGATGATGGCGGTCTACGACGGCAAGGAGCGCACCCAGCGGGAGTTCGAGGAGATCCTCACCAAGGCCGGGTTCAGGATCACTCGCATTCTGCCGACGCCGTCCCTGATGTCGGTCATCGAGGCGGTCATCGCCTGACCTCCCGGCCGGCCCCGGCCCCACCTGCCCCCTCCGCCCTGCCCCGGCCGTACCTCACCGGGCAGGGCGGACGGCTGCCGGGCGGCGGCGACGAGGAGTCGAGTCCCCCTCGATGGCCGCGTGTGACGCTCCGGGGCGTGTCCGCAACTCGGGCCGGACAGCAAAGGGGAATCCCATGCGCATACTGATCGTGGTGTGGCCACTGACCGCACATCTGTATCCGACCCTTCCGGTGGCCTGGGCGCTCCAGGGCGCCGGCCACGAGGTCCGGGTCGCCTCCCATCCGGATCTGGCCGGCACCATCACCGCCGCCGGACTGTCCGCGGTGCGGCTCGGCACGCCGGAGACCATCGCCTCCCCCGCGACCGTCGGCGATCACCTGCTGCCCGCGGAGCACCGGGAGCGGCTGGCCGCGGCCCTGGACATCGACCAGGACAGCGACACCGATGTCTGGGCCACCGTCAGCACCTACACCCTGGCGTCCTCACGCGTCTTCCACCCGGCGGACGCCTCCGCTCCGGACGGCTGGGGCGGTGTCGACGATCTTGTCGCCGCGGCCCGTGACTGGCAGCCCGATCTGGTGCTGTGGGATCCCAACTGGCCGGCCGCCGCGGTCGCGGCACGGGCCTGCGGCGCGGCCCACGGGCGGGTGTTGTGGGGGCGGGACTACCTGGGCTGGGCCTGTCACCGGATCGACCGGCGCCGTGCCGAGCTGACGGCCGCGGGGCTGCCGGACCCGGTGGCCGAGATCGTCCGCCCGGCGGCCGAACGCCACGGTGTGCGGGTCGACGACGACCTGCTGCTCGGCCAGTTCACCCTCGACCCGACGCCCGCCGACATGCGGCTGCCGAGCCGGGCCCGTACCGTCCCGGTCCGGCGTATTCCGTACACCGGCGCGGCAGCCGTCCCGTCCTGGCTCCGATCGCGCCCCGACCGCCCCCGGGTCGCACTGACGCTGGGCGCCACCCAGCGCATGTTCGACAACGACAAGGTGCTCGTACCGGCGCTGCTGGAGATGGTGGAGGGGCTGGACATCGAGGTGATCGCCACCCTCGACACCTCCCAACTGGCCGGACAGCGCCTGCCGGACAACGTGCGTGCCGTCGACTATCTGCCGCTGAACCTGCTGTTGCCGAGCTGCTCGGCGATCGTTCACCACGGCGGTATCGGCACCTTCACGGCGGCCGTCGCCCACAGCGTGCCGCAGCTGGTCGTCGGGGACGAGCTGCGCGTGGCGTACGCCGCCAACTCCGCCTATGTGGTCGGGCACGGTGCGGGCCTCGCGGTGGATCCTCAGCAGCAGGCGGTGGCGGAGATGCGAGCCCGCTTCCTGCGGGTCCTCACCGAGCCGTCGTTCCAGGACCACACCCGGCGGCTGCATACGGACTGGCTGGCCATGCCGAGCCCGAACGACACGGTGCCCGTACTGGAGAAGCTCGCCGCGCTCCACCGCGCGGCGCGCTGAACACGCCCTCCCCCGGCAGCGGTCCGGGTCCGCGTCCTCGTGCCGCGCCCGCCTGACCGGTGCCGGCCGACGTCCGGACCGGCGGAACCGTCTGCCGGTCCGGAGCGGTTCCAGAGCCTCTCAAGGCGCCACCGCAACGCTGACCTCATCACGAGAACGGAGATCCCCGGTGGTAATCAAGCGGTCCGACTCCCCGACGACTTCCTCCGCGCCGCGCGCCTTCCGCGCACAGCGGCCGCGGTGGACGGCAGCCACAACCGACGACGGCCTCCCGGTCGAGTACGCGACCATCGAGGTGCCCCGGGACCACGCCGAGCCCGACGGAGAGCGGCTGACCCTGGCGCTCAGCCGCCACCGGGCCACCGACCCGGACCGCCGGCGGGGCATCCTGCTGGCCGTCAACGGTGGCCCCGGCGGTGACTGGGGCCTGGGCCGGGGCCTGGCGGCGAAGTTCGCCGGCACCCCGCTGCACGAGGTCTACGACCTCATCGGGTTCGACCCGCGCGGCACCGGTGCCTCCACCCCGCTGCACGCCGAAGTGACGCTCCCCAAGGCACCGTTCGACTCCCGTCCGCCCGACTCGGCCTTCGACGCGCTCGCCGAGGACATGCGGCGCCGCGAACTGGCCTGCGAGCGGGCCGGCGGCGAGCTGCGCCGGCACATCAGCACCCCGAACACCGCGAGGGACATGGACCTCATCCGGTCCGTCCTCGGCGAGGAACGGCTGAACTTCATCGGGTATGCGTACGGGGCGTATGTCGGCGCCGTCTACGGCTCGCTCTTCCCCGCGCACCTGGACCGCAGCGTCCTGGACTCCTGTGTCCACCCCGGCTGGACCTGGCGCGAGCAGTTCCTGTGGCAGGGCGACGCCGTCCGGCGCAATGTGGACGCCTGGGCCCGGTGGGCCGGCGAGCGCCACCGCCACTTCGACCTCGGCACCGACGCCACCGCGGTGCTCGCCACCGTCGAGGACGTGGTCGCCCGCCTGGAACGCCAGACGGACGGGTACCGGGTGCGCACCCTGCTCGACGGGGCGGTGGGCAACCGCGCGGCCGACCGCGCGCAGTGGGCCGAACTCGGCTACCTGGTACGGGATGTGCGGGCCGCCGCGCTGGCCGGCGACCCGGCGAAGACCCGCGACCTGCTGTCCGAACAGGGCACCTGGCGGCCCGGCGACAGCGAGGGCGATCTGCGCTGCGGCGTCCTCGAAGCCATCACCCTGGAACACGACTGGCCCGTGGACCCGGAGACCTACTTCGCGGACATGCGCGAGTTCCGCAGGCGCTTCCCCTACGGCTACGGAGTGCTGCGGGCACAGCCCTGGGTGGGCGCCTTCCGTACCTTCACCGCGCCGGAGCGCCCCGTGACCCTCACCCGCGAGGGCTACCCGGCCGGGCTCGTCGTCCAGGCCGACGGCGACCCCATGGACCACTACGCCGGCGGCGTCGCCATGGCCGAACGGCTCGGCCATCACCTCGTCACGGTCGAGGACTCCGGCGACCACGAGGTGTTCGTCCTGTCCGGCAATGCGCAGGTCGACGCCCATGTCCACCGCTACCTCGTGCACGGCACGCTGCCGCCCGCGCGGACCGGCGTGCCCGGAACCGCCGCCCGGCCGGACCTTCCGGCCGACGCGCCCGCCACCCTCCCCGTCTGACGCCCCGGCCCCACCGGCCGCCACGCCCCAAGGAGCAGCCCGCATGACGACAGCAGCCACCGGCCAGGACTTCAAGGTCGCCGACCTGTCCCTCGCCGCTTTCGGCCGCAAGGAGATCACCCTGG
>NZ_JBICXQ010000040.1:60599-68977 GCF_043200375.1 Streptomyces sp. NPDC048434 | reverse complement strand
GCGCTTCTGGGGGGGGGGCCCCCCCCCGGGGGGGGGCGCGGGGGGGGGGGGGGGGCCCCCGGCGGGGGGGGGGGGGGGCCGCCCCCCCCCGGGGGGGGGCCCCCCCCCCCACCGCGGGTGACCTCGGGGTGCCGGGCGAGTCCGAGATAGTCGTTGCCGGCCAGATCGAGCAGCGGGGAGTCGGCCGGGCGGGGGCGCAGGGTGCGCACGAGTCCCGCGTGACGGCGCTCCGCGCCGACCGCATCGAGCCAGTCGAAGGCCGCGTCGTACGCCGGGCGGGCGGGCTCGGCGGTGGGCTCGGCGGGTCTCGCCGGGGAGGTGTCGCGAAGCAGCGGCGGGGCGGAGTCCTGCGGCATCGGCGTCCTTCGTCTGTCGGCCTCGATTGTGGGCTGTCGATAGACGTTAGCGGTCGTTCCGTGCGCCCACGGTGTGGCGATACACACACCTCGATCGCGGCTCGTTGTGGGAATCCTCCTTGGCCGGGGGCGGTGGCGTACGTCAGGATCAACGCCATGGACCTGCTGAACACACTGGTGGACAAGGGACTGCGGCGCGAGTTGCCGACCCGTGAAGAGGCGCTGGCCGTACTGGCCACCTCCGATGACGAATTGCTCGATGTCGTGGCCGCGGCCGGAAAGGTCCGCCGCCAGTGGTTCGGTCGGCGGGTCAAACTGAACTATCTCGTCAACCTCAAGTCGGGCCTGTGCCCCGAGGACTGCTCGTACTGCTCCCAGCGGCTGGGGTCGAAGGCCGAGATCCTCAAGTACACCTGGCTCAAGCCCGACGACGCCTCCAAGGCGGCCGCCGCCGGGGTGGCCGGCGGCGCCAAGCGGGTCTGTCTGGTGGCCAGTGGCCGCGGCCCGACGGACAAGGACGTGGACCGCGTCTCGGACACCATCTCCGCCATCAAGGAGCAGAACGAGGGCGTGGAGGTGTGCGCCTGCCTCGGTCTGCTCTCCGACGGCCAGGCCGGGCGGCTGCGCTCGGCGGGCGCCGACGCCTACAACCACAACCTCAACACCTCGGAAGCCACATACGGCGACATCTGCACCACACACGACTTCTCGGACCGGGTCTCCACCGTCCAGCAGGCCCAGGCGGCCGGCATGTCCGCCTGCTCCGGGCTGATCGCCGGTATGGGGGAGAGCGACGCCGATCTCGTCGATGTGGTCTTCGCGCTGCGCGAGCTCGACGCGGACTCCGTACCGGTGAACTTTCTGATCCCCTTCGAGGGCACCCCGCTCGCCAAGGAATGGAACCTCACCCCCCAGCGCGCGCTGCGCATCCTGGCGATGGTGCGGTTCGTCTGCCCGGACGTCGAGGTACGGCTGGCCGGCGGCCGTGAGGTGCATCTGCGCAGCATGCAGCCGCTCGCGCTGCACCTGGTCAACTCCATCTTCCTCGGCGACTATCTGACCAGCGAGGGACAGTCCGGCAAGGACGACCTCGCGATGATCGAAGACGCCGGCTTCGAGGTCGAGGGCACGGACACCACGACACTGCCCGAGCACCGCAGGCAGGACGGCGACGAGGTGGCCGCCGAGGCCGTCGCCGACGACGCGGAGGCCGAGGCCGTCACCGTCCCGGCACCGTCCGACGAGACCCGCCGCGACCTGGTCTCGGTGCGCCGCCGCGGCGCCGGTACCGACCTTCCGCCCAATGCCTGAGCCATTCACCCCCGACGCACTGCTCGCGCTCGACCGGCAGCATGTGTGGCATCCGTACGGGCCGATGCCCGGCCGGACCGCACCGCTGCTGGTGGAGTCGGCGTCCGGCGTCCGGCTCCGGCTGGCCGAACCGGTCGAGGGCCAGGACGAGTTGGTGGACGGTATGTCCTCCTGGTGGTCGGCGGTGCACGGCTACAACCACCCGGTGCTCAATGACGCCGCGCGGGGCCAGCTGGAGCGGATGAGTCATGTGATGTTCGGCGGGCTCACCCATGAGCCCGCCGTGCGGCTGGCGAAGCGGCTGGTCGACATCAGCCCGGAGCCGCTGCAGCACGTCTTCCTCGCCGACTCCGGTTCGGTGTCGGTCGAGGTCGCCGTCAAGATGTGCCTGCAGTACTGGCGCTCGCTCGGGAAGCCGCGCAAACAGCGGCTGCTGACCTGGCGGGGCGGCTATCACGGCGACACCTGGCAGCCGATGTCGGTGTGCGATCCGGAAGGCGGCATGCATGAGCTGTGGCAGGGGGTGCTGCCGCAGCAGATCTTCGCGGACGCACCGCCGGCCGGCTTCGACGCCGATCCCGACGAGGCGTATGCGGCACATCTGCGTGAGCTCATCGGCCGGCACGCCGAGGAGCTGGCGGCGGTGATCGTGGAGCCCGTGGTGCAGGGGGCGGGCGGGATGTCGTTCCACTCCCCCGGGTATCTGCGGGTGCTGCGCGAGGCCTGCGATGAGCACGGCGTACTGCTCGTCCTCGACGAGATCGCCACCGGCTTCGGACGGACGGGCACGCTCTTCGCCGCCGAGCACGCGGGGATCGCACCCGATGTGATGTGTCTCGGCAAGGCGTTGACCGGCGGTTATCTGACCCTGGCGGCGACGTTGTGCACGACGGCCGTCGCGGACGGCATCTCCCGCGGCGCGCTGCCGGTGCTGGCGCACGGCCCCACCTTCATGGGCAATCCGCTGGCCGCCGCCGTCGCCGACGCCTCGATCGGACTGCTGCTCTCCCAGGACTGGGGGCAGGAGGTCAAACGGATCGAGGCGGGGCTGCGGGACGGTCTGGCACCGGCCGCGGGCATCGACGGGGTGCGCGAGGTACGTGTACTGGGCGCGATCGGCGTCGTCCAGCTCGACCACGAGGTGGACATGGCGGCCGCGTCGCGGGCGGCGGTCCGGGAGGGTGTATGGCTGCGCCCGTTCCGGGATCTGATCTACACCATGCCGCCGTACATCACCGGTGACGACGATGTGGCGCGCATCTGCGCCGCGGTGTGCGCGGCGGCCCGCGAGGGCTGAACGCACCGGCGGCGGCCGGTCGAGTCCGTCTCGGCCGGACGCCGCCGCCCCTCCGCAGAGACCGCTCACACACGAGCCGGACAGCCAGGAACCATTCGCCGTATCCCGCGCGGGATCGGCCGCGCAGAGTCGGAGGCAGACCATGTCGGTGCTGTTCGTGACGGGCACGGGCACGGAGATCGGCAAGACCGTGACCACGGCCGCGATCGCCGCGGCGGCGCTCGCCCGGGGGCGTTCGGTGGCCGTACTCAAGCCGGCCCAGACCGGTGTCACGGCACACGAGACCGGCGATGCTGCCGAGGTCGAACGGCTGGCCGGCCCGGTCACCACCGCCGAACTCGCGCGCTTCCCCGACCCGTTGGCGCCCTCCACGGCCGCGCTGCGGGCCGGCCTGCCGCCGGTGCTCCCCCACGAGATCGCCGAGGCCGCAGCCAAACTGGACGCCTCGCACGATCTGGTCCTGGTCGAGGGCGCGGGCGGGCTGCTGGTCCGCTTCGACGCCGACGGCCATACGCTCGCCGACGCCGCGCGGCTGGCGGACGCCCCCGTCCTGGTGGTCGCCCAGGCGGGCCTGGGCACCCTCAACGCCACCGCACTGACCGCGCTGGCGCTGCGCTCGTACGGGCTCGACTCCCCCGGCGTCGTCGTCGGCAGCTGGCCGGCCGAGCCCGACCTGGCATCCCGCTGCAATCTCGCGGATCTCCCGGACGCCGCGGGTGCGCCGCTCCTCGGCCTGATCCCGGAGGGCTCCGGCGGGCTGCCGCCACATGCCTTCCGCGCCGCGGCCCCGGACTGGCTGGCGCCCGTACTCGGCGGGTCGGGCGCGTTCCGTATTCCCTCGTGACACCGGCGGGGCGGGCGGCACACTGCGGCGATGGTGGGCCGCGCGTACGCCGATGACGGCCGCGCCGCGTGGTGCGACGCGTTCGACCGCCGGGGGCCGAGCGAGGATTTCTGCGGGCCGGCTGTCCGACGCCGGTCTGGCGGTTCGCCGGTCCGCCGGTCCGCCAGTCCGCCAGTCCGCCAGTCCGCCAGTCCGCCAGGGAACGCTACGGCGACTGGGACGGCACCCGCTGACCGCGACCGGCCCGGAGATCATCATCGTCCGGCGCGCGGCGCACCCTTCCGCCCCCCGGTGCGGAACGGCGCGGACTTCCGGGGCACCTGGGGGGCCTGTGACGGCGCGGCGGCCGTCGGCCCGTACGGATTTCCGAACGGCGGATGAGGCAGCTCCTTACGGGTCCCGGTCCGCCCAGTGGGGAGACTGACAGCAGGAGCGGGCACCGTCGGCGAAAGGTCCGTCATGTGGCAGCGCAGGAGAGTTCCGCAAGGCAGCGTCCATCACCCGGTGTTCGCCCGCTTCTACGCCAGCTGCTGCGGTCCGGCCGCGGACGCGCGAGCGGGGGTGAGCGCGCTCCGGAAGGAGCTGCTGACGGGCGCTACCGGCCGGGTGATCGAGGTCGGCGCGGGGACCGGGCTGAACTTTGCGCACTATCCGGGCACGGTCTCGGAGGTGGTGGCGATCGAGCCGGAGCCCACGCTGCGCGAGGTGGCCAGGTCGGCGGCGGCGCATGCGGAGGTGCCGGTGGATCTGGTGCCCGGAGTGGCGGAGGCCCTGCCGGTCAAGAGTGAGGCGTTCGACACGGCGGTGGCGTCGCTGGTGCTGTGTTCCGTGCGCGAGGTGCAGCGGGCGCTGGTGGAGCTGCGGCGGGTGCTGCGTCCGGGCGGTGAGCTGCGGTTCTTTGAGCACGGGCGGGCCGCGGGGCGGGGGCTGGCGGCGGTGCAGTGGTCGCTGGACCGGACGGTCTGGCCGTTGCTGATGGGCGGCTGTCACACCGGCCGGGATCCGCTGGGCGAGATCCGGACGGCCGGGTTCGAGGTGCTGCGGGTGCGCCGGCTGAAGGTGCCGGAGCGCGGGCCGACGCTGCCGACATCACCGGTGGTGCTGGGCACGGCACGGCGGCCGGCCGGCTGACCTGTTCTGTCCTGTCCTGTCCTGTCCTGCTGCGGCCGTCTACCGTCCAGGCGCGGCCGTCACACCGTCCAGGTGCGCAGTTCGTCCGCGATGGTGCGGACGTCGGCCGTGCCCTCCTTGACGAGGCGGGCGAGGTCGCGGACCTGCTCGGGAGAGATGGTGATCTTCAGTCCGCTGGCGACGAGATAGCCATAGGCGACGGCGGTCGCGAACATGGCATTCGAGCGCTCCAACGCCGGTACCTGGAGCAGCAGTTGAAGGAGTGAGGCGGCACGGTCCTGGGGGTCGGTGTAGACCGGCACGCCGAATATCTCGGCTTCATGGCGGCTGACGGCGGCCACCAGGGCACCCCAGTCGGTGACCTCAGGGTCTCCGGGTGTGTGCTGTTCGGCGATGAGAAGGAGCCAGGCGAGGTCGATGCGCAGCGTCACGTGGTGCCCGGCAGTCCTTCGTGGTGGGTGGCGGTCGCGGCGCCCTCGGCACCGCCCGATTCCAGGCCGAATTCCTCGGCGAAAACACGCTCGTACTGCTTCATGAAGTCGGAGGCGGCCTCGACGAAGGTCTGGCCGACCTCGCCGGCGTCCTTGAGGACGAGCTCCTCGATATAGCGGTTCATGCTCACTCCCCGCTGCAGGGCGCGCTCCCGCGCCGCTTCGGCGGTGGCCTCATCCACGCGGACGTTCAGCTGTGTCTTCGCCACCCCTCCAAGCTAGCGCGCATCCGCTAGCAGCGGCAAGCGCCGGCCGGTACGCAGGGACCGGGACGGCGGGGGCTGCCGCCGACCGGCGGCGTACACGAGGATTCGCCGTCGGGGACGAGACGACCGGGGCGGGTGCCGTGGCCACCGCAGCGGGTGCCGTCGCCACCAGGGCGGGCGCCATCGCCACCCGGCCGCGCACATCGGCGCCGCCCGCCCGGATGCCGCGCAGTGCGGTCACCGGTCGGGCGGCGCCCCGCGGGCCGGGTTTTTACTTGTCGCCGAAGTCAGGGGCGGGGCGGGCGCGGCGACGGCCGAGGCGGCCCTGGGGCAACCTCCGGTCATACGACGGGACTTCGCGGGCGGCCGTCGGCGACAGGGTGCCGGGGAGGCGGGCCGGCGGGAAGTCCTCCCGGCCGGCCCGAAGCCGACGGCGGAGCCGAACCGCCGGCCACGACACCCGCGTGCCGCTGCCACCGCCACCGAAGCGGATGGCGCACGATGTGATCCGTCGTGAGACCGGGGCCCACCGGCGGGATCGGCGAGCGACCGGACCGGTCACGACCGCTCGGCCCTCAGGAGGACCACGCAGTGTCCGTCCCAGCCCCCGTCCCGCATCTGCAGCGCAGTCTGCGGCGCTTCGACATCATGGCGATGGGCGTCGCCGCCGTGATCTCGTTCGATGTGATCGGGCAGATCGCGGCCGGCGGGGGTGAGGCCGTCACCTGGATCGCCGTGATCGCGGTGGCGTTTCTGCTGCCCTACGCCCTGGTCTTCGCCGAGACCGGAGCCGCGTTCCCGCAGGAAGGCGGGCCCTATGTCTGGGTGGAGGTGGCCTTCGGCCGGCTGGCTGCCGCGCTGACCACCATGTTCTATTGGGTCACCAATCCCGTCTGGCTGGGCGGTTCGCTGGTCTTCGTGGCCGCGCAGGCATGGGACGGCTTCGTCTTCCCGCTCGGCTCGGGCACGGTGGCGGACCACGCGTTCAAGCTGGTCTTCATCTGGGCGGCCATTCTCACCGCGGTGGTCTCGCTGCGCCGCGGCAAATGGATCACCACGGCCGGCGCCGGGGCCAAGGTCCTGGCGCTGGCCTTCTTCACCGGGACGGCGGTGGCGTACGGGATCCGGCACGGCTTCCGCGGTCTGGAAGGCGCCGGCCTCTCCCCCACCGGAGCGGGGTTTCTGGCGCTGGTGCCGGTGTTGCTCTTCGCCTTCGTCGGGTTCGAGGCGCCCAACGCGGCGGGGGACGAGATGCTGGACCCGCAGCGCGATGTACCGGTCGCGATCGGGGTGTCGGGAGCCATCGCCACCTGCTGCTATCTGCTGCCGGTGCTGGCCATTCTCTCCGCGGCACCGGCCGGCCGGGTCACCGGCGTCGGCGGCTTCATGGATGCCGCCCGGCTGGTCTTCGGGATCTACGGGAGCTGGCGCGAGCCGCTGCTGACCTGTGTCGCCGTGTTGTTCGTGGTGGCGCTGCTGACCCAGGGCAGCGCCTGGATGATCGTCGCCGACCGGATGCAGGCCATGGTGGCCGCCGACGGCGGGTTCTTCAGCCCCTACCTGGGCGTCTTCCATCCGCGGCTGGGCACACCGGTGCGGATGAATCTGCTCTCCGGTGTCGCCGCCACCGTCTTCATGGTCGCCGCGATGAACCTGGCGAACGGGGACGCGTCGGCCATCTTCGGCGTGGTGCTGGCCGTCGCGATCACCACACTGCTGCTGTCCTATCTCGCCGTGGTCCCCTCACTGCTGGCGCTGCGGCTGCGCCACCGCGAGGTGCCCCGGCCCTACCGGGTCCCGTTCGGCGCCCGCGGCTTCACCGTCGCCACGCTGCTCGTCTACGCCTGGATCCTGCTCGGGTCGTGGGTGGCGCTGTTTCCCGGCACCCTGGAGCCGCTCTTCGGGATCCCGTACGACTTCCGGGCGACCTGGGGCGTCTCCCGGCTCACCTTCGAGACGTTCACCCTCGGCACCGTCGTCCTGCTGCTCGTGATCGCCGCCGCCGGGTATCTGACGCAGCGCATGCGCGCCCGGCCCCGGGGCGCTGGACGCAAGGGCGGACCGGGCCGATAGCGCCGGCGCCGGAGGAGCCCACGGGCCGCGGCCATGGCACGCCCGCGGGGTCCGCATCGCGCAAAGGGTTCGACACGGCGTTCGGCCCGGTGATGGGATCCGGTCATGAGTGATTTCCAGGTCCGGGCCGCGACACCGGCCGATCTCGATGCCGTCCTCGCCTTTTGGAAGGGCGCCGCTGAAGGCACCAGCATCAGCGATGACACCGACGGCGTGGCGCGGCTGGTGGCCCGCGATCCCGAGTCGCTGCTGCTGGCCGAGCGGGACGGCGAGCTGGTGGGCACGGTGATAGCCGGCTTCGACGGCTGGCGCTGCCATCTCTACCGGCTGGCCGTGCATCCCGGGCACCGCAGGCAGGGCATCGGCGGGGCGCTGCTGGCGGCCGCCGAGGAGCGGTTCCGGGTGCTGGGCGGCCGGCGCGGCGACGCGATGGTGCTGGACCGCAATGAACTGGCGCAGCATGCGTGGCGCGCGGCGGGCTACGCGCCCGAGCCGCAGTGGAGCCGCTGGGTGAAGCATCTGGACGACTGAGCGGAGCAGTCCCGAGCGCGGCGGGGCCCCCCCCCCCCCCCCCCGCCCGCGCGGGGGGGGCCCCCCCCCCCCCACCATGAGGGTGCCGAAAAAAGGGTTTTAACCACCCCCCCCGTAGAATGTGTTTTGGGTGCACCC
>NZ_JBICXQ010000040.1:0-60589 GCF_043200375.1 Streptomyces sp. NPDC048434 | reverse complement strand
AGCCCCCCCCCCCCCGCCCGACACCCACCCCGTGGGGGGGCCCGCGGGCCGCGCGGGGGGCGCCCCCCCCGGCCCCGGGCGGCCGGGGCGGGCTCGCCCCCGGACCACCAACTTTGCTGCTCCTTTACGATGGAGTCTCCCCTCCCCCGAGTGAAAGGTGTGTGAGCGTCCAGCCATGGACGAGCCTCCTAGTTGTCGATCATCCTTTCGACAGAGCGCGAACCTCCCGATCCTGTTCGATCATGGGACGGAGGTGACTCGATGACCGACCTGCTCTTCCTGGGCGTGGCACTCCTTCTGACCCTGGCCTGTGGTGTCTTCGTCGCCGCCGAGTTCTCCCTCACGACCGTCGAGCGCAGCGACCTCGAACGCGCCGCCGAGCGCCGTGACCGGGGCGCGGACAGCGCCCTCAAGGCGGTCCGCAGCCTCACCTTCCAGCTCTCCGGTGCCCAGCTCGGCATCACCGTCACCGGCCTGGTCATCGGCATGCTGTCCAAACCGGCCATCGCCACCCTGCTGGCGGGTCCGCTGGGCTCGATGGGCCTGCCCCATTCGGTGGCGGAGTCGGCCGCCCTGGTGCTCGGAACAGCGATCTCGACGGTCGTCCTGATGGTCGTCGGCGAGCTGGTCCCGAAGAACTGGGCCATCTCCAACCCGCTGGTCATCGCGAAGAAGGTGGCCACCGCCCAGCGCGGCTTCAGCGCCGCCTTCAAGCCGCTGATCCGGCATCTCAACAACGCCGCGAACCGCATGGTCCGCCGGATGGGCCTGGAGCCCGCCGAGGAGCTGGCCTCGGCGCGCGGCCCGCAGGAACTGGTGGCGCTGGCACGGCACTCCGCCAAGGAAGGCGCGCTGGAGCCCGACACCGCCGAGCTGTTCGTCCGCACCCTCAATCTCGCCGATCTGACCGCGGAGAACGTCATGACGCCGCGGGTGCAGGTGATCGCGCTGGAGGTGCAGTCCACCGCGGAGGACGTGGCCAATGCGACCCGGGCGACCGGGCTGTCCCGCTTCCCCGTCTACCGCGGCAGCCTGGACAGCGTCGTCGGGGTGGCGCACATCAAGGACGTCCTCGCCGTCCCGGCCGACCGCCGGCCCCGGCACCCGGTCTCCGAGTTGGTGCGCGAGCCGCTGCTCGTGCCCACGACGCTGACCGTGGACCGGCTGTTGGACCGGCTCTCCGGCAAGCGCACGATGGCCGTGGTCATCGACGAATACGGCGGTACGGCCGGCGTGGTGACGCTGGAGGACATCGTCGAGGAAGTGGTCGGCGAGGTCCGCGACGAGCACGATCCGATGGAGACCCCCGATCTGGCGCCGGCCGGCACCGACGCCGAGGGCCGCAGCGTTTATCAGGCCGACGGCGCCGCCCGCACCGACCAGCTGGTACGGATCGGCCTGCGGCTGCCGGAGGGCCCGTACGAGACCCTCGCCGGCCTGATCGCCACCGAACTCGGCCGGATACCGGTCGCCGGCGACGCCCTGGAGGTGGCGGGCTGGCGGATGGATGTGCTCGATGCCACCGGCCACCGCGCGGCGCGCGTGCTGCTGCACGCCCCGCGCCTCGGCAGCACCGGCGAGCAGGAGAGGGAGGCCCGCCGATGACCGCGCTGCAGCTTTTCGTGGGTCTGCTGACCCTGGTCGTCAACGCCTTCTTCGTGGGCGCCGAGTTCGCCCTGATCTCGGTGCGCCGCAGTCAGATCGAGCCGTACGCCGAGCGCGGTGACCGCCGGGCGACCAGCGTGCTGTGGGGTCTGCAGCATGTCTCGGCCCTGCTCGCGGCCGCCCAGCTGGGCATCACCCTGTGCACCCTGGTGCTGGGCGCGGTCGCCGAGCCGGCCATCGCGCACCTCCTGGATCCGGTGTTCCACGCGGTGGGGATCTCGGAGACGCTGATCCACCCGATCTCGTTCGTGATCGCGCTGTCGCTGGCCACCTATCTGCACATGCTCTTCGGCGAGATGGTGCCGAAGAACGTCGCACTGGCCGAGCCGGTCCGCAGCGCCCTGATGCTCGGGCCGCCGCTGGTCGCGCTGACCCGGGCGCTGCGCCCGGTGATCTTCGCGATCAACGCACTCGCCAATGTGCTGCTCAAGCTTTTGCGGGTGGAGACAAGGGACGAGGTCGCCGCGACGTTCTCGGACGACCAGCTGGCGAAGATGGTTGAGGATTCCCGGGCGGCCGGCCTGCTCGACGAACGGGCGCAGGAACGGCTGCGGGACGCCCTGGAGCTGGGCCGCCGCCCGGTCAGGGACGTGGTGCTGCCGGTCGAGAAGGTCGTCTCCGCGCGGATGGGGACCACACCCGAGGAGCTGGAACAGCTGGCCGCCGAGTCCGGTTTCTCCCGCTTCCCCGTCGTCGACGACACCCGCCGCATCCTCGGCTATCTGCACGTCAAGGACGCACTGGACGCCACCCCCCGCACCGTGCCGTTCCCGGTGTCCGCGCTGCGCCCGATCGCCCGGGTCAAGGCCTCGACGCCGCTGGACGACGTGCTGACGGCGATGCGCGGATCCCGTACGCATCTAGCCGCGGTGATCGGCGACGACGGGCGGCTGGCCGGGCTGGTGACGATGGAGGACGTGCTCCGGGAGCTGGTGCTGCAGCGGCCCGCTGCCTGACGCGGGGCCCGGGTCGGGTTGTCCTTCGAGGCGAAGTGGTGGAGCACCGCGGCCTTGGACAGCCCGGCCCGCTCGGCGATCGCCGACAGCGACATGGCGGGGTAACCGCGACTGGAGATCAGGTCGTTGGTGGCGTCGATGAGCTGCCGGCGGCGGCCCCGCTCGGTGAAGGTCAGCGCGTGGGGACCGGGCACCCCGGCGAGGAGTCATCGTGCGTCCACCCGTACCTTCCTCGTCGCCCTTTCGACGAGATCGGTCCGTACACCGCAGGCGATACGCGCATCTCGGGGGGCCGGGGCATACCGCTCGGTATGTCGAGCGGTAGGATCGCCGGGCCATGGAAATGAATGCTCGTTACACCAGTTACGTCGCGGTCGGCGACAGCTTCACCGAAGGAATGTCGGACGGCCGGCCGGACGGCTCGTACCGCGGCTGGGCCGATCTGCTCGCCGCCCGGCTGGCGGCCGGCTCGCCCGGCTTCCGGTACGCCAACCTCGCGGTGCGCGGCAAGCTCATCGCGCAGATCGCCGACGAGCAGTGCGGGCCGGCGTCCGCGATGGGCGCCGACCTGGTGACGCTGGTCGGCGGGCTCAATGACGTCCTGCGGCCCAAGTGCGAGGTAGACCAGGTCTGTGCGCGGTTCGAGGAGGCCGCCGGGCAGTTGGCCAGGGGCGGCGGCCGGCTGGTGCTGATGCGCAGCCCGGGACGGCAGGGACCGGTGCTGGCGCGCTTTCGGCCGCGCATGGAGCAGCTGTTCGCACGGATCGACGAGGTGGCCGCGCGGCACGGTGCGGTGGTCGTGGACCTGTACGCGTCGCGGGCGCTGTCCGACCCGCGGCTGTGGGCCGATGACCGGCTGCATCTGAACGCCGAGGGGCACCGCCGGGTGGCGGAGGCCGTCTGGCAGGCGCTCGGACTGCCCGCCGAGTCGGACTGGGACGCACCGCTGCCGACCGCCGCGCCGCCGGGCTGGGGTGCGCGGCGCGCCGCGGATCTGCGCTTCGCGCGCGAGCATCTGGTGCCGTGGATAGGCCGGCGGCTCACCGGCCGCTCGTCGGGGGACGGCCGCCCGGCCCAAGCGCCCCGAGCTGCTGCCGTACGAGGGCTGAGCGTCCCGCTCTTCGCCGGTGCCGCACCGGCCGGCGCGGCTTGGAGGAACGTACAGCGGGGACCGGGGCGCTGGCCTGCGTAAACCGCCAGTAGACTCTGACCACGTGACTGCTGTGTCTGCGAAGCCTCGCATCCCCAATGTCCTGGCCGGCCGCTATGCCTCCACGGAGCTGGCCGTCCTGTGGTCCCCCGAGTACAAGGTCAAGCTGGAGCGGAAGCTGTGGCTTGCCGTGCTGCGCGCCCAGAAGGACCTGGGGGTGGAGGTCCCCGAGCAGGCCCTGGCCGACTACGAGCGGGTCCTGGAGACCGTCGACCTGGCCTCCATCGCCGAGCGCGAGAAGGTCACCCGGCACGACGTCAAGGCCCGCATCGAGGAGTTCAACGCCCTCGCCGGCCATGAGCAGGTCCACAAGGGCATGACCTCCCGCGACCTGACGGAGAACGTCGAGCAGCTGCAGGTGCGGCTGTCCTTGGAGCTGATGCGGGACCGTACGGTCGCCGTGCTGGCGCGCCTGGGCTCGCTGGCCGCCCAGCACGCCGAGCTGGTGATGGCGGGCCGCTCGCACAATGTCGCCGCACAGACCACGACGCTGGGCAAGCGCTTTGCGACCGCGGCCGATGAGCTGCTGGTGGCGTACGCCCGGCTGGAGGACCTGCTCTCCCGCTACCCGCTGCGCGGCATCAAGGGCCCGGTCGGCACCGCTCAGGACATGCTCGACCTGCTCGGCGGCGGACCTCACGGGGCAGCCAGGCTCGCCGACCTGGAGCAGCGGATCGCCGCGCACCTCGGCTTCGGCCAGGCCTTCACCTCCGTCGGCCAGGTCTACCCGCGCTCGCTCGACTACGACGTGGTGACCTCGCTGGTGCAGCTGGCCGCCGCCCCCTCGTCGCTGGCCAAGACCATCCGTCTGATGGCCGGGCACGAGCTGGTCACCGAGGGCTTCAAGCCCGGCCAGGTCGGCTCCTCGGCGATGCCGCACAAGATGAACACCCGCTCCTGCGAGCGGGTCAACGGCCTGATGGTGATCCTGCGCGGCTATGCCTCGATGGCCGGTGAGCTCTCCGGCGACCAGTGGAACGAGGGCGATGTGTCCTGCTCCGTGGTGCGCCGGGTCGCGCTGCCGGACTCGTTCTTCGCGCTCGACGGCCTGCTGGAGACCTTCCTGACCGTGCTCGACGAGTTCGGCGCCTTCCCCGCCGTCATCGCCCGTGAGCTGGACCGCTATCTGCCCTTCCTCGCCACGACGAAGGTGCTGATGGCGTCCGTGCGGGCCGGCGTGGGCCGCGAGGAGGCGCACGAGGCGATCAAGGAGAACGCGGTCGCCTCGGCGCTGGCCATGCGCGAGCAGGGCGCGGAGCGCAACGAGCTGCTCGACAAGCTGGCCGCGGATGCGCGGATCCCGCTGGACAAAGCGCAGTTGGACGCCCTGATGGCGGACAAGCTCTCCTTCACCGGCGCGGCGGCCGGCCAGGTGGCGTCCGTCGTCGCCCGGATCGAGGAGATCGCCAAGCAGCACCCGGAGGCCGCGGCGTACACCCCCGGCTCGATCCTCTGACGCGAGGGCCCGTGCGCTTCACCCCCGAAGAGCTGGAAGCCGCTCGCGACCGCCTCGTCCCGGACGTGGCCGCGAGCGGCCTTCGCGTGCTCTTCTGCGGTATCAATCCCGGGCTGATGACGGCGGCCACCGGCCACCACTTCGCCCGTCCTGGCAACCGCTTCTGGCCGGTCCTGCACGCCGCCGGGTTCACCCCGCGCCGGTTCCGGCCCGCCGAGCAGGAGGAGTTGCTCGCCCACGGCCTCGGCATCACCAACGTCGTGGCCCGGGCGACCGCCAAGGCCGACGAGCTGACCGCCCAGGAGTACCGCGAGGGCGGCCGGCTGCTGGCCGAGAAGGTGGCCCGGCTGCGCCCGCGCTGGCTCGCCGTCGCCGGTGTCACGGCCTATCGCGTCGCCTTCGACGACAAGCACGCCGCGATCGGCCCGCAGGGGCGCACCCTGGGCGGCACCCGTATCTGGGCGCTGCCCAACCCGAGCGGGCTGAACGCCCATTGGACGCCGGCGACCCTGGCGGAGGAGTACGGACGGCTGCGCGCGGCGGCGTTCGCGGCCGACGACGACGCGTGAGACGCTGACGGCAGGTGCCCGGCGCGGGTGAGGGACCGCGCGCCGCGCCCGTGGGCGGCCCCGGTCGCTCGGCCACCGTTCGGCTGCGCGTCATCTACTAGCCGTGTACATGCCAGCGTGGCGGTTCTACGCTATCGCCGCCCGCGCACCCCCCTCTCCCGTACGGAGGCCCCCGTGCCTGCTCCGTCGTCCCCGCCTTCCGCCTCCTCCTCCCACCGCATCCGCCGCTCGCGCCGTCGCAGGGCCGGCGCGCTCGCCGGGGCGTTCGCCCTCGCCACCACCGGACTCGGCCTCTGGGCGGGCACCGGCTTCGGCGCCGAGCCGGCCGCAGCAGCCGTGCCCACCCCCGACCATGTGGTCGTGGTCGTTTTCGAGAACCACGCCTACAGCCAGGTGATCGGCAGCTCCGGCGCCCCGTACATCAACTCCCTGGCCTCCGGGGGCGCCAGCCTGACCGCGTCCTATGCCGAGACCCACCCCAGCCAGCCCAACTACTACGCCCTCTTCTCCGGCGACACCCAGGGCGTCACCGACGACAGCTGCGTCGATCCGGGGTTCAGCAAGGCCCCCAACCTCGCCTCCGAGGTGACGTCGGCCGGCAAGTCCTGGGCGAGCTACAACGAGTCGCTGCCGTCCGAGGGCTCCACCACCTGCAAGAGCGGCAAGTACGCGCAGAAGCACAACCCGTGGTTCGGCTTCAGCAATGTCTCCACCGGCTCGGCGCACACCTTCGACGCCTTCCCCACCGACTTCTCGAAGCTGCCCACCGTCTCCTTCGTCGTCCCGAACCTGTGCAGCGATATGCACGACTGCTCGGTGTCCACCGGTGACACCTGGCTGAAGGACCATCTGAAGGCCTACGCCGACTGGGCCAAGACCCACAACAGCCTGCTGCTGCTCACCTTCGACGAGGACAACCGGCTCAGCGGCAACCGCATCCCCACCGTGCTCTACGGCCAGCCGGTCACGGCCGGCGCCACCTCCGCCACCACCTACAACCACTACGACGTACTGCGCACCCTTGAGGACATGTACGGCACCTCGCATGCGGGGAACGCCGCCGACGCCAAGGACATCAGCGGCATCTGGGCCGGCTGAGGTGTATCTCGCGGACCGCCGCTCCGCCCCCTCGGCCGCTGCACCGCCGGGTGAACGGCGCGCCGGAACGGACCGCCGTCCGGGCCGGCGCGCCGCGTCCGCCCTCCCCTCGACGGTGCTCGTCCTGGGCACCGTCAGCCTCATCACCGACATCTCCTCGGAGATGGTCACCGCCGTGCTCCCGCTGTACCTCGTCACCGAACTCGGCCTGTCCCCTTGGGGGTTCGGTGTGCTGGACGGGGTCTACAACGGGGTGAGTGCGCTGGTCCGGCTGATGGGTGGCCGGCTGTCGGACCGGGGCGGGGGCGGCGGTCACAAGGCGGTGGCCGCGGTGGGATACGGACTCTCCGCCCTCTGCAAGCCGTTGCTGCTGGTGGTGCACTCGCTGCCGTTGATCGGGGCGGTGCTGGCGGTGGACCGTACGGGCAAGGGCCTGCGGACCGCGCCACGGGACGCGATGATCTCCCTCGCCGCCGAACCGGGCGCCCGTGGACGGGCGTTCGGGGTGCACCGGGCCATGGACACGGCGGGCGCACTGTGCGGGCCGCTGGTGGCGTTCGTGCTGCTGCGGGCGGCGGCGGAAGGCTATGACGCGGTCTTCACGGTCAGCTTCTGTGTGGCCGTACTGGGCGTGGTCGTCCTGCTGCTGTTCGTCCCGCGCCGCGCAGCGGCCGCCACGAAGGATGCTGCCGAGCGGGCTCCGGCCGGTCCCCGGACGCCGGTGCGCGCCCTGCTGGGGCGGCCGGAGGTACGCCGGCTGACGGGGTGTGCGGTGTTGCTGGGGCTGACCACCGTCAGCGACTCCTTCCTCTATCTGACGCTGCAGCGGCGGCTGGATCTGCCGACGGCGTGGTTCCCGCTGTTTCCGCTGGGCACGGCCGCGGCGTTTCTGCTGCTGGCGGTGCCGTTGGGGGCCGTCGCCGACCGGATCGGCCGCAGGCGGCTGTTCCTGGCCGGCCATCTGGCGCTGCTGTGTGCCTATGGGCTGCTGCTGGCACCGCCGGTCGGCGGTGCGGCACTCGTCTGTGCCGTGCTGGTGCTGCACGGCACGTTCTATGCGGCGACCGACGGAGTGCTGGCGGCGGCGACCGCCGATGCGGTGCCCGAGGATGCCCGCGGCAGCGGGCTGGCCGTGGTGCAGACCGGCCAGACCGCCGCTCGCTTCGTCTGTTCCCTCGCCTTCGGCGCCGCCTGGACCGCCTGGGGTGACCACACCGCCGTCCTGTCCGCCGCCGTCGGCCTGGCGCTCGCCGCGGCCCTCAGCGCATCCCTTCTGCGCCGTGCGGTGCCCGCGCCGGCCCCGAACTCCCCCTCGGAGCAAGCACGGTGAACCACACCCCCTTGAGCCGCCGCGCGCGCCTGTACCTCCTGCTCGCCACCGTCCTCGTGCTCGGCGGCGTCGCTGTCGGCGCGACCCTGCACGCCGCAGGGCGCGCTGCCCGCAAGGACCACACACGGGCGGGCGGGCCCGCGGTGGCCTCCGGAGCCGTACGCCTGGACGACCCGCACCGCAGCCTGTTCCGCACCATGGCCTGGGGCCCGCACCGCGACGAGATCACCGCCGTCCCGGCCGGTCGCCTATCCGGCCCGCGCACCGCATCCGGCATCCGCTGCCTGCGCTTCCACGCGGCCGCCGGCACCGGCCTCTGTCTCCAGGCCGTCCACGGCACGCTCCGCGACACCTACCGGGCCGTGGTCCTCGACAACCATCTGCACCCGCTGCGCCACTACGACCTGGCCGGCACCCCCACCCGCGCCCGGGTCTCCCCCAGCGGCCGTACCGTCGCCTGGACCGTCTTCGTCAGCGGTGACTCCTACGCGGGATCCGCCTTCTCCACCCGCACCTCCGTCGTCGATACCCGCGGCCGGCATCCGGACCTCAACCTGGAGACCTATGCACTGACCGTGGACGGTCATCCGGTGCACGCGGCCGACATCAATATCTGGGGCGTCACCTTCGCCGACGACACCCACTTCTACGCCACCGCCGCCACGGCCGGAAAGACCTACCTCGTCCGCGGCGACCGCACCACCCGCACCCTCCGGGCGCTGCACCCGAACGTCGAATGCCCGTCACTGTCCCCCGACGGGAGCCGCCTGGCGTACAAGAAACGCGTCAAGGGCGCCGATCCGGACGCCCCATGGCGTTTGTACATGCTCGATCTGCGCACCTTGCACGAGACCGCGACCGGCGAACACCGCAACGTCGACGACCAGGCCGTCTGGCGCGACGACCACACCCTGGTCTACTCCCTGCCGGGCGACTTCGGCTCGGACCTGTGGACCGTCCCCGCCGACGGCACCGGCACCCCGCACCGGCTCGTCACCGCTGCGCTCGCTCCCGTCTTCCCCCACTGACACCGCATCCGCCTCATCTCCCCTCCCCCACCGCCACCAGCAGTTGGAAAGGCAGCTCACGGTCGCCCTGTCCCACGCCCACCCCGATCCATCGGCCCTGCACCCGCCAGCCGTGCATCCGCGGGACGTATCCGCACAGCGCGTCCAGCGGCGGCCGGACGGGTATCCCCCTCGCCGTCCGTTCCAAGTGGTCGGCGAGATCGATGGTTTCGGGCTCGCCCCACCGTAAGGACAGCGCCTGCACCAGCGCCGTCAGCTCGTCCTCGAACTCCTCCGCGGCCTCGGCCACCTCGGCGAGGTCCGCGTCCCAGAAATCCTGACTGACCCGCAGGCCGGCTATGTGGAACCCGGGCCCGCTCTCGACCATGGCGGACCGGCCCGGAACGGCGGGGAACTCCCGGATCCGCAACCGGTCTATGGCGGCCAGATATGCGTCAATGGTCATGCCGTCAGTAAACCGCCCGGGTCTGACAATTGGCCTTCCCGGACCGTGCGGACGCACCTCGGCGCGCTGCCGGGAACGCCGGCGCCGGGGTCAAGTCGCTGCCGTGAGGCCGTTGATCATGCGGTCGAGAAGTCGGTCGAAAACGGCTTGCGGGGCCGGGTCGCTGCTCGTCGCCTCCAGGGCTTGCGCAAGATGAGGAA
The DNA here is from genome assembly GCF_043200375.1 of Streptomyces sp. NPDC048434. Classification (NCBI taxonomy): domain Bacteria; kingdom Bacillati; phylum Actinomycetota; class Actinomycetes; order Kitasatosporales; family Streptomycetaceae; genus Streptomyces; species Streptomyces sp. NPDC048434. The sequence goes on along the minus strand of NZ_JBICXQ010000040.1, from coordinate 50,632 downwards.
AACCGCCTCCGGCGGCGACGGACCGGAGGTGGCGCGCCTGCTTGTCCAGGAGTTCGCCAGAGGTGCGGCCGGCGGCCTCGACCGTCCGCTCCTGGGCGAGTTCGTACAGAACGTGGCTGGCCACGAAGCCGGTGAGCACGCTGAAGGTCTCCAGCATCGCCCGGGCATCCAGGCCGACGGGGGCGAGCACGGCGAGGGTGTACTCCCAGACGGCGAGGGTGTTCGGGCCGAGCGTCTGCTGTGCGGGCAGCGCGCCGGGCAGCCAGGGGTGACGGTGCATGATCGCGCGCTGCTCGTGGGCGATCTCCCGGAGGTCGGCGCGCCAGTTGCCGGAGGGCCCGGGCGGCAGCCGGTGGTCGCCGCTCACGTGGTCGATCATGAGCTCCAGCAGCGTCTCCTTGTTGGGGACATAGCTGTAGAGGGACATCGTGCCCGCTCCGATCCGGGACGCGACCGCGCGCATCGTGACGGCGGCGAGTCCTTCGGCGTCGGCAAGGGCAACGGCCTCGGCAATGATCGCGGCGCGGTTGTGTGCCGGCGGCCTGCCCCGTCGCGGGCGTTCGGCCTGCGACCAGAGCAGCTCGGGATCCACACCGGCAGGACGGCCGGATGAGCCTGTACGGGGCACGGCAACCTCTCCTCATTCCTTGCGGCCATCCCACCACACGCTATTCTCGTACAACGTACTGGAAATATGCCGCCCAGGAATCGAGGCCCCATGACGACGGCGACACACCACGCGTCCGCGAAGAAGCCGCCCCTGCACGCCCGGATCATGCGGCGCTCCTTCCGGGGCCTGCCTCCCAAGCTCCACGACATCGCCTACGAGCCCGACCTCGTGGTGCCGGCCGCCGACGGCAGCGCACTGCTGACCGACCACTACTTCCCCCTGGCCGACGGCGACTTCCCCACGCTCCTGGTCCGCTCGCCGTACGGCCGGCACTTCCCCTGGGCGCCGATCTACGGCGTGCTCTTCGCCGAACAGGGCTTCCATGTCGTCCTGCAGAGCTGCCGCGGCACCGGGGGATCCGGCGGTGAGTCCGCGCTGTGGGACCACGAGGCCGCCGACGGGCAGGCCACCGTCGCCTGGCTGCGCGAGCAGCCCTGGTTCTCCGGCGCGCTGGGCACGATCGGCGCCAGCTACCTCGGCTACGCGCAGTGGGCGCTCGCCGCGGACCCGCCGCCGGAACTGCGCGCGATGGTGATCCAGGTCGGCCTGCACAACCTGCACGGCTACTTCTACCCAGGAGGCGCCTTCGCCCTGGAGGGCGCCCTTGCCACCTCCATGGGCCGGGTGTATCAGCACCGCGGCACAGCGAGGTTTCTGTGGGCCGCGCTGCGGCTGCAACGCCACGCCCGCACGATCGCGCGCGCCCTTCCCCTCGGCGAGACGTATGCGCCCGGTCTGGGCGGACGGGTGCCGTTCCTGGAGGAGGCGATGGCCCACCCCGACCCGGAGGACGCGCACTGGCAAGGAGCGGACTTGGGGGCCGTGGCCGCACGCATGCAGGTACCGACCTGCCTGATCACCGGCTGGCACGATGTGCTCCTCGACCAGACCCTGCAGCAGTACGGCAGACTACGGCGCGCCGGCTGCGACACCGCCCTGCTCGTCGGCCCCTGGACGCACCACTCCGCACTGCAGCAGGGCTGGCCCGAGGTGTTCGCGGAAAGCCTCGCCTGGCTGCGGGCCCACCTGTGCGCCGACCCGTCAGGCCTGCGGAAGACGAGGGCGCGCGTCCATGTGGGCGGCCGGCAGGCATGGCAGGACCTTCCCGACTGGCCCCCCGCGACGCCGGGCCACCGCTGGTACCTCGACGGCGACGGCACACTGCGCACCCGGATGCCCGAGAACGCGTCGGCGCCGCTGTCCTTCCGCTACGACCCGGCCGACCCGACCCCCTCGGTCGGCGGCCCCCTGCTGTCCCCCAAGGCCGGGCATCAGGACAACACCGCTCTGGAAGCCAGGGACGACGTGCTGACCTTCACCACCGCACCGCTGACCGAGCCGGTCCACCTCTTCGGCCCGGTCGGCGTGGAACTACGGGTCAGCACGGACACCGGGCACGCCGACATCTTCGCCCGGCTCTGCGACGTCGACGGCCGGGACCGCTCCGCCAACGTCTGCGACGGTCTGCGACGACTGCAGCCCGCAGACACCACGGAACCCACCGGAACCGCACCGGCCGCCGTCACGGTGGCGATGAGTTCCACGGCCTACTGCTTCCCCGCCGGACACCGGATCCGCCTGCAGGTCAGCGGCGGCGCCCACCCACGCTTCGCCCGCAACACCGGCACCGGCGAACCTCCGGCGACGGCCACCCGGCTCATACCGGCCGACGTCTCGCTCCACCACCCGTCCGCACTCGTTCTCCCCGTCGCGGACGGGGAGTTCGCCGGCCCGGCCTCTGACAGCTGACGGGAGCACCGGCGCCTTCGCCGTCATGGGCGGCGAAGGCGCCGTCCGCGCCGGTGGACGACACGGAGCGAGACGGTCGTTCGACGACGAGTTCACTGCGGTGCCACCTTCCGGACGGAGCATGGTCACGTACGGCCGCGGCCCGTACGGAACGCGCTGTCGCGCAGCGGCGTCCGTCGTGGGCGGGTGCGGGTGCGGGTGCGGTGGGGCAGGACCAGGCGTCGGCCCGCGTGGGTGCTGAGGACGCACACCGGGAGCCATACCCAGGACGGCGTCCGTGTGGTTCGGCGAGGCGGCCTCGGGCCATGGTGCGGCGAGCCACTGGTGCGCCGCCCGGCCGGCCGCTCCGGGGCTCGCCGCCCATCCGGTGACCGGCTACGATCCGCCACACACGCAAAGTGAGGGAGACGGACGTTGGGGCGGCTCACCGGCGGGGACCCCTCCCTGCTGCGACGGATCAACTCCGCTGTGGTGCTGCACGCGCTGCGCGCCGCGGACTCCCCCACGCTCACCCATCTCGTCCAGGTGACGGGCCTGTCCCGGCCGACGGTCGAGGGCGTGGTCGAGGGGCTCATCGAGACCGGCCTGGTGGTCGAGGCGGCCGCCGAGGAGGGCGAGACGCGCCGCCAGGGACGGCCGGCCCGCCGGTTCCGGTTCCGTACGGAGGCCGGTCATCTGCTGGGCATCGAGATCGGGCCGCACCGCATCGCGGCCCTGCTGTCCGATCTGAGCGGCCGGGTGCTGGACACCGCGCAGCGCCCCGTGGCGGAGACCGCACCGGCCGATGAGCGGCTGGAGCGGGTCCGGGCCGTGGTGGCCGATCTGCTGCGCCGCACGGACGTGCCCCGCAGTTCGCTGCGGGCCGTCGGTGTGGCCGGCCCCGGCATCGTGGAGGCGGACGGGACCGTACGGCTGAGCACGGCGCTGCCGGGCTGGACCGGACTGCCGCTGGGTGAGCGGCTGCGGCGGTCGTTCCGCTGCCCGGTGCTGGTCGAGAACGACGCGAATGCCGCCGCGGTGGCCGAACACTGGCTGGGGGCGGCCACCGGCTCCGATGACATCGTTTTCGTGCTGGCGGGGCTCAGCCCGGGAGCCGGCTCGCTGATCGGCGGACGCCTGCACCGCGGATTCGGCGGGGCCGCCGGGGAGATCGGCGCCCTGCATCTGCTCGGCCGCGAGGCGACCCCGGAAAAGCTGCTGTCGACGACCGGCGAGCCGCTGCACCCGCTGGACGAGGCGCAGGTCGCGGCGGTCTTCACGGCGGCGCGGAGGGGCGACGCACAGGCCCGGGAGGCGGTCGACCGCTTCCTCCGCCGGCTGGTGCACGATGTCGCGGCCCTGGTGCTGGCCCTCGACCCGGAGCTGGTGGTGATCGGCGGCTGGGCGGCGGGGCTGGACGGCGTACTGGAGCCGCTGCGCGGGGAGTTGGCGCGCTACTGTCTGCGCCCGCCGCAGGTCGCCCTGTCACAGCTGGGCGAGGCGGCGGTCGCCACCGGGGCGCTGCGGCTCGCGCTCGATCATGTGGAGGGCGAACTCTTCGCGGTGGAGGGGACGGTGACAGGCCGTCATCCGCGCCGCGACGCGGTGACGGGCCGCCGCTGACCCGAAGGGCCGTACGGGATGCCGCTGCCCCGCGGCGCATGACGGGCCGCCGCCCGGCTGCGGCCGCACGCGAACGGGCCCACCCCGGAGCGCTGTCCGGAGTGGGCCCGTACCTCGGCCCCGGGCGGCTCAGCCCGCGAGCAGGGCGACCGCGTCGCTCTCGCCGAAGGTCAGACGGCAGGTGTCCGCGCGGTAGGTGGAGACCGCAACGGCGGTCGTGCGGCCCCCGGAGACATAGCGGGTGGTGACCACCAGGACGGGCGCGCCGGGCAGCCGGTCCAGCTGCTTGGCGTCCTCCGCACGGGCCGAGCCGAGTTCGACGGTACGGTCCTGGCCGTCCAGCTCCAGCCTCTGCAGCTCATGCAGCACCGCGCGGGCCCGGGCCGGGGCGCCGAGCGAGGCCGCCCGCACACAGTCCGGGACCGCGGCCGCCAGGACGTACAGCAACTCGGCGGCGACTGGCTGACCGTGGGTGACCCGGCTGCGGCGGACGATGTGCACCGGCTCGCCGGGGGCCGTCGCCAGCAGGTCGGCCACCGCGGCGGGCACCGTTTCGCTCTCTACGGCGTCGACCGGCTGCCAGTCGTCGCCCGCGGCGCCCGGCCAGGTGTGGCGGACGGGGTCGACGGCCACGCCGACCCGCGGCGGTGCGACCGTGGTGCCCACACCGCGGCGGCGCTGGAGTCTGCCTTCCAGCTCCAGCTGTTCGAGCGCCTGCCGCAGCGTGGCCCGGGCGACGCCGAACCGCGCTGCCAGATCACGCTCGTTGGGCAGAATCTCGCCGACCGCGAACTCCGAGTCCAGCGCCTCGCTGAGCACGGTCTTGAGGTGCCAGTACTTCGGCTCCGGCACCGTTTCGAGCTGCGTGGTCCCCACCCTGTCCTCCGCACTGGCCGTTACCGGGGCTGCCCCCATGGGGCTCGGGCCCACACACAAGGCGCTGCCTTCGCGGCCCGCCTGCGCACCCGATCTTCGCGGGCCCGCACCGTCGCGTGCCCGCCTGCGCGTCCGCACCTCGCGGGCCCGCCTGCGCGCCCGATTATGAGCGCTTCTTTATTAAAGGTTGTTGCAGTATCCCGACGATATGGCCGCCTCCACCCTTGGTCAAGACCAATCCGGCATCCGTTTCGGCTCTCGGCGACCGCCCGCACCGGCCGCCCCGCCCAGGCGCTCCGCACCACGGTTCGCTACCGTCACCAGCATGCTCGCCCTGCTGCACACCTCGCCCGTTCACGTCCCGGTCTTCGACGCCCTGCGCGACGAGGAGGCCCCCGGCCTGGCGATGCATCACCTCGTACGCCCCGAACTCCTGGACCGGGCAAGGGCGCAGGGGCCCGACGCCGTGGTGGACGACCTGTCCGCCGAGCTGGCGGCGGCGGCCCGCCACGGTGCGCGGGCAGCGCTGTGCACATGCTCGACGATCGGTTCGGTCGCCGAGACTGCCGGTGCGGCGCTGGGCCTCCCCGTCCTCCGGGTGGACCGGCCGATGGCCGCGGCCGCCGTCGCCACCGGCCCGCGTATCGCCGTACTCGCCGCCCTGGAAAGCACCCTCGTCCCCACGAAGGCCTTGATCACACAGGAGGCCGGCCGGGCCGGCCGCGGGATCACCGTGCGTACCGTGCTGGTGCCGGGCGCCTGGGAGCGCTTCGAGGCGGGCGACAGCGACGGCTATCTGGCGGCGGTCGCCTCCGCCGCCCAGGAGATCCGGGACGCCAACGTGATCGTCCTGGCGCAGGCCTCCATGGCACCGGCGGCCGAGGGGCTCGATGTCGGTGTGCCGGTGCTGGCCGGCCCGCGGACCGGTCTGCGGGCCGCCGCTCAGCTGGTCGCGAGGGACGCCAGCTTCTCCGGGTTGCGGACGACATAGACCGTCTGGATCTTGTCGTCCTGGACACCGAGCTGGATGACGGAGTCCGGCACACCGCCGAGGTGCGCCAACAGCGCGATCCCGCCGTTGAGTTCGAGGAGGGTGAACTCCATGCCGGGCGGCACGGACCTGGCGACGCCGAAGAGGAAGCGTGCGACCTTGTCCGCGGACTCGATGATCCGCAGCGGGGCCTTGGCCTTCCCTCCGCTGTCCCCGACCAGCCGCGCGTCCGCCGCCAGCAGGTTCAGCAGCCCCGCCAGATCGTCGCCGGCCGCCGCGGCCAGAAACCGCTCGGTCAGCTCGCGCTGCCGGTCCTGATCGACCTCGAAGCGGGGTCTGCCCTCCTCGACATGCCGCCGGGCGCGGCCCGCCAGTTGGCGTACCGCGGCCTCACTGCGGTCGAGGGCGGTGGCGATCTCCGCGTACGGATAGCCGAAGGCCTCGCGCAGCACGAACACGGCGCGCTCCAGAGGGGAGAGCGACTCCAGGACGACGAGCACCGCGAGGGTGACGGACTCGTGGAACACCGCGCGGTCCGCGGTGCCCGGGGCGGTGCCGCCGAGGTCGGTCACCAGCGGCTCCGGAAGCCAGGGGCCCACATAGGACTCCCGCCGCGACTGGACCTGGCGCAGCCGGTCGATGGCCAGCCGGGTGGTGATCCGTACGAGGAAGGCGCGCGGCTCGCGCACCTCCGCCCGGTCCGCTCCCGACCAGCGCAGCCATGCGTCCTGCACCACGTCCTCGGCATCGGCCACCCGGCCGAGCATCCGGTAGGCCACCCCGAACAGCACGGGGCGGTGCTCCTCGAAGACATCGGTGAGATCGGTCGTGGAATCGCTCAGCACCCCTCCATCCCACCGGCCCGCCTCCGCCATGTCCAGCGGAAACCGCACTGTGCGGCGGAGCGGGAGCGTGGTGTGCCGCACATCCCGTACACGCCCCGGCTGCCCGATACCGCTCAGTAGCCTCAGCTGGCATCGTGTCAGCGCATGCCAGGCACCACCGCACCCCTCAAGGAGTTCTGATGGCCACCCCGGTCTCCTTCGCCCGTGTCACCCCCGCGGACCGGCCACCGTTCACGGTCGCGTACGAGCGCAAGGGCGCGGGCGACCCCGTCGTCCTGCTGCACGGCATAGGCCACCATCTCCAGGCCTGGCGTCCGGTCTGCGACATCCTGGCCGCCTCCCATGAGGTCATCGCCCTCGATCTGCCGGGCTTCGGCGCCTCCCCCGCGCTGCCCGGCGGTTCCTCCTACCAGCTGTCGTCGGTCGTCCCGCTGCTCATCGCGGCGTTCGAGGAGCTCGGGGTCGACCGTCCGCATGTGGTGGGGAACTCGCTGGGCGGGCTGCTCGCCCTGGAGCTGGGCCGCGAGCGGGCCGTCCGGTCGGTCACCGCGCTCTCGCCCGCGGGCTTTTGGACCCCGGCCGAGCGGCGGTACGCCTTCGGCGTGCTGCGCGGCATGTACGCCGGGGCGCAGGCGCTGCCCCAGCCGGTGGTGGAGACCCTGGCCCGCACCGCGCTCGGCCGCGCCTCGCTGACCGGCACCATCTACGCCCACCCCGGCCGTCGTTCGGCCGCGGCCGTCGTGGCGGAGACCCGGGCGCTGCGCGAGGGACCCGGTTTCATGCCGACGCTGGCGGCCGGCCGGGAGGTGCGGTTCACCGCCGATGTGCCGGACCTCCCGGTGACGATCGGCTGGGGCAGCCGGGACCGCCTGCTGCTCCGCCGCCAGGGCGTGCGCGCCAAGCACACGATTCCGGGCGCGCGGCTGGTACGGCTGCCGGGCTGCGGGCATGTGCCGATGCACGACGATCCGGCGCTGGTGGCGCGGGTCATCCTCGACACCGTGACCCAGGAGGCGGCCTGAACAGTTCAACCAGGCCCAGGCCCTGCTTCCGGAAACGTTCGGCCGCGGCCGGATCACGGGCCGGCGATACGGAGCGCGGCGTCAGCGTTGGACGGCTCGCGGTGTCACCTTCCCCGGAGCCTCCGCTGCGGCGGCGCGAACCGGACCGTAAACGTCCCGGCAACGTCCTGGCGATCGGCCCGTGGTCTTGCGACCATGGCCCGGGTCCGGTGGGTCGCAGGGCCCCGACCCGCCCGGCCGAAGGGCGCACCGCGGACCGCGAACGGGCCGCTGTTCACCGTCCGTTCGACTGCGGGGCACCGGACAGCGATACGAACGGGGCGGCAGTGAAGTCGGTCGAGGCATGGAGGTTGGACATGGCGCAGGGATCCGGCGGCGGCTTCGGACGGCGGTCGCTGCTGCAGGGCGCGGCGGCCGGCTCGGCGGTGCTGGCACTGCCCGCAATCTCCTGTGCCGCGCCGGCGCAGGCCCGCAGCGGGCGGCCGAGCGCCGACTGGGGCGCGCAGGTCGGGGATGTGACCACGTCCTCGGGTCTGGTGTGGGTGCGGTCCGACCGGCCGGCCCGGATGGTGGTGCAGACCGCGGCGACGGAGTCGTTCCGTAACGCCAGGTCCTGGCACGGCCCGGTGATCGGGGCGGGGACGGACTTCACCGGCGTGACCTCGCTGCACGGCCTGCCCTCCGGTGAGCAGATCCACTACCGGGTGCTGCTCGCGGACCCGGATGACCCCCGGCGCACCGGCGAGCCGGTCACCGGCACCTTCCGCACGGCGCCCACGGGCCGCAATCCCACCGGTACACCGCGGTCGGGGTCCCCCCGGACGGAGTCCCGGGGGGATTCCGCCCGGGACGGCGGCGGGCGACGGGAGGGCGTCCGCTTCCACTGGTCGGGCGATCTGGCCGGGCAGGGCTGGGGCATCAACCCGGACCGGGGCGGCTACCGCATCTACGAGGACATGCGGCGCCGGAACCCGGACTTCTTCCTGTGCAGCGGCGACAACATCTACGCCGACAGCCCGATCCCCGAGCGGGTGACGCTGCCGGACGGCCGGATCTGGCGCAATGTGACGACCGAGGAGAAGGCGAAGGTCGCCGAGACGCTCGCGGAGTTCCGTGGCGCGTTCCGCTACAACCTACTCGACGACAATCTGCGCCGCTTCAATGCGCAGGTGCCGACGATCACCCAGTGGGACGACCACGAGGTGCACAACAACTGGTACCCGGGCCAGCTGCTCGACGACGACCGGTACACGGTGAAGGAGACGGATGTGCTGTCCGCGCGGTCGCTGCGCGCGTTCAGCGAGTACTTCCCGATCCGTACGCTGCGGCCCGACCGGGGCGGCCGGGTCTATCGCGTGGTGCACCACGGCCCGCTGCTCGATGTGTTCGTGCTGGACATGCGCCGCTACCGCAATGCCAATTCGCCGGGCCGGCAGACCGACGATCCGCAGGGCATTCTCGGGGCGGAGCAGCTGCGTTGGCTCAAGCGAGAGCTTTCCCGCTCACCTGCGGTGTGGAAGGTGATCGCCTCCGACATGCCGCTGGGGCTGGTCGTCCCGGACGGCAAGACCAACTTCGAGGCGGTGGCCCAGGGCGACCCTGGCGCGCCCCTGGGGCGCGAGCTGCAGCTGGCGGAGCTGCTGCGGCACATCAAGCACGACCGGGTGACCGGCACGGTATGGCTGACGACGGACGTCCACTACACGGCGGCGCAGCACTACGCGCCGGAGCGGGCCGCGTTCAAGGACTTCGAGCCGTTCTGGGAGTTCGTGTCGGGCCCGCTCAACGCGGGCGGATTCCAGGCGTTGAAACTGGATGGAACATTCGGGCCCGAGCAGCCGTTCATCAAGGCACCGGACCGTGCCAACACCTCTCCCGCGGAGAGCCCGCAGTACTTCGGCGAGATCGACATCGACGGGGGAAGCGGGGAGATGACGGTGCGGCTGCGTCAGGAGGGCGGCGACGTTTTGTTCAGCAAGGTGCTGCAACCGGGACAGGTAGGACAGTAGAGGCCAATGCGTCGATTGCGTCTTTTACCCGTCGGACACAATGTGTTGGCGATCAGGCAACACCTGTGCGCCAGGCTTGTGTGCATGACTGATGCATCCTCTGCCAATTCCGTCCGCCGCCATCACTGGCGGCGGGACGTCGTCGAGCTGGCCGCCCTGTTCACCGCCGTGGCGGTGGCCGACGCCCTCGCCAACACCGTCGCGCACGGCCCGTCGGGCCCGGTGATGCTGTGCTCCGCCGCGGTCGCCCTGCTGGCCACGACCGGCTTCCACATTTGGTGGTCACGACGCCACGAAAACGCACCGCCGCCGACCGATATCGGCGCCACGGCGGCGCCCCCGACCGGGCAGGCCCCTGGGGCCGACGGCGAGGAGACGGTGCTGTGGCGGATGCGGACCACGGTCCGGGACGAGCCGGGCAGCCTGGCCGTGCTGTGCACGGCGCTGGGCGCGCGGCGGGTGGACATCCTCAGCCTGCAGACCCACCCGCTGTCCGAGGGCACGGTCGACGAGTTCCTGCTGCGCGCGCCCGATGCGCTGACGGCCGGAGAGCTGTCCCGTACGGTGGCCGGCGCCGGCGGCGCGCACAGCTGGCTGGAGCGGGCCGATGCGCACGATCTCGTCGATGCGCCGACCCGGATGCTGAGCCTGGCGACCCGTACGGCGCTGGACTCCTCCGAACTCCCCCTGGCACTGCGGCAGTTGCTGGGGCGCTGCACGATCCATTCGGTGCCCGCGCGCTCGCTGCACGGCCGGCCGCTCGCGGAGCAGGTCCCCACGGAGGGCGTACTGGAGGAGCACCTCATGAAGTTCCGCGACCCCTCCGGGGGCTCGCTCACCATCGAAAGGCCGCAATTGCCGTTCACCCCGACCGAGTTCGCCCGGGTACGCGCGCTGGTCGACCTGGACGCCAGACTCGGCCAGCGGGTGCCACCGCGGCGTGATGTGCTGACGCTGCCCGAGGGCAACGAGATCACCGTCCGCCGCGCCGACACCTCCGATCTGGCCGCGGCCCGCGAGATGCACGACCGCTGCTCCTCGAAGACCCTGGGGCTGCGCTACCACGGCCCGATCGGTGACGCGGACCGCTATCTCGGCCATCTGCTCAGCCCGCGGTTCGGCCGCACCCTCGCGGTGGAGACCGCCTCCGGCCGGCTGGTGGCGCTCGGCCATCTGCTGTGGGACGGCGACGAGACCGAGGTCGCGCTGCTGGTCGAGGACGCCTGGCAGCAGCGCGGCATCGGCGCCGAGCTGCTGCGCCGGCTGGTGACGATGGCGGCGGAGACCGGCTGCGAGAGTGTCTATGCGATCACCCAGGCCTCGAACACCGGCATGGTGACGGCGATGCGCGGCCTCGGGCTGCCGCTCGACTACCAGATCGAGGAAGGCACGCTGGTGATCACCGCACGCCCGTCGGGGATGCCCGCGCGACGGGAGACCCGGGAGAGCGTACGGATCCAGGACGGCACGGGGCGCCGCTGAGCATCACCCCACGGCTCCCCGCCGAGCACCGACACCGCCGGCCGGGCGTATCGACGCCCGGCCGGCGCCGTCGCGCACAGGCCATGGCGCCGCAAAGCGACAGCAACGTACGCGCTCATGACGGTGACGCGGCGGGGCCATCCGTACGAGGATGGACGCATGTCCAACACCACTACTTCCGGGGGCGGTCCGCTGCCCCGCCAGGTCGCCGATGCCTATGTCGACGCCCTCATCGACCTGGACCCGATCACCGGAACCTTCCTCGGCATCGCCGAGAGCTCCGGAAAGCTCCCCGACTTCTCACCGACGGGCCAGGAAGCGGTGGCCCAGCTCGCCCGTACGACGCTGGAGAAGCTCACCGAGGCGGAGTCCCGGCCGGGCGCGGACGCTGCCGCCGAGCAGATCTGCGCGCGGCTGCTGCGCGAGCGGCTGACCGCCGAGCTGGCGGTCCACGAGGCGGGCGAGGGCCTGCGCACGGTCAGCAACCTCAGCTCGCCGCTGCACCACCTCCGTGAGGTCTTCACGGTCACCCCGGCCGAGACCGACGAGGACTGGGCGGCGATCGCCCAGCGGCTGCGGGCCGTACCTGCCGCACTGGAGGGCTACCGCGCCGCGCTCGACGCCGGCCTGAAGCGGGACCTGCCCGCCGGACCGACCCAAGTCCGTACCGTCATCGGCCAGTTGGACGAGTGGATCGGCACGGACCGCAGCTGGTTCGCCGAGTTCACCGACCCGGGCCCGGACAGCCTGCGCGCCGAGCTGACCGAGGCCGCCGAGCTGGCGGCCGGCGCCCTGGTGGAGCTGCGCGACTGGTTCCGGGACAGCTACGCCCCGGCCATCGAGGGCGCGCCGGACGTGGTGGGCCGGGAGCGCTACGCCCGGCTCGCCCGCTACTTCAACGGCGCCGACCTCGACCCGGACGAGGCGTATGCGTACGGCTGGTCCGAGTTCCACCGGCTGCTGGCCGAGATGGAGACCGAGGCCGAGAAGGTCCTGCCCGGCGCGAAGACACCGTGGGAGGCGCTGGCCTGGTGCGATGAGCACGGCGAGGCGGTCGAGGGCGTCGAGGAGACGCGGCAGTGGCTCCAGTCGCTCATGGACGAGGCCATCGAGGGACTCGACGGCACCCACTTCGAGCTGGCGGAGCGGGTGCGGCAGGTCGAGTCGCGGATCGCGCCGCCCGGTGGCGCCGCCGCCCCGTACTACACCCAGCCGTCGCTGGACTTCTCCCGTCCCGGCCGTACCTGGCTGCCGACGATGGGTCAGACCCGCTTCCCGGCGTACGACCTGGTCTCCACCTGGTACCACGAGGGGGTGCCCGGTCATCACCTCCAGCTGGCGCAGTGGGCGCATGTCGCCGACACGCTCTCGCGCTACCAGACGACGGTGGGCATCGTCAGCGCGAACGCCGAGGGCTGGGCGCTGTACGCCGAACGGCTCATGGACGAGCTGGGCTTTCTGACCAACGCCGAACGTCGCCTGGGGTATCTGGACGCGCAGATGATGCGGGCGGTCCGGGTCATCATCGACATCGGGATGCATCTGGAGCTGGAGATTCCGGCGGACTCCCCCTTCCATCCGGGCGAGCGCTGGACGCCGCAGCTGGCACACGAGTTCTTCGCGGGGCACAGCAGCCGCCCCGCCGACTTCGTCGAGAGCGAGATCATCCGCTACCAGGGCATGGCCGGGCAGGCCATCGGCTACAAGCTCGGCGAGCGGGTGTGGCTGCAGGGCCGGGAGGCGGCCCGCGCCCGGCACGGCGCGGACTTCGATCTCAAGGCCTGGCACATGGCGGCGCTGTCGCAGGGCTCGCTGGGCCTGGACGATCTGCTCAGCGAGCTGTCGGCGCTCTGACCTCGGCTCGGGTGTACGGCGGCCGGCCACTTCGCACGGTGTTGTGGCCGGCCGCCGCCGTCCGTAGGGTCCGCTGACATGACAGTGGATCTCGCGGCGGACCGGCCGCTCCTTCTGCTCCCCGGCGACCCGCTGCGTCCCCGGCGCACCGATCCGCACTTCGCGGCCGAGGCCACCGCGGCGCAGTCGGCCGGCGCGGCGACCGCGGTGCTCGACCACGAGGCACTGACCGCCGGGGACGCCGAAGCCGCGGTGGCACGGGTGCCGCGCGATGCCGGACCGGTCTGGTACCGCGGCTGGATGCTGCCGGCCGGCCGCTATGCCGAGCTGTCCGCTGCGCTCACCACCCGCGGCTGCCGTCTGCTGACCTCCCCCGCCGCATACCGCTCCGCCCATGAGCTCCCGGGCTGGTACGACACCTTCCGCGCGCTCACCCCGCACAGCGTCTGGCTGCCCTGCGCACCCGGCCGGGCCCCGGAACGGGCGGCGCTGGCGGCGCTTGCCGAAGCGTTCGGCGCGCCGGACCGGCCCCGTCCGCTCGTCGTCAAGGACTGGGTCAAGTCCCGTAAGCACGAATGGGACGAAGCAGCCCATGTCCCGGACGCGCACGACACCGAGCGGCTGACCGCGGTCGTCGGCCGCTTCGTCGCCCTGCAGGAGGAGTTCTTGACCGGGGGCGTGGTGCTGCGCGCCTTCGAGTCCTTCGATGCGGTGGGTGAGGCGCGGGTGTGGTGGGTCGACGGCGAGCCGGTGCTGACCGGCCCGCACCCCGACACCCCGGAGCTGCGCCCCGTCCCCGACCTCACCCAGGTGGCGCCCGCGGTACGGGAGTTGGGCCTGCGCTTCGTCACCACGGATCTGGCGCTGCGCACCGACGGCGTCTGGCGGGTGGTGGAGGTCGGCGACGGCCAGGTCAGCGGTCTGCCCGCGGGTGTGGACCACCGGCCGCTGTTCGAGGCGCTGGTCACCTCGGGCGCCGGCTACCCGCTGGCGCTCACGTCCGGCCGGGTGGCGCTGCGCGCGCTGCTGCCGGCCACCGCCGCGCGGGTCGCGGACGGCGAGTCCGCGGGGTTCGACTGGATCGACGGCACACCGCCCGAGACCACCTCGGGCGGCGCCGGTATCGCCGTACGCGCCGCCGCGGCCGGCAACTACCGGCCCGGCTGGGGCGTCTTCGTCCTGACCGACGCGGCCACCGGGTCGGCGCTCGGCAGCATCGGCTTTCACGGCCCGCCGGATTCCGACGGCTTTGTGGAGCTCGGCTACGACCTCTCCCCGTCCGCCCGCGGCGCCGGATGGGCGACCGACGCGACGCGGCTGCTGGCCGGCTGGGCGGCCGCCCGCCCCGACGTACGGACGGTGTGCGCCCTGACGGAGCCGGAGAACGTGTCGTCCCAGCGTGTGCTGGAACGGTCGGGCTTCCGGTTCGTCGGGGAGCGCGAGGGGCTACGGGCCTACGAGATCGACGGGGCCGCGGCCCCGGTCGGGGTCAGCGCCGGAAGCCGCCCTCGGAGTTGATGACCTCGCCGGTGATCCAGCCCGCCTCGTCGGTCGCGAGCCAGGCGATCAGCCGGGCCGGGTCGTCGGGCGTGCCCCACTGCCCGCCGGGGAAGCGCCCGGCGACCTGTTCGCGCAGCGCACCGACCGCGTAACCGGTGTCCACCGGGCCCGGGTTGACGGTGTTCACGGTCACCCCGAGGTCGGCGAAGGTGGTGGCGAGGCTGCGGGTCGCCGAGGCCAGCGCCCCCTTGGCCAGGCCGTAGGCGATCTCGTCCGGCATGCCGTCGCCCAGGTCCTGTCCGGAGGTCATCAGCACGATCCGGCCGCCCGGCAGCCCTTGTGGGCGCCGGCGCGCATAGGCCTGTGCGAGGAGGATCGCCGAGCGGGTATTGACCGCCCAATGCGCGTCGAGCATCGCCGCGTCGAGGGCGTCCAGGGGGCCGTCGCTGCCGCTGAGGGCGTGGTTGGCGACGAGGATGTCCAGCCTGCCGCCGAGCGCCTCGGCCGCGGTGTCGAGGAGCCGGGCGGGGGCGTCCGGTTGGGCCAGATCCGCGGGGCCCTGGGCCACCACCGCTCCCGGGACGGCGAGTTCACGTACCCCGGCGGCGACCGCGTCCGGGCCGCCCGGGTCCGCTCCCCAGGGCTGCCGGGCGTCGTGCGGGACATGGTGGTGCAGATAGACGCCGGCGCCGTATGCGGCCAGCCGCCGGGCGACGGCGTAGCCGATACCGCGGCGTCGGCTCGCCCCGGTGACCAGGGCGGTACGGCCGAGGAGCGGCAGCGGGTCGCGGCGCGGACCATCGGCGTCCGTGGCGCGGCGGGAGCCTTCGGCGGGACGGTTGTCGTCGTAGGTCATGACACAGCAGGGTCATGGGCTCCCGGTAGCGGTGTCATCCGGTTTTCCGGGCGGCGCGCTTCCGCGGGCAGCGGCGGGGGTCGGAGGAGGCTCAGCAGCCGCAGTGCCCCGCCCCGGCGGGAGCCGTCAGCGGGTCGGCCGGGCGCCGCTCCCTGCCCTGCCGGGTCTCGGTCCCGTAGCCTTCCCGGATGCCGGGCCCCCAGCAGTACACGACGACCGGGACCGCCGGATCGAGCAGCTCCCCCGCCTGCTGCGGGGTACGGGCGGTCGGCAGGTGGACGGCGCCCGGGACATGGCCCTGGTCGCCAATCTACGGTCCGCTCCCCGGCCCGAGAAGTGATGATCACCGGCGTAACCCTTGATCTGCCGGTGATTCCACTGCTAGACAGCGCGGATGACCGGCTATTCCCCCGACGCCACCGACTGGCGCATCCTCGATGTCCTGCAGCACAACGGCCGCGCGGGCTACGCCGAGCTGGCCCGCGCCGTGAACATGTCCGCCAGCGCGGTCACCGAACGGGTCCGCCGGCTGGAAGAAGCCGGGGTGATCTCGGGCTACGCGGCGGTGATCGACCCGGAGCGCATCGGGCTGCCGGTGCTGGCCTTCGTTCGGCTGCGGTACCCGAACGGCAACTACAAGCCGTTCCACGAGCTGCTGGAGACGACGCCGGAGATCCTGGAGGCGCACCACGTCACGGGCGACGACTGCTTCGTCATCAAGGTCGCCGCCGGGTCGATGAAGCATCTGGAGGAGGTGTCCGGCCGGATCGGCGCACTGGGCGCGGTGACCACCAGCGTCGTCTACTCCTCGCCGCTGGCCCGCCGTCCCGTCAGCCGGTGACCGGCGGCCCGTGACGCCCCCGCGCGGCGGACTCAGCCCCGTACGCGGTGCCGGACCGTGGAGCCCGAACGGTCCTTGACGACCTCCAGCTGGGCGGGAATCCGTGCCTTGAGATCGGCGACATGGCTGACGATGCCTACGCTGCGGTCGCGTTCGCGCAGTGAGTCCAGGACGTCCAGCACCTCGTCCAGGGTCTGTTCGTCCAGGCTGCCGAACCCCTCGTCGATGAAGAGGGTGTCCAGCCGGGTGCCACCCGCCTCGTCGGTGACGACGTCGGCGAGGCCGAGCGCCAGCGCGAGCGAGGCGAAGAAGGTCTCGCCGCCGGACAGGCTGGAGGTGTCCCGTTCGCGCCCGGTCCAGGCATCGATGACATGCAGGCCGAGGCCGGAGCGCCGGGCACCGCCGGCCCGTTCGTCGGAGTGGACGAGGGTGTAGCGGCCGGCGGACATCCGGTGCAGCCGGGCCGTGGCGGCGGCCGCGACCTGTTCGAGCCGGGCGGCGAGCACATACGACTCCAGGCGCATCCGCCGCTCGTTCTCCGTGGACGTACCGGAGGCGAGTGCGGCGAGGCGGGCGACGCGGTCGTGGGCGGCGCGCAGCGGGGCCAGCGCGCGGGCGTCGGCGTCGGCGTCGGCGGAGAGCCGGTCGAGCTCGGCGCAGCGGTCCCGGGCCGCGGCGTGGGTGGCCGAGGCGGTACGCAGCCGCGCTGCCGCGGCCTGGTGCGCGGTCTGTGCGGCGGCCGGGTCCGCGGGCGGCAGCGCCGCCGCGGCGGCGGTCTCGGGATCGGCCAACTCCGCCTCCACAGCGGCGGATTCGGCCTGCCATTCGTCGAGCCGCTGCTGCAGCACCCGCCATTCGTCGTCCCGCAGCAGGGCCTCCGCCGCGGCCTGCGGGGTGTCGAATCCGGCACGGTAGGCGGCGTCGGACAGCCCGGCGTCGGCGTCCTTGAGCCGCTGGGCGCAGGCGACGGCCGTACGGGCCGCCTCCGCCGCCGCGCAGAGCAGGGCGACCTGCCGCTCCAGCCGCGCGGCCCGGTCGGCCACGCTCGGGCAGTCGCCCCGCGCCCGGGTCAGCTCCTCTTCCAGGGCGGCCCGTTCGCGGTCCAGCGCCTCACGGTGGGAGGTACGGGCAGCGGCCCGGCGCTCGGCCTGCTGTTGCTCGACGCGGCGCCGTTCGTACTCCCGCTCGGCGCGTCCGAGCGCCTCACGGGCGGCATGGAGGTCGGCGCCGAGCGCATGGGCGCGGGCGAAGTCGGCGCGCAACTCCTCGACCTGGGCGGCGAGTTCACCGGCCGGGGTGTCCCCCGCCTTGGCGGCCGCGGCGGCCAGCGCCTCCTTGACCGACTGACAGTGGGCCTCTGCCTGCTGCCGTGACTCCTCGGCCCGGCGGTGAGCCTCCAGTGCGGCCTCTTCGGCCGTCCGGTCGACATGTCCCGCTCCGGGCCTGGCCGGTTCGGGGTGCTCGGTCGCACCGCACACCGCGCACGCCTGACCGTCGCGCAGTCCGTCCGCGAGCTCGGCGGCGATCCCGCGCAGCCTGCGGTCCTTGAGGTCGAGCCAGTGCTCGCGGGCCGCCGCGGACCGCTCCCTGGCGGCGAGCAGCTCCCCTTGCGCGGACCGCACGTCGGCATCGAGCCGGTCACGGCGACGGGCCGCCTCCCACCGTTCGGCGGCCGGTTCGATCCGGGCGCCGAGCTGTTCGGCCCGGGTGGCGGCCTCCTGCGCCGTTTCTATGCGCTGCTGGTGGGCGTGCTGGGCCTCGCCCCATCCGGCGAGCCACTCGGCGGCGTCCAGCAGCGTCTGCTCGTCGGCGCGCGCCTCACGGTCGAGGCCGGACCGCTCCCGGCCGATGTCAGCGGCGCGCCGCTCGGCCCGCCGGGCCACCCCGAGGGAGCCCAGGTCCTCCCTCACCTGCCGTTCCACCGAGGTGAGTTGATCACCCTCGGCATCGGCGAGAGCGGACGGCAGCGGGCTTCTGGCCTGCCGCTCGGCACGCTGTGCGGCGTCCAGTTCATGCCAGGCGGCATCGCGCAGGGCGAGCGCGGGCGCGACCTCCGCGGCCGCACGGGCCCGCTCCAGCCTGGTACGGGTGCGTTCCCGCTCCTCGGCACGGGCATCGAGCCGGGCGGCCCGTCGCCGGGCGTCCGCGTACCGCTGCTGGAGCCGGTCGCGCTCACGGGCCTCTTCCCACCGCCGGGCCGCCTGGTGCTCCGCGGCCTCGGCGGCGTGCACCGCACCACATGCGACCGCCAGCCGCTCCCGTGCGCTCACCCGGGCGACGGCCGCCCTGACCAGCACCGCTTCCGCGAACCCCGGCTCGCCGGGGCCCGGTGCGGCCGGGTCTTCCCCGGCCGCGGTACGGGCCGATCCGCCCCGTCCGCCGCCCTCCACGGGCCCGGCCTGCCCCGGCACGGTCGCCCTCACCGTGGCCGTCGCCGACGCCCGGCCGCGCCCGCCGGCCGCCGCGGCACCGCGTCCGCGCGCCGGTGCACCCGGTGCGGCCGGTCCGGCCCGGTCCGGCGCCGGAACCGACGGATCGGTGAGGTCGGCGCTCGCACCGGCCGCCTGCGCCATCCGGTGCGCCAGCGCCAGCAGCCGTTCGTCGCCTGCCATGACGGTGTCAGCGGCGGCCTTGCGGCGGGCATTCAACTGCTCTTCGAGGGCCGCGAACCGCCGGGTGTCGAAGAGCCGCCCCAGCAGCCGGGAGCGGGCCTCCGCGTCGGCCCGCAGAAAGCGCGCGAAGTCGCCCTGCGGCAGCAGCACCACCTGGCAGAACTGCTCCTTGCTCATCCCGAGCAGCTGGCCGATCTCCTCGCCGATCTCCTGGTGCGAGCGGCTCAGCGCCTTCCAGTGACCACCCGAGCCGTCCACCGGCCCGTCGCCGTCCGCCGCTCCCCCGGCATCCGCCCCCGCCGGTACGAATTCCCGCAGCCTGCTCTGCGCCTTCTCCTTCGTCGTGCCACTGCCCCGCTTCTTGGGACGTGGCTGCTCGGGCAGCCGAGTGATCTCCAACCGCCGTTCCGCCACGGTCAGTTCGAGGACGACCTCGGTGAGGATCAGCGGGTCGGCCAGATCGCTGCGCAGGGCCTGGCCGCTCTGCCGCGCCCCGGGCACCGACCCGTACAGCGCAAAGCACACCGCATCCAGGACCGAGGTCTTGCCCGCGCCGGTCGGCCCGTGCAGCAGGAACAGACCGTCCCGCGACAGCCGGTCGAAGTCGATGGTCTGGGTGCCGCCGAAGGGTCCGAAGGCGGTGAGGGAGAGCCGGTGCAGCCTCAACGCGCCACCTCGGCCGCCATGTCGTCGACGCGCACCTCGTCGATCGCCGAACGCAGTTCGATCCGCTCCTGCTCATCGGCCACCCGGCCGGACCGTACGTGCTCCACGAAGTCCTCGGCGATCTCCTGGTCGCTGCGCCCACGCAGCCGCTGCGCGTACGACGCCAGCGAGCGGGTGGGCCCGTCGTCGGGGTCGAAGACGAGGCTGACGATGTGCGGGAAGCGCCGGGCGAGCCGAGCCATGGGCTCCTGCGGACGGACGGTGTCGGTGAGCGTCGCCTCGACCCAGGACTCCTCGTGCCGGACCTGCTCCGGGTCCTCCAGCAACTCCTCCAACGGTCCCCGGATACGGGCCAGCGGCCGCGGCACCGGGCAGTCCACCCGCTCCGCGTGCACGGCGCCGTCCGCGTCGAGATCGACGGCCCAGGACGACTTGCGGTGACCGGCCTCGGAGAAGGAGTAGGCGAGCGGCGATCCGGAGTAGCGGACCCGCTCGGTGAGGGTCTGACAGCCGTGCAGATGCCCGAGGGCGACGTAGTCCACCCCGTCGAACACGGCCGCGGGAACGGAGGCGACCCCGCCGACGGTGATATCGCGCTCGCTGTCACTGACCGCACCGCCGGTGACGAAGGCATGCGCAAGCACCACGGAGCGGGTCCCCGCGGGCCGGCCGGCGAGGTCGGCCCGCACCCGGTCCATCGCCGCGCCCAGCACCTCCGCGTGGTCGGCCCGCCGGGCACCGAGGGCGTCGCGCACCATGGCGGGTTCGAGATACGGCAGTCCGTAGAGCGCCACCGGGCCGTGGGCGTCGGAGAGCAGCACGGGGGTGCCACAGCCGGCCGGATCGGTCCGCAGATGGATTCCGGCCTGCTCCATCAGCCCGGAGCCGACCCCCAGCCGGCGGGCGGAGTCATGGTTGCCGGAGATCATCACGGTCGGGACCCCGAGGGCGGCGAGCCGGTGCAGGGCATCGTCGAAGAGCTCGACAGCGGCCAGCGGCGGCACGGCACGGTCGTAGACATCGCCGGCCACCAGCACCACATCGATGTCCCGGTCGCGCACCGTCTCCACGAGATGATCCAGGAACGCGCGCTGGGCGGAGAGCAGGCTCACCCGGTGAAAGGACCGTCCCAAATGCCAGTCGGAGGTGTGCAGAATTCTCACGAAACAGCTCCGACCTGCATGTTCGTCCCCTCCATAGGCTTCGGGTCAGCACGGTCGGCCTTGGCTGCGGCAAGCCCCCCGTCCCTCACGGACCTCATTCTCGCACCCGCATCTGGCGTCAAATGACCGTAGATGTGCGCCGCGCTCGGCGTGCCGGCGCGGTCCGGGCAACGGGAGTCACGGACGTGCGACAGCCCGGGCCCGCGGGCCGGTACCGAGCAGAGGCGGGCATCGAAAGAACGCTCGAGGCCTGCGGCGGCTGCCGCGTCGGGGCGGTGAGGGTCGCCTCGTGCGCCGACGCGCAATTCACCGGACTGCCACACATCTTGCGAGCGTTCTCGGAAGGTCTGCGTATCGTCGGCACTTCGGCCGGTGGCCAGGAATCGCGGACCGAGGTGCCCACCCGCCGACGGGGGCAGAAGATCAGACAAGTCAGTAGCCGCACCGCGGCAAACGCCCAGCATCAAAGCACATTTATGCCCTGAAAGTGTGAAACCTTGGCAAATCCCCTCACGGTGCGGCCGCACGAACCGAAGGAGAAGTACAGGAAGCGGCAGTGAGCCGCTTGGATCGATCGGGAGATTGTTATGTCACGGATCACGCGGGTGGCTGCTCTGGCCGCTCTTGCGGCAAGTACTGCCCTGGGTGGCGCTTCGGCAGCGTTCGCAGACAGTGGCGCGGCCGGCGGCGCGGCCAACTCACCCGGAGTGGTGTCGGGCAATGCGATTCAGGTTCCGGTCCACATTCCGGTCAACGTGTGTGGCAACACCATTAATATCGTGGGGCTGCTGAACCCGGCCTTCGGCAACACCTGCATCAACGGCCTTGAGCGCCGGGTGATTGTCCGCCACCACACGGTCGTCAAGCACGTCGTCAAGCACGTCGTCAAGCACGCCAAGAAGAAGCACCACAAGAAGAAGCACCACCACCACCGTCCGGCCGGTGGCGTGCACACCGGCGGCGGCGGCATGGCCGGCAGCCGCTAGGACAGGAGCCGTCCCGGGCAGCGCCGATGATCTGGCGCTGCCCGGGACGACCACTGCCGAACCGCACCACCAAGCCCGGGGCCGGGCCGTTTGCACCGACAGCCCTTCCACCTTCATCGGAGGAGACGGCTCGGCCCCGGGCTCCCCACTGCCTCCTGACCCCCAGGAGGCCCGGCGGCCCCGGACCACCCGGCGTGACCTCGACGCCCGGCCCTGGCCGCCTTTCTCACCGCCAGGGCCTTGAGAGAACTTCGCGGCCGGCCCGCCGGCGTTGCTGACTTTCGATCCGGGGGGCGAAGCCCTCACCCGTGCACCCGCTTCCGGCCCGTATCTGCGGGGAAGCTGCTTCATGCCCGCGTCACGGACCAGCAGTGCCATCTGCACCCGGTTGGCCCCCAGCTTGGCGAGCGCACGGCTGACGTGAGCATTTGCCGTCCCTTCCCCGGGGCCAGTTGGCGTCCGATCTCAGCGTTCGACAGTCCTCTGGCCACGGCGCGGACCACCTCCCCCTCCCGGTGTCAGCTCCGACAGCCGAGGAGGAAGCCGGCCGCACCGTTGCGCAGGGCTGCAGGCGCGCTCACCATGACATGGGCGTCAGCTGCCCCCGGCGGCCCCCACCGTGCCCTCGACGCCCTTCTCCCCCTCGTCTCCGCTGGGCCGCTCGGTGTCCGGATCCGCCCCGTGCAGATACTCCTCGCTGATCCGCTTCGGTCCGAACGGCCACTCCTTTTCGTAACGGGCCCAGACGACGAAGGCCACGACGCCCGCCCCGACCCACGCCAGCGACCATTCGATGGGGTGTCTGCCGGGCGAGTTGCGGTCCGCGTAGCCGTAGATCACCAGCCAGCCGACCAGCCCCACGACGCTCGGCAGTGGATAGAGCCACATCCGGTACGGGCGGCGCAGGCCCGGCTGACGGCGGCGCAGCACGGTCACCGCCGCGATCTGAGCCAGCGACTGCACGATCACCATGACCGTGGTCAGCAACTGGATGATGGTGGCCAGGTCGGTGTGCCGTCCGATGAGGAAGCCCACGGCCATCACGGCTCCCATGGTCAGCAGGCCCAGTACGGGGAAGCGGTGACGAGGGTGGAGCTTGCCGTACGGGCGGAAGAAGACCCGGTCGCGGGCGGCGTCGTAGGGGACCCGGGAGCCGCCGAGGAGTCCGGTGAAGACGGAGGCGACGGCGGTGATGAGGATGAGCACCGTGACGGTGTCGGCGGCACCCCTGCCCCAGGCCTTCTCCAGTACGGCGGAGGCCACGGAGGAGGACGCCGTGGAGTTCGGGTCGAGCATGTCCTTCCAGTTCACGATGCCCAGGGTGCCGATCTGCAGCAGCAGATAGATCGTCATGATGCCGAGGATCGAGGTGATGACGGCGCGGGGGATGGCGCGGCCGGGCTGTCTGATCTCGGCACCCATGTACGCGATGGTGTTGTAGCCGAGGTAGTCGTAGATGCCGATCGTCAGGCCGGCCGCGAAGCCGATCCAGAAGTGACTGGACGTCAGCTCGAAGGCATGGGCGGGGTAGGTGAACGCGCGCTCGGGACTGAAGTGGGTGAAGGCGGCGACGATGACCAGGACGACGGAGGCAATCATCACCGTCCACAGCACGACGGTGAGCTTGGCGATGTTCTCCACCCGCCGCCACAGCAGCCCGATGATGCCCACCGTGACGACAAGGCCGACGAGGTCGCCCTGCCCGGGGCTCATGTCCGGCCACAGATAACCGAGGTACTGCACAAAGCCGATCACGCCGGTGGACATCCCCAGCGGGATGAACAGCATGGCCGTCCAGACGAACAGAAACGGCATCAGCTTGCCGGTCCGGTACTGGAACGCCTGCCGCAGATAGACGTAGCTGCCTCCCGCACCGGGCAGCGACGCACCCAGCTCGGCCCAGACCAGCCCGTCCGCGAGCGCAAGGACCGCACCCGCCAGGAACCCGGTCACGGCCTGCGGCCCGCCGAACGCGGCGACCATCAGCGGGATGGTCACAAAGGGACCGATGCCGCACATCTGGCTCATGTTGATGGCGGTGGCCTGGAACAGGCCGATCCGGCGGACGAATCCCACGCGCTCATCGAGGAGTTCAGGCATAGGGGCCCTTTCTCGTGCCGGCACGAGCAGCTGCTTCGCGGCCTGTTCTCGCCGCGCCACAGGCTGACACGACCGGCGCCCCGCCCGCACCGGTGCGGACCGAACTTTCCGGCGTGCTCGGCACACCCTTCCCGGCCGTCACCGTGGCAGTCGCCGGTCAGCGTGCCCCGTCGCCGAGCACCTCCACGTCACCGGGCCGGTGCCACACGACGGCCCCCGCCGCCGAGCATCAGCACGTCACCGGCCCTCCCCCGTCACCAAGCGCCCGTTACCGAGCCCGGCGCCCGGCCCGCCCCCGCCGCCGAGCCCCAGCGTCTCCCCGGAAGGCCGCCCGCCCCGCCGGTCAGAGATCCCCGTACGCCTCGCCGCCGAGCTCCAGCCTCGCCGTGCCGGCGGTGGAGTCCGCGAGCCAGGCGCGGAAGGCATCCAGGTCGGCCTCCGGCAGCCCGATCTCGATGCATACCTCTGCCCCGTACGTCACCTCACGCACCGCCCGTCCCGTCGTGCGCAGATCGTTCTCCAACCGGCCCGCGCGCTGGTGGTCGACGGTGACCGTCACCAGGCGGAAGCGCTGCCGGATGACCGTGCCCAGCGCATCCAGTGCCTCGCCGACGACGCCTCCGTACGCCCGGATGAGGCCGCCGGCCCCCAGCTTGACGCCGCCGAAGTAGCGGGTGACGACGGCGACGACATAGCGGACCTCGCGGCGCACCAGCATCTGCAGCATCGGTACGCCAGCGGTGCCGCCCGGCTCGCCGTCGTCGCTCGCCTTCTGGATGCCGCCGTCGGCGCCCAGGACGTAGGCGAAGCAGTGATGACGGGCGGTGGGGTGCTCCTTGCGGATGCGCGCGATGAAGTCCTGGGCCTCGGCCTCGGTCGCTACGGGCGCGAGCGCGCAGAGGAAGCGGGACTTGTTGATCTCGATCTCATGGACGCCCTCGCGCGCGAGCGTGCGGTACTGCTCCTGCATCGGACCAGCCTATGCGGCCCCTGTGACATGCGGATACCGGCCGGTCCGGCCGGTCCGCGCCGCGCTGGGGTGTCCGCCGTAAGGGCGCGGGTGTCCGCCGTACGGGCGCAGTCAGCACGGCCAGGCGGCGTACTCACCCCGTCCGCACGGTGCGTCGGTGCGACGACCGCCCCGGCCGTGGGCACTGTGAGGTCAGTGCGAGAGCCTCGTGTTTCCGGGGCCCCGCTCGTACGTGTAGGAACGGCGGGTTTGCGGAGGGCTGCATGGAAGAGAGCACACAGTCGGCGATGACGGCGGGCGTTCCCGTGACGGGTGAGGAGATGCCCGAGCCCCCGCCGGAGGTCATCGAGGCGGCACGCAAGGCACCCGACCACTGGCTGGCCATGGTGGATCTGACCTGGCAGGGAGAGGGGCCACCGCCTCTCTGGGCGCTGATCGGGCAGTGGCGCTCGGACCCGACGGGCGAGATCGTGGAGTGGCGCGACAATCCGGAGTACCGGCCGTCGCCCCAGATGCTGGACTGGCCGGAGCCGACCGATGCGGTCGACAGCGCGCTGCAACTCGCCGCGACCGGCTACGGACCGGGAGACGCCGTCTCCGAGGCGCTGGCGCACGCGGAGGTATCCGTCCTGGTGACCGCGACCGGTACGCCACTGGCCGCCGCCTCGCCCGAGGGCACCCCGGTGATCCCCGTTTACACCTCGCAGAGCTACCTCGAATCGGTGGGCCGTCTGCTGTACGACCGGCGGCCGATGGCCGAACTCGTCGAGCAGCTGCCGCCGGGCCATGCGCTGTACCTCAACCCGACCGGCCCCGTGAGCATGCTGGTGGACACCGAGGAGCTGCGCGCCACGCTGGCCGAGGCGTCCGGAACGGCGGACGGGACGCGGGACACGGCCGCGCCCGTAGGGCCGCGCCCGGGTACCGGGGCCGGCGGCGCCGAGCCGGTGGGCAGCGGCCGGGGCATCGGCAAGCCGGCCCGTGCCGCCACGGGCAGCACCGTCGTCGGGGCAGGCATGGCCGGCAGCGGCATGGCCCGCGGCGCCAACTGAGCCGCCGGCACCAAAGACCCGCCCCGCCCGTCTTCCCCTTCGGGCGGGGCGTCTGCCGTGCGGCGCGCGCCGGTCGTTACACGCCGCACGGCCTTGTCGTCTCCCGCGGGAATCTCCGGGGCGCGCCGTCCGTTGAGCGGCACAGGACCCTTCCATCCGCAGGAGGCAGTGCGTGTACGGCGACCCCAGCACGATCCGCAGGATCCTCACCGAGCTCGGCGACACCTGGGCCGTCGTGGGCCTGTCGAACAATGAGCGGCGCGCGGCGCACGGTGTCGCCGAGGTGCTGCAGCGCTACGGCAAGCGGATCGTGCCGGTGCATCCCAAGGCCGAGACGGTGCATGGTGAGCAGGGGTATCCCTCGCTGGCCGCGATCCCCTTCCCGGTCGATGTGGTCGATGTGTTCGTCAACAGCGAGCAGGCGGGCGGCGTTGCCGACGAGGCCGTGGCGGCCGGGGCGAAGGCTGTCTGGTTCCAGCTCGGGGTGGTCGATGAGGCGGCCTGGGACCGGGTGCGCGACTCCGGTCTCGACATGGTGATGGACCGTTGTCCGGCGATTGAGATACCCCGTTTGGGCTGAGCGGCGGGTGCGTTAGCGTCCGGGCATGATCGTGACCCGCGCCGCTGTTCCCGAGGACGCCGCCGAGCTGGTCCGGTTGCGGCGTCTGATGTTCCTCGCCATGAACGGGCGTGATTCTCCCGGGAGTTGGGAGCGGGACGCGGAGGCGACGGCGCGTCGGCAGCTGACCGGGCCACGGGCGCGGCTGGCCGGATTCGTGGTGGCTGGTGCGGAAGCCGGTGCTCCGCATCTCGCAGCCTGCGCGCTCGGCACGATCGAGGAGCGGCTGCCGGCACCGAGCCATCCGACGGGGCGCTTCGGCTTCGTCTTCAACGTCTGCACGGACCCCCGCTACCGGGGCCGCGGCTATGCGCGTGCCACGACAGAGGCGCTGCTCGGCTGGTTCGCCGAGCGGGGCGTCACCCGGGTCGATCTGCATGCCACCGACGATGCCGAGCCGTTGTACCGGAGTCTGGGTTTCTCCGAGCACTCCACGGCGCTGTCGCTGGATCTGCGGTCCGGGGCGTTCGTCCCGTAGGGGGCGGCCGAACGTGCCGCGGGACCCCGGGCGCGCCCTGTCCACCCTCGCGCCTAGGCGATACCCAGCCCGTCCAGGACTGTGGCGCCGGGCAGTTCGGCCAGCGCCTTGCCGGGCACGATGAGCTTGCCGCGGCGGCTGCCGCTGCCGATCAGGGCGTAGGGGGTGTCGGCGGCGGCGGAGTCCACCAACAGCGGCCAGTCGGCGGGCAGACCGATCGGGGTGATCCCGCCGTACTCCATCCCGCTCTCCCCGACCGCCTTGTCCATCGGTGCGAACGACGCCTTGCGGGCGCCCAGCTGACGCCGTACCACGCCGTTGACATCGACGCGGGTGTGCGAGAGGACGACACAGGCGGCCAGGGTGGCCTCGCCGCCGCGCTTGCCGGCCACCACCACGCAGTTCGCCGACTGCTCCAGGAGCCAGGGGCCGTAGCGCTCGACGAGCAGCGCGGTGTCCGCGATGGCCGGGTCCGTGTCGACGAAGCGCAGCTCCTCGACCGGGACGGATCCGCTCCAGTCGCGGATCGCGGCGGCCACCGGCCCGGTCAGCAGGTCCAGGCACTCCACTGCGGGCCGGACATCGTCAAAGGCATCCATCGGCACGGGCATGGCGCCAAGTTAACAGTCGTAACGGACCGGTGGCGGGCCGTCTCAGCGGGCGAGCGGAATGATCACCGACATGGTCATCTCGACCGGTTCCGTCCCGTCATTGCGGTAGCCGTGCGTGACCTTGGCCTCGAAGGTCGCCGAGGCGCCGGCGGGCACCGTGTGCTCCTCGCCGTCGACGACCAGCGTCAGCGTGCCGGCCCGGACGTGCAGCAGTTCGACGGTGCCGGCTGGATGGGGATCGGAGGCGCTGCTGTCGCCGGGCATCAGCCGCCAGTCCCACAGCTCGTACGGTCCGGGTGCCTCGGCGCCCACGAGGAGCGTGGTGAAGCTGCCGGCCTCGGTGGACCACAGCCGGACCGCCTCGCTCGGCGCCACGATGCGCACCTGCGGGCCCTGCTCGTAGTCGAGGAGCGTGGTGATGCTGACGCCGAGCGCGTCCGCGATCTTGACGGTGGTTCCCACGCTCGGATTCGTCCGGGCCTGCTCGATCTGGATGATCATGCCGCGGCTGACCCCGGCGCGGGCCGCCAGCGCATCGAGGGTGAAGCCGCGCTCGGCGCGCCAGTGTTTGAGGTTGCGGGCGAGCGACTGCGTGAGCTGATCGAGGTCCGTCACGGTCCGTCCCAGTCGAAGGGCAATATATTAGATGCCGCGATGCAACGTGCTGCACTACGGTGTGGTGTACTTCAGCGTCCGGTTCACTGTACTGCGAGGTTTCACCATGACAGCGGTCTTCGCCCTGGCCACCAGCCTTCTGTGGGGGCTCGCCGACTTCGGCGGCGGACTGCTCACCCGACGGCTGCAGGCGCTGACCGTGGTGGTCGTCTCGCAGGCCCTGGCCGCCGTGGTGCTGGGCGCCATCGTGCTGGCCACCGGCGGCTGGCGGGAGGCCGGACCGCAGCTGTGGTTCGCGGTCGGGGCGGGTGTCGTGGGGCCCGCCGCCATGCTCTGCTTCTACCGCGCCCTGGCGCTCGGCCCGATGGGCGTGGTCTCCCCGGTCGCCTCGGTCGGCACCATCCTCGTACCGCTCGGCGTCGGGATCGTGGCGGGCGAACGGCCTGGGCTGCTGCAGGTCACCGGCATGGTCGTGGCCGTCATCGGTGTCCTGCTGGCCGGCGGCCCGCGGATCAGCGGCGCGTCCGTGGCCAGCCAGACCCTTGTGCTGACGCTGGTCTCGGCGCTCGGGTTCGGCGCGGTGATGGCCCTGATCTCGGAGGCGTCCACGACCGTGACCGGCCTCTTCCTCGCCCTGTTCGTCCAGCGGGTGTGCAATGTCGCCGTCGGCGGAGCCGCCCTGTACGCGTCGGTGCGGCGTGGCACCCCGGCGCTCCCCGAGGGCGGGCTCCCGGCCCTCCGGGGCGCGCTGCCCGCGCTCGGTTTCGTCGGGATCGCCGATGTCGCCGCCAATGGCACCTACGCCCTCGCCGCCCAGAACGGGCCGGTCACCATGGCGGCGGTGCTCGCCTCCCTCTACCCGGTCGTCACCACGCTCGCCGCACTCGGCGTCCTCAAGGAGCGGATGCGGGCGATCCAGACGGCCGGTGCCTCTCTCGCACTGGTCGGCTCGGTCCTGCTCGCCTCGGGGAACTGACGGAGACGGGTCCGACAACGGGCGGCCCAAGTCTCTCTGACGGCGGCTCAGGTCGCTTCGTACGCTTCCTTGGCTTCGTCCGCCTGCCATGCCCGCAGGGCGAGTAGCTGGTCCGGGGTGACGTCGTCGGGGATCGGCACCGGCGTCGGGGTGCGCAGCGGCGGCTGCCAGCCCTGCTGGGCGTCCCAGCTGCGGACGACCCGGGCGGGGGCGCCGGCCACCACGGCATGATCGGGAACCTCACCGCGGACCACGGCGCCGGCCGCGACCACCACATTCCGGCCCAGCCGCGCACCGGGAAGGATCACCGCCCCGGTACCGATCCAGCTGCCGGAGCCGATGGCCACCGGGTCGGTGCGCGGCCACTGCTTGCCGACCGGCACCTCGGGATCGTCGTAGCTGTGGTTGGTGGTGGTGACGTAGACACCGGGGCCGAAGAAGCAGTCGTTGCCGATCGTCAGCCGGACATCCGCGATCACATGGCTGCCGCGGCCCAGCACGACACCGTTCCCCAGCGTGAGGATCGGGTCCGGGCCGAGGTCGAGATCCGGCATCATGCCCGCCGTCAGCGTCACGTCCTGGGCGATGATGCAGTGGTCGCCGAGCTCGATCCACGGGTCACCGAAGACCGTGCCCTGCGGAAAGGCGAGCCGGGTGCCGGTGCCGATCCGCCGGAAGCGGTACGGGCCGGGGCGCTCGGCCGTGACGGCCGCGACCTCCCTCACCCAGCGCGCGCCGCGGTGGACGGCGCGCGACACGGCCCGGCGCCGCCAGGCCGCGACAGATGAGAACACGTTCTGGTTTGTCGGCACCCGCACACCGTACTCAGCCTGCCGGGCGGCGGGCCGCGCGCCGGGCTGTGATCTTCGCCCCACCGGCGGCTGTCCCTGCCCGGCACAGCGGCCGTCGTCTACGGTGCTGTTGGCGCGGCGCAGAACGGCAAGGAGATCCGGAAATGGCAGGACGGGCATTGATTTCACCGGTGGGCGGCAAGGAGCCGAAGGTCGATCAGGAGGCATTCACCGCCCCCACGTCCGTCGTGCTCGGCGAGGTCACCATGGCGGCGGGCTCCAGCGTCTGGTACCACGCGGTACTGCGGGCCGACTGCGGCCCGATCGTGCTCGGCGCCGACAGCAATATCCAGGACAACTGCACGGTGCATGTGGACCCCGGCTTTCCGGTGACCGTCGGCGCGCGGGTCTCGGTGGGGCACAACGCGGTCCTGCACGGCTGCACCGTCGAGGACGATGTCCTGATCGGCATGGGTGCCACGGTGCTGAACGGGGCGCACATCGGCGCCGGCTCGCTGATCGCGGCGCAGGCACTGGTCCCTCAGGGCATGCGGGTGCCGCCCGGCTCGCTGGTGGCCGGAGTGCCGGCGAAGGTCAAGCGGGAGCTGACCGATGAGGAGCGCGAACTCCTCACGGTCAACGCCACGATGTATGTGGAACTGGCGGCACAGCACCGAGAGGCCTTCACGGCCACCGAGGAGTGAGCCGGCCACGCGGCCGAGCGGAGCCCGGCCGGCCGCCGCGGTGCGGACCCTGGAAGGGACCGCACCGCGATCCGCGGCTCAGCGCCGGGCGGAGGCGGCGGTCAGCGCGGAGGACAGCAGCTCGGCATCGAACAGGGTGGCGTCCGCGAGGCGGTTGGCGTTGGCGTACGCGTTCAGCATCAGCTTCGCGGTCCGCAGGGCCGAGGGGGAACGGCGGACCAGCGGCTTGATCCACCGCGTGACGGCGCTGTCGAGCTGATCCTCGGGGACGACGTTGTGGAGGATGGACAGCTCCTGCGCGGTGGCGGCGTCGAAGTTGTCGGCGGTCAGTATCAGCTCACGGATCCTCGCCGCGCCCGCCTCGTGCAGCAGCCGCGGCATGATCCCGCCCCAGGCGGGCGGCACCCCCAGCCCCAGCTCCGGCAGCCGGAAGCGGCAGGTGTCCGCGCCGACCCGCAGATCGCAGAAGACCGCGAGTCCCACTCCGGCCCCGACCACCCCGCCGTGCAACCGCGCGATGGTCACCGCGTCGGTGCTCGCAAGGGCATCACACACCCGTCGCGCCTTGTTGCCGAGGGCCCGCAGCCCCACTCCGCTGGGGTCCTCGGCGAGCAGGGCGGGGAACTCCGCCCGGTCACCGCCCAGACAGAAGTCCTCGCCCGCGCCGGAGAGGACCAGGACCCTGATACCGGCCTCGTCGTCCAGGGCTCCCAGTACGACGAGCAGCTCGTCGAGGATCTCCCCGGAGATGGCGTTGCCTGTCTCGGGGCAGTTCAACTGCACTGTGAGGACGGGACCCTCGTGTGTCACGAAGAGAGACTTGAAGTCGTGCATCATGGCCGTTCCTTGATTCGTTGTTCCGCTGTGCGGGAGACCGGTGCGCCGGGCATGTCAGACACGGACGACCGGAAGCGTGATCAGGCGGCGGAAGGCCACGCGTGGCTCCCAGAGGGGAGGAGCGCTGATCCTCAGTCCGGGCAGACGCTCCAGCAGCGCGGTGAGCAGGCAGTCCGCCTCCAGACGCGCCAGCGCGTTGCCCAGACAATAGTGAATTCCCCCGCCGAAGCCGAGATGGGAGACCCGGCGGCTGATGTCGAAGGCTCCGGGGGAGACGAAGTGGTTCGGGTCGTGATGGGCGGCGCCGACCATGAGCTGCACCATCTCGTTCTTGTGGACGGTCACCCCGGCGAGTTCGGTGTCCTCGGGAGCCACCCGGCTGATCATGTGGATCGGGGCGTCGTGACGGAGCACCTCGTCGATCGCGTCCGGTATCTGCTCGGGATGGATTCGCAGCCAGTTCAGCTGACGGGGGTGCTCCAGGAGCAGCCGGACCACGCTGGAGAGGACATGCGCCGTCGTCTCCAGCGCCGCCAGGACCATGAACAGCGTCAGGAAGTAGACGTCCTCGTCGGCGGCTTCCCGGTCGGGCTCCTGCATGTCCCAGACGCGGAGCCATGACGAGACCGGGTCATTCCCCGGATTTCTCCTTCGCTCGCTCACCAAAGAGGTGAAATAGTCCCGCAATTGGCGGCTCGACTCGTCGGAGAGCAAGAGTTGGCTCGGAGTCGGAAACAGTTCCTGGGTATATACCTGGTCGTGGGTGAGGGAGCGCAAAAGCGCATAGTCGGCCGGCGGAATCTGCAGCCATTCGCCGATGGTAATCACCGGAAGTTCTTCGCTGACCAGTGCACAGAAATCGGCCGGGCCGTGCGTGAGTTCCTCTTCGAACCGGTCGAGCAGTCGACTGGTCGTCTGCTCGACCGACGCCTTCATCTCGGCCAGGGAGTTGCGGTCGAAAACGTTGCCCACCAACCGCCGCACACGGGTGTGGTGCGGCGGGTTGAGCATGGGCAGGGTGCCGCCCATCTGGCGTGACGCACTCGCGCTCCAGCGGGCCGCATCGTCCTGGCGGGCCCGCCAATCATTGTCCGGGACCCGCCAGGATCTACTTCGCAGAAGCTGGTGGCAAAGACCGTATGAGGTCACCAAGTGGCCGCCCCACGGCGCCGGAACGATATCCCCCATCGCCCTGAGTTTCGCGTACAACGGCAACGGATTCGACTGACCATCGGCCGTGCGCAGACGGGAAAAAAGCGACACCACACTGCGCCGGTCGACGGGGGCAGCGGCCAGAGCGGGCTGCAAGGCGACACCTTCTTTCAGAAGATCACTGGATAGTCGCCAGCCCTGCATACCCTTATGGCTGAACATTCATGCGATCAGCGAACATTCACTCTGTAGCGAAGCTCACACTCGCCACCAGCTGAGGAACCCACTCCACCAACTGCCTTTCTGAGGCTTGCTCTGCTGCTCCCGGGCCCGGGTGTCTCCCCCGTCGGGACCGGCCGCCGCGGAGGGCAGCGAACCGCGCCTCGCACTGCGTACCGGAGTGAAACGGGCGGGCAGCGCGTTGAGCGCCCGGTGGAAGGGGCCGGGCCGCCAGGTCAGCGTGTCCGCAGGTACGCCCAGCTCGATGTCGGGCAGCGCGTTCAGCAGCTTCTCGATCGCCCGTATGGAGATCAGCAGCGCGGGATCCTTCGCCGGGCAGGCATGCGGGCCGGCTCCCCAGGCCAGATGGGCCCGCTTGCTGAACGTCTGCCGGCTCGCGGACAGGCTCGGGTCCGCGTTGGCCGCCGCGAAGCTGATGAGCACCGGCGTCCCCGCTGCCAGCTTGTTCCCGGAGAATTCCACATCGTGCACCGGGTAGTGGGTGGCGTAGTTGGCGATCGGCGGGCTGTGCCACAGCACCTCGTTGATGGCGTCCTCGACCAGGACGTCGCCGCCCCCCTGCGGGCCGCCGGCGAACTGCTCGTCGGACAGCAGCAGCCGCAGCGCGTTGGCGATGATGTTCTGCACAGGCTCGGTACCCGCCCCGATGAGCAGCGCGAGCTGGTGGACCATCTCCTCGTCGGTCAGCCGCGACTGGTGCTGCATCAGCCAGGAGGTGATGTCGTCGCCCGGCGTGCTGCGCTTGAGGGTGACCAGCTCGAACAGGGCACCCGCCATGACCTCGTTGGCCCGCTCCACATCGACACCGTCGAAGAGGTTGGAGATGGCACTGATCAGCCGGTCGCCTATCTCCGCCGGGCAGCCGAAGAGGTCGTTGAAGACCAGCAGCGGCAGCAGCTGCGCATAGTCACTGATCAGGTCGGCTTTGCCCCGGACGCTGAACTGGTCGATGAGGTACGCCGCGACGCGGTCGACATGCCTGCTCACACGGTGCATGTCCAGACGCGAGAAGCTCTCCGTCACCGCCTGGCGCAGCCTCAGGTGCTCGGCGCCGTCGGAGAACATGCAATTCGGCCGGTACATCATCATCGGCAGCACGGGGCTGTCCAGCGGAACACGCCCCTCGTTCAGCGCGCGCCAGCGACGGGAATCCCGCGCGAAGGTGTCCGGATTCTGCAGGACATGGAGCGCTGTGGCGTAGTCCGTGACAAGTTCGGCCTCCACACCGGGAGCCAGCTCGACGGGCGCGCTGGGCCCCTGCTGCCGCAGCATGCCGTAGAACACGTCCGGCGCGGCGGCGAATTCCGGCCCGTGCAGGGGCGTCCTTTCGCCACCGGCGTGTGCGGGGCAGCCGGGTGGCGGAGTCTGGAAATCCGAGTGAGATTGCATGCCTGAGCTCCTAGTTGACGCGGGACTGTAGATATCGGACGAGGGCGATCAGGGAATCCGCCGAGGAACGCTGGTCCCGTGCGTCACAGTTGACGACGGGTGTATCAGGAAGCAGGTCCAGCGCCTCCCGTATCTCATCGAGCGAATGAGAGGGAGTCCCGTCGAACCGATTCACGGCGATGGCGTACGGGATTCCGTAGTGTTCCACCAGGTCCATGACAGGGAAGGACTCGTCGAGACGCTGTGGGTCGACCAGGACCAGCGCACCGAGCGCCCCCCGCGTCATGTCCTCCCACACCTGAACGAACCGCTGCTGTCCGGGCGTTCCGAACAGATACAGGACCAGCTTCTCGCTGAGCGTGAGCCGCCCGAAGTCCATGGCGACCGTGGTCGTGGTCTTGTCGGGCGCGCCTTTCGGATCGTCAATTCCGGCGCCCGCCTGGGTCATTACTTCTTCGGTCCGCAGCGGAGGAATCTCGGACATGGTCCCGATGAATGTGGTCTTCCCCACGGCGAAATGTCCGACCACGAGGATTTTCGCCGCGGTCTGCACTGAATTGCGCAAGTACACGCCGTCATCCAAAGCGAGCCTGGAGTCCATTCAGCACCTCCTCAAGGATTTGCCGGTCGACAAGCTGAGCGCTCGGTATGGGCGCGCGCGAGAACAGATAACCCTCCCGCGCGAGATCGGACACCAGAATCTTGACGACACCCACCGGCAGCCGGGTGTGCCCGGCTATCTCGGCGATCGACAGGAAGCCTCCCGAACACAGTTCCAGCAGACGGAGCTTCTCCGGATCGAGGGGCTTCGTCCTGGGCGGTTCCGCATGCACGGTGACCAGAGTGATCAGCGAGAAATCGCTGCCGTCAAGAAGATCTCGGCCGTTGGTGATGACGTACGGCCGCACTAATTCCGCTGCTTCGTGTTCCAGCTCCGGCTCGTCATCGGTTGTCATGGCTGGATGTCAGCCCTCTCACGCGGCGGACTGGTCAGTGCCTTACCGAGCTGGCCGACAAGCTGCTGCATACGGAAGGTGATCTCCGCCATGTCGACATCGGGCGACGCCGAGACCGCGAGATACGCGCCCTCGCCGGCCGAGATGAGAAAGACCCAGCCATGGTCGAACTCGACCAGCGTCTGCCGCCATTGCGGGCGGCTCGCGGGCGCACCGCCATGGCAGAAATCGGCGACCGTACGGCTCAGCGACTGCATTCCGCTCATCGCGGCGGCGACGGTGTCGGCGTGGTCCCGGCCGACTTCCTTCGAGCGGGCCATGAGCAGACCGTCGGCGGAGACGAGAATGGCATGCTGCGCTTCAGGCAATTCCAGAGCACTGTCAAGCATCCACGACAGATCGTAGTTCACTGAACCTCATGCCCTTCATCGCTTGCATTGGTGGAACGACGGCCGGATTGCGTGCCGCGCTGGAATGCGCCCATGACGGACGCGGCCTTTGCGCTGTCTCGGGCCGGTGTTTGTGTGTTCTCGGAATCGGTCGGCACGATGGAAATCGCACCGCGGCGGCGGCGCTTCGGCAGACCGCCGGACGTCGTCTCGGGAGCCGCGTGAGCGGAAGCCGGCTGCCCCGCGGGCGGAGCGCCGGGAGGCGGCGGGCCGGCGGCCTGGTACCTGGGAGCGGAGGCCGGAGGCGGGCTGCCGGGGGCCGCGTGACCAGGAGGGTTCTCCGGCGGCAACGGGGCGGACGCGGCCACGGCAGCACTCTCCTCGGGCTCGTGCAAAGACGTCAGTAGATCGTCGGGGAGCAGGACGACCGCGCGTACGCCGCCGTAAGGAGAGGTGGAATCCACCGAAACGCTGAAACCGTAGCGGGCGGCGAGCACACCGATGACGGTGAATCCGAACTGCGGCGGGTTACCGAGACTGGAGACACTGGCCGCATTCTCGCTCGACAGCAGCAGGGCGGCGCGCGCCTTCTCCTCCTCGTTCATCCCGACACCGGCGTCGTCGACGACGATGCACACGCCCTTGGGCACCGGACGAATATTGATCTCGATCATCGTTTCCGGCGCCGAATAGCTGGTGGCGTTGTCCAGCAGCTCGGCGAGCACCAGCGCAACCGGTTCAACTGCGCGGCTCACGATGGCGAAATTACTCTGCGACCGGATCTCGACGCGCGTGAAATGGCGAATGCGGCCCTTCGCGCTGCGCACCACATCGTAGAGCGAGGCGTTGTGCCGTCGCCGGCCGAGCCAGCCGTCACAGAGCACGGCGATGGACTGAGCACGCCGCGCAAACTGCGAGTTCATGTGGTCGATGTCGAGAAGATCCTGCAGGATCTTGTGCTCGCCATACGTCTCCTGCAGCTTGGAAATCGCCAGCTGCTGCTCGCTCGCAAGACCCTGCAGAGTCCGCATCGCGGCCTTCAGTGTGGTCTTGGTGGCCTCCTCCGCACGGTCCTTGGCCTCTTCCACGGCCTCCGTGTAGTGGTCTTCAAGAGTGGCGTAGTGCTGCTTGAGCTCAGCCTTGTCTTGTCGAAGTTCCGTAATTTTCTTCCTGCCGCGAATAATCGCGGTTGCGGCGACAGGGGTACCAGCGATCAAACCCCAGAACGCTGGATCCTGGAAGTATTGCGTCATAGGACTCTCTTCGGACGACGGAGCCACCAGGTGTCATATGTCCGGCCACGACGTGCAGAATCCATCGCGCCCCCAGACATACGTGAACGGCCACGCACAGTCGCCTGCCAGAAAGCCATCAAAGGGCCGGCTAATGGCATAGTTCTCCCCGGGGTGGCGGTTTTCATAGGCCAATGCGCGGAATTTCTTTCCTGCCTTATCAGGTGACTACCCCGTTGGCAAGTGCGATGATCTTAGCACCACAGCAACACCCGTCGTCCAACGGCGATCTGAACACTTCACAGATCTGATGGAGATTCAACAAAGGCCTGCTTTGAGGCCATTGGGCGCGTTGCCGGGTCTCGGAGCAAGCGCGTCGGACCCATCCTGACGAGCTGTTGGCACGAGCTGATGTGACGTGGCCCACGCCGTGAGCGGGGGATCGTCAGCGATGCGGGGCGTCGTGGACGTAAGTGATCTCGCCGCCGCGGACCCGGACGACACGTACGGTCATGCCGCGGTCGGTCCCCCGCAGGTAATGCGCGGTGCAGTGGGTCCGCGCCCCCTCGACCGCGCGCAGGTCCCCGGCGCAGTCGACCGAGCGCGGGCCCCGCGGGATCACAGGAAGCGACAGATGACCCGAGATCGAGCGGGCGACCTCGTCGCGCGGGACCGTATCGGTGGTCCCGTTCACCTCACTGGTCGCGTCCCGCTCCCCCAGCCACTGGCTGCCCGCCGTGAGGCTCCCCACCAACAGAGCCGTACCGGCCAGCGCCAGGCCGGCCACTCGCAGATTCCGCACGGCTCTCCTTCCAGCGGGCAGACGTCATACGCCGGCCACGCCCACCGGCCGGGTCACGGACAATTCTTACGGTCGGCCCGTCGTCGGCAACAGGGGGACCCCGCCCGTGCGACCACCTGGGCGACGGTGCGTCAAACGGACGGCACGGGGCCCTGCATCCGCTCGCTGATCCAGTGCAGCGAGTCGGCCATCCGTCGGATATAGGTGTGACCGCTGTGCACACCGTCCGGTATTTCGAAGAGCGTGGAGTGGACCGGCCCGCCGGTGTAGTCCTTGATGAAGCGCTTCACGTCGGGCACCGCCACCTCCTTGCTGCCGAGCTCGAAGGCCAGATAGACCGGCAGGCTCTTCCGCGCGGCCAGCTGCCGCGCCAGGTGGCGTGGGTCGTTGGCGCGCATCTCGGCCGAGTGCCCCTGCCACAACGGCGAATCCGGTGCGGTGTCGGGCCCGTTGACGATGGCCGCCTTGAACTTCTGCGGCTCCTTGAGCACGGCCTTCAGCGCGGCGAACCCACCGGACGAGGACCCCATGAAGGCCCAGCCTTCGCGGCTGTCGTACGTACGGAAGTTGGCCCGCGCGAAGTCCGGTACGTCCTCGGTCAGCCAGGTTCCCATCTTCGGCTGCCCCGGGATGTCGCTGCCGTCGTAGTACTTCCTGCCGGGATTGAGCACCGGCATCACGACGATGAAGGGCAGCGTCTTGCCCTGCCGTGACCACTCCGCGATCCGCTCCTCCAGCGCAAAGGCGTCCCCGGCCCAGTAGTTGAACGGATAGCCGTAGGCGCCGGGCAGCGCGATCAGCACCGGAAAGCCGCTCGTGGCGTACTCCGACTGGTGGTACTCCGGCGGCACCCAGGCCCAAATGTCCCCGGTGAAACCGGACTTGCGCCCGTGCCACTTCGTCGTCACGACCTCGGTGCCGCTCCCGGCCGTGCGGAACGGGGTGAAGAGGGAGCGCGGGCCTCGGGGCTCCGCCACCCGGGGCTGTCCGTTCCGGGCATCCGCGACATGGGCCCGCAGCCGCGGCACACTCGATGCGTCGACGATGTCCCTGCCGCCGCCGCAACCGGCCAGCAGCCCCAGAGCCACCACACTTACCGCAGCATGGACGCGCAGGCACTTCATCGGGACGTTCTCCTCGGATCCTTGGGCCGGCCGGGGGCAGCCACGCTGCCACTGCGACGCCGGTCGAAAGACACCACTTT
Organism: Streptomyces sp. NPDC048434; assembly: GCF_043200375.1. NCBI lineage: Bacteria > Bacillati > Actinomycetota > Actinomycetes > Kitasatosporales > Streptomycetaceae > Streptomyces > Streptomyces sp. NPDC048434. The sequence goes on along the minus strand of NZ_JBICXQ010000040.1, from coordinate 11,791 downwards.
AAGATCGGCCGAAGTGTCCTGAACGCCGCCCCCGACCGCGGTGACCTGGCCGTCCCCCCTCCCAGGCCCCCCAGAAGACATCGCGTCACGTCAAATTCAGGGGCGGGGTTTCCCTCGTTCGATGAGCCCACTCGTTGTTTACCGGACGGTCGGTTCTGGCATGGTGGGTTCCCAGTTCGGAAGGGCGCGGCACTGTGCCGTGGTTGGGGATGACCGATGACCGCGTGGGCCGATCACCGGCCACCGCCCGGCGTAGTGGGGCGGGCCGTTGAGCATGAGCAGGTGTCCGGGCTGCTGAGCGGTGCTCAGTTGGTGACGCTCACCGGGGCCGCCGGGGTGGGCAAGAGCGTGCTGGCCCGCGCCGTCCTGACGGAGCACACCGCTCGGCACGGCGGCACGGTCATCCGGGTCGGCTGCTGGGACGGTCTGGCCGAGGGCGGTCTGACCGAGGCACTGCTCCGGACGGCGGGGCAGTCGGACACCGCGTGCCGGGACACCGCCCGGCCCCTCGCCCGGCATACGGCCGACCCCTGCGTCAGCGCACCGCTGCACGGCCGGGCGGGCCGGACGGATGCCACCACGGCGTGCACTCCCGCCGGCGGTACGGCCCTCGCGGCGCTGGCCGCGCACTGCCGGCGGCATCGCGTGACCGTACTGCTGGACGACTGCGACCCGGTGGTCGCCGAGTGCGCACAGCTCGTGCGACGACTGCTGCGCGCCGACCCGTCGCTGCGCATCGTGGCGACCGCACGTGGTCCGCTGGGGCTGGCCGAGGAGCGGGTAGTCGAGCTCGCGCCGCTTCCGGTGACGCTGGGCGAGGGGATCGCCGGACCGGCCGTCGAGCTGCTGGCCGCGCGGACCGGAGCCGCGGCGCCCGAGCTCCTGGTCGCGGTGTGCCAGGCGCTGGAGGGCTCACCGCTGGCGATCGCACTGGCCGCGCACCAGCTGGACCGGATGTCCTTGCCGCAGCTCGCCGCGCAGGTGGGCACGGACGGGCCGCTGTTCTACTCGGGGCCGGCGGCGACCGTGCGGCACACCTCGCTGCACGCCGCGCAGGCCGCGGGCTACGCCCTCTGCTCACCCACGGACCGCCGGGTATGGGCGAGGCTCTCGGTGCTTCCCGGCGATTTCGATCCCTGGCTCGCGGGATGCGTCTGTACCAGCAGTGACGTCTCTGCAGCGGCGGTCGACGGGGCACTGGAACGGCTCCGTACGGCCTCGGTCGTCGAACGCGTACGGGACGCGGGCGGCGCACACGAGGACACCGGGGCCGCGCTGCCGCCGCGCTACCGACTCCCGCGCGCCGCCCGCGACTTCGGGCGGACGCAGCTGCGCGAGGCGGGCGAGGAGTCCGCGGCGCTACGGCGGTTCCGGCAGGCCTGTGCGGCGCTGGCGGCCGAGGCGCAGATCGCCTGGCAGGGCCCCAACCAGCAGGTCGCCGTGCGACTGGTGGAGGACGAGCAGGCCAATCTCGACGCGGCGCTGACCCGGCCACCGCAGGACGCGGAGGATGCGCTCGGCGCGCTGGAGATCGCGGTGTCACTGTGGTTCCACTGGGCCGCCTGCGGCTTCCGCCGCGAGGGGCGGGCCCATCTGGACCGGTTGCTGCTGCTCTCCCGGGACGACACCGCGCTGCGGGCCCGGGCATTGTGGCTGGCCGGCTATCTCGCCGCGCAGGAACACTCGCTCGCCACCGCGGAGGCGCTGCTCGACGAGGCATGGACGGCGGCGGTGATGCATGCGGACTCCGACGGACTGGCCCGTATCGCCCATGCGCACGCCGTGCTGGAGCTGTACCGCGGGAACACCGCGGCGGCCGTGACGTGCCTGGAGGAAGCGGCCCGGCACCACCCCAGGGATCCGTGGTTCGGGCCGGGGCCCGCCCACAGCTGGGCGCTGCTCGCCATCGCGCTGTCGCCGCTGGATGCGGAAGGGGCGCGGGCGGCGGCCCGCCGCGCCTGGGAGGTCCGGCACTCCGACGGCGATTACTGGCTGTACTCGACGGTCCTCTACGCCCAGGCCCTCACCGAAAGCGCCCACGGGAAACCGGCGGCGGCGCTGCACGCCTGCCACAAGGCACTGGTGGCCAAAGAGCTCATCGGCGATCCGCTGTTCATCGCGGGGGTCCGCAGCATGCTGACGGCGCTGCGGCGGGCGGTGCGCGGCGGGGCGGCGCTGCCGGACGCCGACGAGGAGACCCCGTGGTGGCAGCGCGGCGGGTCCGGCGTACGGGCGCGGCCGTTCTTCTCGCGGCAGCGGGCGGGGTCCGCAGGGCCGGGCCGGTCTCCGCAAGACGCCGGATGACACGTTGTGTGACGTACTGGCCACGTTCGGGATGCGGGAGCGCCGGGCTGGTCGCATGCTGGGAAGCATGAAGCGTGCCCCCGTGATCGTGCACCCGCCGTTCTCAGGCGGTCGCCGTGTGACACTCAACGGACAGGATCTGGGACGGGCGCTGCGCCCCGGCGATGTGGCCGCGATACTGCGCCGGGCCGGTTTCTGCACCATGAAGTTCGTCTGGGACGACACCGGCGTCTTCGAATGGCGCGACGGCGGCCCCGACGTCTGGCTGATGCCCTGACGTGACACCGCTCGTCAACCGGCCCGCACCCTCAGGTGAGTTGCGTCAGGTGAACGCCTGACTGCCGTTGAAGATCCGTACGAGCCGCGCGGAGGTGGCGCGGCGGTCCCGGGGAAGGTCAGTCGACCGGCGTGGCGACCGGGGTCTCCGCCACCTCGCGCGCGGCGGCCGCCTTCTTCGCGCGGTGCTTCATGAGGAAGAAGGAGCCGACACCGAACAGCAGGGCGGCGACCAGTCCGAGCCAGGAGAAGCGCTTGAGCCACGACTCGGCGACGATGCCCACGCTGTAGATCAGCGCGGTCGTACCGCCGGCCCAGATGATGCCGCCGAGGACGTTGGCGATCAGGAACTTCCAGTACGGCATCTTCAGTACGCCGGCGAGCGGGCCGGCGAAGATGCGCAGCAGCGCGACGAAACGGCCGAAGAAGACCGCCCACATACCCCACTTGTCGAACTTCGCCTCGGCCATGGCGACATGGTCGGGGCCGAAGTGCTTGGGGAACTTCCGGCCCGCCCACTGCAACAGGGGCTGGCCTCCCTTGCGTCCGATCAGATACCCGATGGAGTCACCGATGATCGCGCCGGCGGACGCACAGGCTCCCAGCACGAACGGATTGATGTGGTCCTGGGTCGCCGCCAGAATCGCCGCACTGACGAGGACGATCTCGCCGGGCAGCGGAATGCCGACGCTCTCCAGTCCGATGACCACCCCCACCAGGAGGTAGACACTCACGGCCGGTACCGTCTCCAGCCACTCCTGGATGTGCAACGCCGCTTCCTCCGCTGGTGTAGGGCCCCCGTGGGCCGTGACCCGACACCCTCATGACTCCGGTACCGGTCGATCCCCTGGCGCGCCACAGCACGCCCGGGAAGCGTACTCGATCGCGCCGTCAGGGAGCCGAATCCATGTGCGGTGCGCAACACCTGCCTCCGCAGCCCGATCCGGAGCCGCGCGTCCGCGGAAAGACGACGACGGCCCGCCGTGCGGGGCACGACGGGCCGGGGAGAACCCCGCTGTGAAGCAGCTCACTTGTTGGGGCGCAGGGTCCACACGATGCTCATCTCGCCGGTGACCGCGCCGTCCTCGCGGGTGATGGCGATGTTCACGGGGAACTCCGGGCGCTCGCCGGCGTCGAGCTCGGCGACCACCTCGGCCACCGTCCGGCCCAGCTCCGCGGTGGCGGTGACCGGTCCCATGGCGAGCTTCTTGTAGCCGATCTCGGCACGCACGGCCAGCGGCACCGCCCGGCCGAGCTGGTCACCGAAGGCCGCCATCACGATGGCGCCGCTCGCCGACTCGGCGAGGGTGAACATCGCGCCGGCGTGCGGTCCGCCGACGTGGTTGTGGAAGTCGGGCTGGTCGGGCATGCGGACCACGGCGCGCTCGGCGGTGGTCTCGGCGAACTCGAGGTTCAGGGTGCGGGCCATCGGCACGGATGCCGCCATCATTTCGCCGACAGACGGCAGGGTCTCGGAGGACATGAGCGTCATGTTACCTAGCGGTAGCTTAGGTGGGAAGGGGCGGATGCCTTCCGGCCGCCGGGCCGTGACGGTCACCGGGACTTGACGGGCGCCGGGACTTGACGGGCGCCGGGCCTGTGGTGTCCGGAAGGGGATGGCCCTGTGCGGCCGGCCCACCGCCCTGCCTATCGTTGACGCCCATGTGGCCAGGACAACAGCACAGCGATGACGGACGGGTGAGGGCTCCGGCACACCGCGGGTGCCGAGCGGCAGGCACCCCGAGCCGGAAGTGGTCCCACACGGTCCCCTCCGCGCAGGTGCTCTCTTGGTGATGGCCCGCCCCGCGTGGGCGGGGCGCAACTATCTGCTGCTCACCGGCGCCACGGTGATCGCGAACCTCGGGAGCTCCGGCGCACTGATCGCCACCGCCTTCGCGGTGCTCGCCTCCGGCGGCTCCGCCACCGACGTCGGTCTGGTGGCCGCCGCACGGACGGTCCCGCTCGTCCTCTTCCTGCTGATCGGCGGTGCGGTCGCCGACCGGTTGCCCCGGCATCGTGTGATGGTCGCCGCGAACGCCCTCAGCTGCGTCTCCCAGGGCCTGTTCGCGCTGCTCGTGCTGGCCGGCGAGCCGCGGTTGTGGCAGATGGCCGTGCTGGCGGCCCTCGGCGGCACCGGGCAGGCGTTCTTCGCGCCGGCCTCCGAGGGCATGGTGCTCGCCAGCGTCTCCGGCGACCAGGCGGGGCGCGCCTTCGCCGTGTTCCGTATGGGCATGAACGGCGCCAACATCGGCGGCGCCGCGCTCGGCGGCGCACTGGTCGCCGTGGTCGGTCCCGGCTGGGTGCTGGCCATCGACTCCGTCTCCTTCGCCCTCGCGGCCGTGCTGCGCGCATTCCTCGACGTCAGCGGGGTCGCCGCACGGGCGCCCGGCGGCGGGCTGCTGCACGATCTGCGGGACGGCTGGCGCGAGGTCGTCTCCCGGCCGTGGCTGTGGGCGGTGGTGGTGCAGTTCTCCATCGTCAATGCGGTGGTGTCGGCCGCCGAGGCGGTCTACGGACCGCTGGTCGCGGAGCAGCATCTGGGCGGCCCCGGCCCCTGGGGGCTGGCGCTGGCGGCCTTCGGCGCGGGCACGGCGGGCGGCGCCCTCATGATGACCAGGGTCAGACCGCACCGCCTCCTGCTCACCGGTGCGCTGTGCGTCTTCCCGCTCGCCCTCCCGTCCGCCGCGCTCGCCGTCCCCCTCCCCGCGGCCGGACTCACCGCGGTGATGTTCGGCACCGGGATCGCGGTCGAGGTCTTCGCGGTGACGTGGATGATGGCGCTGCACCAGGAGATCCCCGAGGAGAAGTTCTCCCGGGTCTCGTCCTACGACTGGCTGGGGTCCCTGGCCATGGTCCCGCTCGCCACCGCGCTGGCCGGCCCCGTACAGGACCTCATCGGCCGGACGGCGGCGCTGTTCGGCTGCTCCGCACTGATCGCGCTGCTGACGGCGGCGGTGCTGTGCGTGCCCGAGGTGCGGCGATTGACCCGGCGCACGAGGCCGGAGCCGGCCGCCGGCCGGGCGGTCCCCCGTGCGGCCGAGGCGACGGAACCGCATGCGGCGGAGGCGGAGTGAGCGGTCACAGCGGCCCCGGTGCGCGGCCGCAGCGGGCCGCGCTCAGCCGACGCTGAACGCGCCGTCGGGTGGCACCGGGGACGCCACCGCCTCGGCATCCTGTACGGGGACCGCGTCCGCGATCAGCCGCCGCAGCGCCGCACCGTGCTCGACCCGGGCCGGAAACGCGTCACCGGCCGTCCGCCGGGCCAGCGCGGCGATCGGGAGCGGTGCGCGCGAGGCGAGCAGCACGGCGTTGCCGAACCGGCGGCCGCGCAGCACCGAGGGCTCGGCGATCAGTGCGAGATGCTCGAAGACCGTGGCGAAATTGGCGAGTTGACCGCGCAGAAAGCCGAACGGCGCACCGTCCGCGAGGTTCGCGGCGTAGCAGCCGTCCGGTCGCAGCACCCGGGCGGCGGCCCGCGCGTACTCGACCGAGGTGAGGTGCGCCGGCACCCGCGAGCCGCCGAAGACGTCCGCCACGATGACATCGGCGCTGCCCTGCGGCGCCGCCTCCAGTGCCGTACGGGCGTCCTGGGCATGCACCGTGATCCCGCAGTCGCCGGGCAGCGGCAGATGTTTCGTCACCAGGGCGAGCAGCCCGCGGTCGGCCTCGATGACGTCCTGCCGGGAGTGCGGACGGACGGCGGCGAGATAGCGCGGCAGGGTCAGCGCCCCGCCGCCCAGATGCAGCACATCGAGCGGGCGTCCCGGGTCGGCCACCTCGTCCAGGACGTGTGCCAGCCGGCGCACATACTCGAATTCCAGATGTGCGGGCGCGTCGAGGTCCACGTACGACTGCGGTGCGTCGTCCACCGTGAGCAGCCAGGCGCGCGGCCGGTCCACGTCCGGCAGCAGCTTGGCGGTGCCGCAGTCCACGGCCCGGGTGACGGGTATCGGCTCGGGTGCTTCGTCCACCGTCCCATTGTGCCGGTGCGGCCACGGTGTCCCGGCCCCGGCCGCCTGTCCCGCCGGGCCGGTCAGTCCGACCAGACCTGACGGATCCGAGCCGCCTCGGCCGCCGCCTGCCGGCGCCCCGCGCGGGCCGCGTCCGCGCGCTTGGCGGGATCCAGGACATTGCGGCCGAACGCCGACCTGGCCGCGCGGTCGGGGGTGAGCACCCACACCCGGGCACCCCCGCGTGCCAGTTGCTCCCCCTGCGCCCGCGGTCCGGCGATCGGCCCACCACTGGCCGCCATCGGCGCGACGATCACCACCCGGCCGTATCCGGCGGCCAGATCGGCATTGGCGCTGGAGTGCACCCCGCCGTCGATCCACCGGGTGCCGTCGATGGTGACCGGCGGATAGATTCCGGGGACCGCGCAGCTCGCGCCCACCGCGTCGAGCAGCCGGACCCCGCTCGTGTCGTCGAAGGCGGTCCGCTCCCCCGTCGCGGCATCCACCGCCGTGATCACCAGCCGGCGGGCCGGCCAGTCGGTCAGCTTCAGGGTCCGGGCGATCGCCGTGCGCTGTTCGGCCTCGGTGACGGTACGGGCCGCAACCGCCAGCTTTCCCATCCTTACGCCGAAGGACTCCGTGTCCCGGGAGCGCAGCGCGATGGCCGCGAACCGGGCCAGCGCGGCCGGGCCCATACGTGCGGCCGAGCGGGTCTCGGGCACGGCGAGCTGGCGCTCGTACATCTCCTCCAGGGTGAGGTGCCGGGAGGTGAGGTGGGCGCCAACGATCGATCCGGCCGAGGTGCCGATGACGACATCGGCGTCGGCGAGGTCGAGGCCCGCCTCGGCGAGACCGGCGAGCACACCGATCTCCCAGCCGATGCCGGTGAGCCCTCCGCCGCCCAGGACCAGTGCCGTGCCCGTCATCAGGTCTCCCGCCCTTGTCCGGCCGACCGCCCGCACCGCGTGGCGCGATCGCCCTCGTGCCCGTTCATCCGGGCGAGCAGTCTCGCACCCGCGCGTCCCCCACGACAGCAGGCGGCTGCGCCCGGCACCGGGAGAGGTGCCGGGCGCAGCCTGATGACCTGCGGTGTCCTACGCCTCGACGGTGCGCACCGTGCCCGCGCCGACGGTGCGGCCGCCCTCGCGGATGGCGAAGCCCAGTCCCCGCTCCAGCGGCACGTCCCGGCCCAGTTCGACCGACACCGTCACCGTCTCTCCGGGCCGGGCCACGCCCCGCTCACCGAGGTCGAGGTCGCCGACCACGTCCGCGGTGCGGATGTAGAACTGCGGTCGGTAACCGGTGGACATCGGCGTACGGCGGCCGCCTTCCTCGGTGGAGAGCACATACACCTCGGCGGTGAAGCGGCGCCGCGGTGTGACACTGCCCGGCGCGGCGACCACATGCCCGCGGCGCACCTGGTCGCGGTGCAGACCGCGCAGCAGCAGCGCGACGTTGTCCCCGGCCTCGGCGGACTCCATGGGCTTGCCGAACGTCTCCAGCCCGGTGACCGTCGTCTCGGTCTCCGCGCCGAGCACCGAGACCCGGTCGCCGACCCGCACCGTGCCCCGCTCGACGGCCCCGGTGACGACCGTGCCGCGGCCGGTGATGGTCAACACGTTCTCCACCGGGAGCAGAAAGGGCGCGTCGACATACCGCTCGGGCATCGGGACATAGGTGTCGACGGCGTCCAGCAACGCGTCGATCGCCCCCGTCCAGCGCGGGTCACCCTCCAGGGCGCGCAGCCCCGAGACCCTTACGACGGGTACGTGCTCCCCGTCGTAGCCGTGCGTGCTCAGCAGTTCGCGCACCTCCAGCTCCACCAGGTCGGTGAGCTCCGGGTCGCCGGCGTCGGCCTTGTTGAGGGCCACGACGATATGCCGGACGCCCACTTGCCTGGCGAGCAGCACATGCTCGGCGGTCTGCGGCATGATCCCGTCGAGCGCCGAGACGACGAGGATCGCGCCGTCGAGCTGCGCCGCGCCGGTCACCATGTTCTTGATGAAGTCGGCGTGGCCGGGCATGTCGACATGCGCGTAGTGCCGGGTGCCCGTCTCGTACTCGACATGCGAGATGTTGATGGTGATGCCGCGGGCGGCCTCCTCCGGGGCCCGGTCGATCCGATCGAAGGGCACGAAGGTCCCGCTCCCCCGGTCGCTGAGGACCTTGGTGATGGCCGCGGTCAGCGTGGTCTTGCCGTGGTCGACATGGCCCATGGTGCCGATGTTCAGGTGCGGCTTGGTGCGCACATATGCCGTCTTGGGCATGGTGTTCTTCCTCGCAACAATGCGGTGAGGACGGCGACTTGGCGCCGTGGGGACCCCTGAGCCCGGCCGACCCTCCCCCTGCGGGGTCCGCCGGACAATCCGGAGAGGGTCAGCTTCGTGCGCCGTCGGCCGCTGCGGCGGCCGGGACGGCGACCGCTGCGACGGCGGTGACTGCGGGAACGCAGTGGGCCGCGGCGACGGCCGCGAGGAGATCGACGGCAGCCTTCGGCTCGTCCGCGACTGCGGACGGGAGCGGGAGGAAGGCGTACCGGAACATGCGTCATATGGTGCCGGGCGCCCGCCGCGGCGTCGACCGATTTATGGCCGCGTCCTGGTACGCCGCGCGGACGCCTGCCGACGCGTCAGGTCCTCACAGATGCTTCATGGCCTCACGCACCGACAGCGGGGAGAGCCGCTCCCGGTGTGCCGCCGCGAAATCGCGCACCGCCTCCGGGTCCGTCTTCGCGTATTCGCGCAGCGCCCAGCCGATCGCCTTGCGGATGAAGAAGTCCCGGTGCCCGGCCTGCCGCAGACAGTAGGTGAAGAGCCGGCCGGCGTCCGTCCGCTCCTTGAAGCGCAGTTGATGCAGCAGGGCGGTACGCGCCACCCAGAGGTCGTCGTCCTCGATCCAGCGGTCCATCTCCCCGGCCAGTCGCGGATCGGCGGCCACCAGCGCCCCGACCACATGGGCGGCGAGCGCATCGACCGTGTCCCACCAGGACGTGGTGGTCACCAGCTGCCTGGCGACCGGCAGAAAGCCGGACGAGCAGCGCTTCACATGCCGGCGGAGGTAGTCCACCGCGAAATGGTGGTACTCCCGCTCGCGAAGGGCCCAGCAGCGCAGCGCGACGGCCGTGCAGTCCGTCTCGTCGGGCCGGGGCAGGTCCTTGAGGACCGTGCGGTCGAGGGCCCGCCGCTCAGTGGTGGGGATACCGAGAAAGGGGCACACGCCCTTGAGGTACGCGGCGGACCCCGCGGCCCGTACGGGGTCCCCGGCCGGCGGGTACGCGGCGGTCAGCCGGGACAGGACGGTGTCGGCCAGTTCGCTCGACGGCGGGTCCGGTTTCTGGGCCATGCGGGCAACGTTACGGCTCCCCGGCACCCCTGTCGGTTACGCTCCCGGGATGTTCCCGCCCGCCGCAACGCCCGACGGCCTCGCCGCGCGCTGCACGCGTGTGCTGTTCTCCCCCTGGCTCCGGCTGGGCCTGCTGCTCACCCTGCTGGCCTGCGGCGCGGCCATGACGCTCTGGTGGCAGCCACAGCACCTCCTGGCTGACGCCCGGCCCGCCGAGTTGTCCGGCCCGACCGCCCTCGTGATCTTCGCGCTGGCGTACGGCGTGAGCACCACCGCCTTCGTCCCACGCCCGGTCCTCAATCTCGCGGCGGGAGCCCTCTTCGGCAGCCAGGCCGGGCTGGCCACGGCGCTCGCCGGTACGGTCCTGGGCGCCGGGCTGGCGTTCGGGCTCGGCCGGCTGCTCGGGCAGGACGCCCTGCGCCCGTTGCTGCGCGCCCGCTGGCTGACGGCCGCCGACCGGCAGTTGAGCGAGCACGGCTTCCGCTCGATGCTGGCGATCCGGCTCTTCCCCGGTCTGCCGTTCTGCGCCACGAACTACTGCGCCGCCGTCTCCCGTATGGGCTGGGTCCCCTACCTCGTCGCGACGGCGCTCGGCAGCATTCCGAACACCGCGGCCTACGCCGTGGCCGGCGCGCGGGCCTCGACGCCCACCTCGCCGGCGTTCCTCCTCGCCATGGGCTTCATCGCCGTCAGCGCGCTGGCCGCACTGGTGGTGGCGTGGTGCAAACGCAAGGCGCTGCGCGGACGCTGACAGCGGTTCGGCCGGGCGCCGGTTTCTCCCGCGACGGCCACGGGGCGGGCACCGTACGTCCGGGCCCCTTTGGTCCCCCGGACATCTTCGGACGTTACGCTGCCCCCTGTCGACAATGATCCACATCGACCGTCGCGGTCCGTTTTCTCCCATCTTGCGCAGGTCAGCGCTTGACCACCCTTGGATACCGTATTTTCCATGTCTTGGTTTGAATCTTTCGTCCTCGGACTTGTCCAAGGGCTGACCGAGTTTCTTCCGATCTCCTCCAGTGCGCATCTCCGTCTGACCGCGGCGTTCGCCGGCTGGCAGGACCCCGGTGCGGCGTTCACCGCCATCACCCAGATCGGCACCGAAGCGGCCGTCATCATCTACTTCCGCAAGGACATCGGCCGGATCATCTCGGCCTGGGCCCGCTCCCTCTTCAACCGTGAGCTGCGGCACGACCACGACGCCCAGATGGGCTGGCTGGTGATCGTGGGCTCGATCCCGATCGGCGTCCTGGGCATCACGCTCAAGGACGCCATCGAGGGCCCGTTCCGCGATCTGCGGCTGATCGCCACCACCCTCATCGTGATGGGCGCGGTCCTCGGCATCGCCGACCGGCTGGCCGCCCGCGACGAGACCGGCGGCCGACACCGGGCCGCAAAGCAGCGCAAGACCCTCACGGACCTCAGCGTCAAGGACGGCCTGCTGTACGGCGTCTGCCAGGCCATGGCGCTCATCCCCGGCGTCTCCCGCTCCGGCGCCACGATCAGCGGCGGCCTCCTGATGGGCTACACCCGCGAATCCGCCGCCCGTTACTCCTTCCTGCTCGCCATCCCGGCGGTACTGGCCTCCGGCGTCTTCGAACTCAAGGACGCGGGCGAGGGCCATGTCGCCTGGGGCCCCACCCTCGTCGCCACGCTCATCGCCTTCGTCGTCGGCTACGCCGTGATCGCATGGTTCATGAAGTTCATCTCCCACAAGTCCTTCATGCCGTTCGTGATCTACCGCATCCTCCTGGGCATAGCCCTGTTCGCCCTGGTCGCGGCGGGGACGCTGTCGCCGGATGCGGGGGAAACGGCGGGCTAGGGGCAATACCGGTGACTTTGGGGTGTTCGGGTCGTTGGGAGTGGTGTGCCAAGGCCCGGACAGGTGAAGTCGTCGGTGGATGACCGGCTTTCGGACC